>JADLBE010000226.1 GCA_020847915.1 Saprospiraceae bacterium | reverse complement strand
TTAGGCACATAAGTTTACTAAGGCACATTAGAGATGTTTTCTAATGTGCCTTAGTAAACTTATGTGCCTAATGTGGTCAATTTTATTGAAACGCGCTTCCCCATTTCCAGGAACCGCCCGATTTTTTCAACGCCTCCAACTGCTCCTGCACCTTATGGCTCGTGAGCGCATTTTCGGCCTGGATACGTTCTTTCAGGGCAAACTCGCCCGTTTCGGTATCGAAACGTACACGTTGTTGGGCGCCGTTGTTGCGCAGGGTAACTTTTTCGAGGTTGTCCATTTCGAACACATGCTCGGTGTCGTGCAGGAGGTAGTCGTACGGACTCCGGTAGGCGATCAGTTTTACAAAAATGGGCGCCGTCTCGATGGCGACGAAAAGCAGGGTAATAAAAATACTGGCCAGCATGATGGCCTGGCTTCCTGTGGTCAGGCGTGAAAGGGCCTCCATGCGCGACGCGAGACCGCCGTAAGCGCCGCGTTCCAGACTGGCGACGTCGTTTTGTTGTTTTACGATAACATCCTGTTTGGCGGCTTCTTTGGTGGTAATGGCTGGCAAGTGCAGGGCGAGCAGGGCATCAAGCTCTGCCTGTGCCTGGTCGGCCTGCGCTTTTTTGGCTTTGTAAATGGGGCCCAGGTTGCGCATTTTGGAGCCGCCGGTGCCGTCGGCTTCCTGCAGGGCCTGTTGCACCATGTTGTTGCGGTCGGTCGTTTTGGCAGCGATGATGGCTTTTAAACCCGCGATGTCGTTGCTTATGGAATCGATTTGGCCCTGGTAACGCACCTTTACCTTGTCCTCCTGGGTTTTAAAAACCTCCTGTTCCATCACCACCAGCTCGGCGTTGATTTCTTTTTCAAAAATTTTCATCTCCAGCGGTTTGGAGATCACGAGTGCGAGCAGGAGTGCGAGGAAGAGTCGGGGCGTGGCGACGAGCAGGTCGCGCCACCATGCGCCGGTGCGTTTCATACTCATCACGATGTAGCGGTCGAGGTTGAAAATCATGGCGCCCCACACGAGTCCGAACCCGATGGAAGCCCAAACCGAATCGAACACGGTGTACAAGGCATAAGCGGAGGAAAAAAAGGCAAAAACGCCGGTAAAAAAAACCGTGGCGCCGATTCCGGCATATTTTTGGCGGTCGGTGGGGCATTGTTCGAGCAAGCGCTCGTCGACGCCGGAACAAAAGTGGAAAAACGATTGTAGTGTCTTCATAGCTGCGTTTCTTTGCCTTGCAGGCGTTGATTTTGTTTTTGCTTGTTGGCATAACCAACATGTCTGCAAAGTAAAGAACATTTTTAATACCAAACCGCTTTTTTCGATGAACAGCAACGTATTCGACATAAGCCGAGTGATCGGCAACACACCCCTGGTGGAACTCCGCCACGTGATCAACAAACCGGGGGTGCGTGTATTTGGAAAACTGGAAGGCCAAAATCCGGGCGGCAGCGTAAAAGACCGCGCGGCCTACGGCATGATCAAAGGCGCGCTGGATCGCGGGGAAATCAAACCGGGTATTCGGCTTATCGAGGCCACGAGCGGGAATACGGGCATCGCTTTGGCCATGATGGCACGGCTTTTCAACATCGAGATAACGTTGCTTATGCCCGACAACTCCACGGCCGAACGGGTTCAAACCATGGAAGCTTATGGGGCGGAAGTGATTCTCACGCCGGCGTCCAAAGGTGGCATCGAGTACTCCCGCGAACTGGCCGACGAGATGGTGGCCGGCGGCGGCTTCCTTATGCTGAACCAGTTTGCCAATCCGGACAACTGGGGTGCGCATTACAACAGCACGGGACCGGAAATTTGGCGCGACACGGCCGGCCGGGTCACCCATTTTGTATCCTCCATGGGCACCACCGGCACCATCATGGGTGTGTCGAGGTATTTAAAAGAACAAAATCCGGAGGTGCAAATCGTGGGTGTACAACCCGTAGAAGGCTCCAACATCCCCGGCATCCGGCGCTGGACACCCGAATATTTGCCCAAAATTTTTGAACCGTCGCGGGTGGACCGGGTGATCGACGTGTCAGAAAAAGAGGCCCTCGCCATGATGCGCCGCCTTGCAAAAGAAGACGCCGTGTTCGCGGGTGTAAGCAGCGGCGGCGCCGTGGCTGCGGCCGCGAAACTGGCGGAAACGTTGGAGACGGGCGTGGTGGTGTGTATTGTTTGTGATCGAGGAGATCGGTACCTTTCATCGGGGGTATTCGCTAAATAAAAGATAACAGGCAAATTTGATTGACGAAATACGATATTTGATATTTGAAATTAGCATTGGATTAAAAGGAATTAAGGATTTGATCATTTTTAACCCCAAACAAATGAAATCTTGTTTTTCAATATTTATCCTGATAATAAGCTGTTTGGTTTCTGGCAAAAGCCAATCCCATTTTTCCTTAGTTTTTGAAAAAACCGACACGCTCCTTCCTCAATCACTGATTGTCCGTACCGATGCACAAAGCATTGTTGCTGTGCAGGACATGTTCGTTGCCGGGCCAGTAACTTATGCCAATAGAATCCTGCGGACTACCGTTTTCGACCACCAAGGTCAACTTCAGGAATCGTTTTTACTGGATTCCACACAGTTTCAGGTCACACAAATGATACGGCGTCAAACGGTTTTGCGCACGGCTAATGCGTGGATTGTTTCGGCAGACCAAACCTATAATTTTGGCTCCGATCCACAATCTTGCCAGGCATGGATAATCAACCCCAATACATGGGAGATTCAGTTACTCGACTTTCAGGAACCGAATTTCGTATCAGTTTCTGGAGCACTTCTACCTGGAATCGACAGCCAAGAAACGTATTGTTTTTACACCAGCAGTGACAATACTGACAACCAAGAATATTTACATGTCGTGTTGTTTCGCGATGACGGTATGGTCCAATTGGACAAAAAAATATCTTTGCCATTACCGCTGTCCCGCATTTATTATAATGTGAACTCCGCCATACGTTCACAAAGTGGACTGGAAGCTGTACTCTCCTACGAAATTATTCCTTCTTTAGAACAGCGGATGATCTCCATTCGTTTAACCCCAGACGGCACTCTTTTGGATATCCATGAGTTCGATCCATCTACGCAAGCGGTATTTTACCCAAGGGCTGAACAACAAATTACCGACACACTTCACAGTGTTTTCAAAACGACAGATTTATCGTCTTTTTGTTACAAAGCCTTCCATGCCGACAGCCCAAATTCCACGCTGTTTCAAACTTGTTTGGACGATGCTCTTCAGGCGTCCTACTCCATTGGTGACGGCATCCAAGACGAAAATGGAAGGTTTTACCTCATTGGGACTACCGAAGAACTTTATTCCAGGAGTTTTGTAGCACATATCGACACTGATGGAACGCCGTTGTGGGTGAAACAATATTTCTGCGACTATTTGGACAACGACAACCGTACGATAGTTGAATCCATCGACTTGTTGGAGGACGATCGACTTGCGATTTTTGGCGTTGTTAAAAACAATCCGACTTCAATCTATTCTGCCTGGCAAGAGTGGTTGTTTACGCTTGGTCGGGACGGGTGCTACAACGGCGCGTGCGGCGATTCCATCCTGGTTGCTTCACAAACGCTCGGCTCATCCGCCGCAACCCCACAAGACGGATTTAGCCTCTACCCCAACCCGGCACGCGAAACCGTTACCGTAAAATACGAGGGGCCATTGCCCGATGGTACGCGTTTTAGTTTGTATGCATCCGATGGCCGTTTGGTTGTAGAACAGGAATTGGGTCAGGATGCCACCGTTTCCATTCCAGCATCTGCGCCGGCAGGTTTTGCTTTTTGGATGGTGTATTCGTCGGAGGGTGTGCTTGGTAGTGGGAAATTGGTGTTGGAGAAATAGGTTTCGCACAGAAAAAATTTCGCGCAGATTTTACGCAGATTAATTGCACAGATTTTACACAGAAAAGGTTTCGCACTGATTTTACACAGATTTACTGCACAGATTTTACACAGAAATGAAGAGCTCTTTTTTCTGTGTAAAATCTGCGCAATAAATCTGTGTAAAATCTGTGCGAATTTTTTTTCACTCAACTGACAATCAAGATTATACACTCAATTATCTAAATTCTCCTAAGCCTAATACCAGCACCATTGTCCTTTTTTACCTGGACAGCCTGTAGCGATATTTGCAGTACGCTTTTTTACAAAATTTTTTAACAATTAAAAATGAAAAAATTGATTGTTGTATTATCACTTTTGTTGCATAAAACCTCTTGAATCGCGGAGGTAATCAATGATTTCTTCATCAATTCAACCTACAAAAAGATGTTTATGCAAGTATCAAAATTCCTTTTACCGCTTTGTTTTGTTTTGTTTTTTTCGGAATTTGGAATAGGACAATCCAACAAAGCCGACTCAACCTATTATCCTTCCAAATGGGAGGTAGGCCTCGACCTGCTCGGCCTTTTTAATGAAGGCAACGTTCCAAAAGCCTCCATTTTTTTTAGAAGAAACTATGCCAGATCCATTCAAAAGTGCAAGGCTTTGCGGTTTCGTGTGGGGCTGGACAGCGAAATAAGGGATGGGTACACATTCGACGGCCTTCTGACAGGCGAATACACTACCTACGGCCCTTATTTGTCCTTAGGCCATGAATGGAAGCAAAATTTCAACCGGTTCAGTTGGTATGTTGCTACCGACCTTAGTGGTAGGTACTTGTACAGCAACCAATACTACCTGGTCAGTGGCAATGACCTCTACTACGATGACAAAATTCGAAACTTTGATATAGCACTAAATGGTATTCTTGGTTACCAAATCAGGGTATTAAAAAACCTTTCTATTGGAATTGAATCTGCTATCATAGTTAAATATTCAGAGCAGCATTCGGAATCAATCAGTAATGATCAAAGCTCGTATGGTGGCGATGACTACTCGCAACTCACTACCTCACTCCAGCCATTTATGACAATAAACCTCATCTACTCGCTTCAAAAACACAAAACAAATGACAAAAAGTAAAATTTTCATTGCACTTCTGCTCATTCTAGGTGGTACGTGCAATGCACTTGCACAAACTACACTTGCCCTAAAGTTCAAAAGAAACAACATTTGGGAAGATCATAAAGACTATGCTGTCTGTCCGGCAGACGTTGAATACCAAGTACTCAACTGGAATTCATCGTGCCACACCATGACAGTTGTTAACGGTTTTCCCGAAGGAGATGTAAGCAGCAGCGTGTCCTCCGATGGTAAAATAACGATTTTCTGGAAAGATACCGGCGACAGTTGCTTTATTAAAGTGCAAAAAAAGACGGACGCAAGTTGTTCATCTTCTGCTGGGACGCGGAGCTTTTTTATACCTGTATTATCCCTTGCAAAGGTAAAGCCGACCATCACGCAGAATCCTTCCGGAAAATTGGACGTCGGGTTTATCCACAATGTCACCTATACAGCCTCGGCACAATACCCATGGCTTGGCAAAAAGGACAGCCTGAACCTCAATGATTTTGAACTTACAGAGTTCATCTGGACCATCCCTTCGGGTTGGTCGCTTATGGGCAGTGGACAGTTCGAGACCATCACCGTCAAAACCAACCTGAGCACAGGTGGCAATGTAACTGCAAGAGCATACAACAGAAAATGCCTTGGCAGCGCATCAAATTCGGGCACCGGCACTTATCTGGCCGAGCGAAAGATGCCGTCGCCGTGTTTCGCGAACACCAATAGTCTAATGGCGAGTCAATATTACGAGCTGTGCGGCGAATCCATTCAAAATACTTTCAACTGCGCAAACCTGCCACTCAATTTTGCCTTGCCGCCAGACGGGGTAACTTATAATTGGTCCGTTTCACCGGCAGATGGTTGGGTAAAGTTGGGCGAATTGGACAATACTGTGAAATACAGGACCGATGGCCAAAAAAGCCGCACAGTAACGGTCACTGTAACTGCCTATGGCGTTTCATCTTCGTGTAGCTTGTACATCCCACTTAGCCTGACCAATCCGCTGACCCAACTCAGTGGAAATGCATTGTTTTGTTCTCAAGACAGCTTCAAACTGACACATCCTTTGCCTTCCGGAGCAAACGCTACCTGGAAAGTTGAGTCGTTGACACCTGGTGTGCCTCCAGCTGTTTCTCCAGTATCAGGTTCGGGTGAAACCGCCGTACTTTCCGTCACCGGGGGTGGCGCATTGAGCAAAATCACTTTCAAAATTACTGGCTGCAATGATAGCCTTTTACTTATTGACACTTTTTTTGCGGGATTACCTGCGCTTTATGATTTGAAAATTGATGGAATACTAGGAACCCAAGCCTATGTGTGCCCAGGGACACACTGGGCCAGCTTAAAATTAGCGGGGGCGAATACATCGTGCGTTGCCTGGGAAAACTCCGGAGATAATCCTGTATATTTTGGTTGTCTCGTAGCCGATGTTTACTTGTCCGGGTTTAGCGGTTCTACTGCACTTATCGCAAGAGCGGAAAATCAGTGTGGATTGAATGACGTCAAGTTTTTCATGATTCCCAAAAACTGGGGCTGCAATGGCTGGGGATGGGGACTAACGGTGTATCCAAACCCTGCAGTTGGGCAGGTCACCATCGAGACCAAATTAGAAGAAAACAGTAACCTGACTGAAAAACCTAAAATGAACGGTATTCGATTGGTAAACAATGCAGGAAACATCGCTTACGAATCATTTCAGGTGAACGATACCTTCACCATTAATTTGGGAGGAGTTGCCCCGGG
>JADLBE010000225.1 GCA_020847915.1 Saprospiraceae bacterium | reverse complement strand
TGCCGCCTGCAAGTCCGTCGATCGGGTTGCCGCTGTCGCCGTTGCTCCACGTGATCACGTACGAGGACGGATCCTGGATGAAGCCGGGGTAGCCGCCTTCGACGGTCAGTTCGATAACGCCGTTGTTACCGGGAGGTACGGTTTCGTTGATCACATCACCTACCGCCTGGATTTCGTCGAGTACAGGAAGCAGCGTAACAGCAACAGATTCACCTACGAAGAAACAGCCGTTGGTTACGTCGGTTTCCGTCAGGTTCAGCGTTGTGTTGGCTGGGTTGATGTCAACTGCGCCACCTACGATCAGCGGAGTAACGTAATACGTGCCTGCGGGGAATGAACCGTTGTTGAGCAGACCTACTGCAAACGGCGTTTGCAGGTAACCGGTGCTGCCGATGTAGGAAGCGCCGAGCGATGGAGGCCATGTGCCGGCTGGTACTGGAGCCGAGCTAAGCGCCCAGATCATACCCATTACCGGACCGTTTTGTGGAATCAGGAAGCTTTCTGCATCAAGTGTGATGAGTGTGTTCAGGTTGATGTTCCAGCAAACGTTTCCGTCGTTGGCAACTTCGTAAGTGCCTACAGCGCCGTTGGCACAGTTAACTGCAGCTTCCTGGGTAATTTCGATGCAATATTCACCTGTAGCTACCACACCTGCAGCATTGAAGCCGTCGACGAGGATGTAGTACGTGGTACCGGAATTCGTCTGAAGATCAAGTCCTGCACGCCAGTCGGGCATGCCGTCACCGAACAGGTCGTCGTTGCAGGTAACCAGGGAGAACTGACCGCATGAGCCGGTGTAGATGGCCATTTGTGTGTCGCCGGCATCGTCCTGTGCCGTACCAATGTAGTTGGTAGCATTGCAGGGAACCGTTTCGATGTGGTAGTTGGCGCCATCGCCGGTGAAGGTGTACCACATGGAACCGTCAACAATGTCGGCGCCAGGTACGGCTTCGTTCCAGCAGTCAACAGCCGGATCGGAAGGATCTACGGTAGCGTTGGAGTTGTCGAACAAACCAGTGGTTTGAGCTACACCTGGCAGCTGACCGAAGTACTGGGTAAGGTCAACAGCTGCACCACAATCGTCTACGTTGAAAACGATGGGAGCAAGCTCAACGTACTCAACTTCGTCAACATAAAAAACATGGAGCGCATCGGCGCCGTAGAAGTCGATGGCGCCAAGGTTTTGTGTGTAAGCGTACGCACGCAACAAAGCGCCATCAAGGAAAACCTTGGCGAGGTTGTTGTCGAGGTCAAAAATGAATTCCAATTGGAACCATTCGCCCTGTGGGTACGTGCTTTCTGTTGCAGGAAGTGGAATATCGAAGGTCGTTGTACCGTCGACATTGAAATAAATCTGCGTCGAGAAGTTTGCAGTTGCAGCGCCGGGGTTGTCCTGGTCGGTTTGTACGTTGATGTAAGCAGCATTGCCTGCTGGTACATACTGTTTCCATTTCAGGCTGTAACGACCGGCAGCTTTGTTGCCCAAAAGCAACATCTGGTCGTCGTCCTGAACGATTTTCATCGATTGTGTGCCTTGCGAAGCAAAGTCGGTCGAAACTTCACCACTTACGGCAGAAGCATCGTTGAGATCCCATGGCAACCACCAGGTAGCTTGTGGGCTCACTGGTCCAACGGTGTACGACTCAAGGTTGTCGCAAATGATGGCCATCGGGTTTTGATCGCAGGTGACAACGATGTTTTCATACAATTCGAGGTCATCTACTTTCCAGTAGTACTCAAAAGTGCCCTGGTAGCGGAACTGGATCCAAACCTGAGCCTGGCCGTCTGCCTCAGGCAGGGCCACGTCGAGGTAGCCATCGTAGCGGCTGGCAGGCAGGTTGCCTGTTGTTTCCGCAATCAGTGCATCGAGCACCGGCAGGCTTTTGTAGGTAAAGTTAACACCGTCCGTGCTAACACCCACAGTGACCACATCAGAACCTGTAATTGTGCGGAAATACGTGTAAAACTTAAGGTGTACGTTTGTTTTGCCTGAGCAGTCGGCCGGATTGCCGGTGCCTGTCAAGGTTACGTCGTGTGTTGCCTGTCCGTTTGCATCCGAATCGAACCACATGTAACCTGTGGAAGCGGTGGGTGCACCGAAGTTGCCCGGCTGAAAACCGCCGGCGGCAATGTTGTCTGTCCAAGCCCAGTCGATGGTGCCGGCATTGGTGCCGCCATTAACCCAGTTGGCAGTGGAAGAAGCCTGGTCGGAAAACGATTCCGTCCAGAAGGTTTGTGCAAACGCTGTATTTAAACATGTAAGGAACAATACGGCGAACGCAAAACCTTTAATAGTGGCAAATTTTAACATAAGAAAACTGGTTTAGTTAACAGTCTGATTTGGATTGAAAGGACGTCAAAAGTGCACAAAACTATTGGTTAAAGCATCGGATTGGCACGCTTATTTTTAAAAAAAATGCATTTTGGCCAATTTTATATTTTCCAATGATTTGATAATCAGGCAAAAAGCGCTCTGCAAATCTTCATTGTTCTTTCCAATCAGGTTGTAACAGAAAGAACACGCGCAGCTCATGACACAAATAAAAAAATTAAAAGCATGTGTTGCTTTTATAAAAGTATTACTATTATATTTGTGCGAAATTGACCATCCACATGCAAACACAGGTTTCTTCATTCCCAAAAGCAGTTAAAAACAGCAAGGGCATTCCGGTTACCATTTGCCACGGCGACGGTATCGGCCCCGAAATTATGCGAGCTGTTTTAGATATCCTCGATGCCGCCGGCGCTCAAATTGTGCCTGAAACCATCGAAGTAGGTGAAAAAATATACCTTTCCGGCAATCCATCAGGTATCCCCGATGAGGCATGGAAATCCCTGCGCAGTACGCGTATCCTACTCAAGGCACCCATCACCACACCACAGGGCTCTGGATACAAAAGCCTGAACGTGACCTTACGCAAAGTGCTCGGATTGTACGCCAATGTACGCCCCAACATCACCTATGCACCGTTTGTCGAAACAGCACACCCAGATATGGATGTGGTGATCATCCGTGAAAACGAAGAAGATCTCTACGCCGGCATCGAACACCGGCAAACCGATGAGGTGATTCAGTGCCTCAAACTCGTCTCACGACCCGGATGTGAAAAAATCATTCGTTACGCTTTCGAATATGCCCGCGCACACGGACGCAGGAAAGTAACCTGCATGACCAAGGACAACATCATGAAGGCTACCGACGGCATGTTTCACCGCATGTTTCGGGAAATCGGTGCCGAATATCCGGACCTCGAAAAAGAACACTTCATTATTGATATTGGCGCCGCCAGACTGGCTCAAACGCCCAAACGTTTCGACGTCATTGTTACCCTGAATCTTTACGGCGACATCATTTCCGACATCGCTGCAGAAGTAAGCGGCTCCGTAGGCCTTGCGGGTTCAGCCAACATCGGCGACCAGTTCGCCCTTTTCGAAGCCATTCACGGCTCAGCACCCGACATTGCCGGACTCGATCGAGCAAACCCTTCAGGATTGCTGCTTGCCGCCCTTCAACTGCTTGTACACATCGGCCAATCATCCGTAGCCGAAAACATTCAAAATGCCTGGCTCCGTACCATTGAAGACGGTGTCCACACCGCCGATGTCTTTGTACAGGGAAAAAGCAAAACTTGCGTCGGCACAAGGGAATTTGCCCAGGCTGTTATCGACAGGCTCGGACAAAAACCTGCCATCCTGCAACCTGTTGCTTTCAACAACAAACCCATTACCGTTAAAACGAAACAATACCAGCCAGCGGTTAAAAAACTGATGGGTATCGATGTCTTTTTGGACCACAAACCTCGCGATCCGGAAGCACTCGGAATGACAATTAAAAAACTGCAAACACCGAACCTGGAATTGCAAATGATCAGCAACAGGGGCGTCAAAGTGTGGCCGAACGGCAATCCGGCAACCTTTTGCACCGACCACTGGCGATGCAGGTTCAAAGGCTCCGGCAACATTGACCATAACCATATCCTTGAATTGCTCGCTCAGTTGAACCTGGCAGACTTCGATGTGATCAAAACCGAAAACTTATACACTTTCGATGGTGAGCCAGGATTTTCCATGGTTCAGGGACAATAATGCGCACGGCCGAGCGACCTCGCGGTAAATAAAGCAAAAAACAAACACAGTCATCACAGTCTCATTGTAGTACAGTCACAGTCATTTCAAACAGGTTAACAGGGTTTTGTCAAGTGCGATGCTGCAAAGCATCGCACTTTTTTTGATCAGGATTTCAGGGATTTTAAGATGTACAGGATTTTGATTTTTGGATTTTTTGTCCCCATGAGTAACCATCAACAACCTACTGACCGGGAGGTCAGGGGGGGCTGAAAATGCACGCTTTGAAGTGGGCTATCTGGTTGCCACCACCCTCAAAACTCGGCCTTTGAGCATGTTTCCAATCAACGGATTGTTCGGCGATTTCGACTTCCAGCTTTGCACGGATGGCGTCCATTCCGCTTCAGGATCAAACACGGTGAAATCAGCAGGCGCCCCCACTTCCAGGCGTGGTACGGGCAAACCCAGGGTTTGACGCGGCGCCACGGCCGTCCAGCGGACCCAATCTTCTATCGACATTTTGTTTTGCGGCACAAAAGTGCGGTACATGGCAAAGGCCGTTTCCAGGTTGCTGATGCCAAATTCGGCATACGGAAATTCCAGATTTTTATTTTCACTGTCCCAGGGCTCGTGGTTGGAGCACACAAAATCGATGGTGCCATCGCGGAGTCCCTCCAGCAGCGCCCCGGCATCGGTTCGACTGCGAAGTGGTGGCAAAACCTTCCAGTTGCTGTCGAAGGTGTCCATAACCTCGTCGGTAAAAGCCAGGTTGGCCACAGCTACAGAAGCAGTAACGTTCAATCCTGATTTCTTGGCGGCCCGCACCATATCCACACTTTCGGCAGTGGAGAGCAGGTGCAGGTGCAAACGTCCGCCTGCATAACGCAGCAAACTCAGGTCGCGCTGTACCATCAGGGTTTCTGCGAGCGCAGGCAGGCCTTTCATGCCCAGACTGGTGCTCATGAGGCCTTCGTGCAGTTGTCCACCCGAGGCGATGGTTTTGTGGTGCGGATGGTTCATCACCAAACCGTCGAAAGCCTGGGCATACTGCAAGGCGCGCAGGAGCAACCCCGCGTCCTGTACCGGTTTGTTGCCGTCGGAAAATGCGATGGCGCCTGCCGCATGCATGTCGTACAACTCGGCCAGGTCTTTGCCCTCGGCATTGCCCGATATGGAACCTATGGGATAAATGGAAACCGGCAGATGGGTACTGTTGCGCAGTACGTACTGCACCTCGGATTTGGAATGTATGCCCGGATGGGTATTGGGAAAACAGGCAATGGCCGTGTAACCACCCGCAGCGGCGGCGGCGGCGGCGGAAGCCAGGTCTTCGCGGTGCTCGAACCCGGGGTCGCAGGCTTGTACACCCACATCGAACCAACCCGGCGATACCATGGCATGATCGCCCGGCGTCCAAACTTCGGTGGCTGTATCGGCCGTCAGGTTGGGTCCTATGGCTTCTATTGCACCGTGACGGATCAGCAGGTCGATCGGTTCCGACGGCGTGGTGGATTTGCCGTCACCGTGCAGGATTTTTACTTTTTTGATCAGCAGGTCTTTCATTCCCTAACATTTTTAACCCTATCGATACCAGAAATTGTTGCGAACCACCCATTCTCCTTTGGTTTTAAACACCTCCGTATTTAAAGGTTTGATCAAAACTTCGTCGAGGTAAAAGAGGTTGTCTGCTTTAGGTTTGTTCATAAAAATGGTCTTAATAGCGCCATTTTCATACATTTCAAACGGAATTTCAATCAACGCCCACCCGTCTACGATTTGTTGTAAAAACAAGTGGGTACCGTGGTGCAACAGGTTGATCTCGCCCCCGTCCACAGGGCCGTTTTCATAAAATTTGATCTCGTTGTAAACACCCCAGTCTTTTGATGCGTACACCCAATAACTCAAGGTGTATTGTCCTTTGGGCAGGGTGCCTTTGTACAACAACGTGGTATCACCCATGTTGGCCTCCAAAGCGCCGCCGCCCTGAAAAACAAATGATGTGTTTTTTAAGGAATCGTACGACTGGTAAAAAACTTTGGCATCGGGTGTGGTGGCCGTCCAACCATTGGTTAGGGCATGGTTTCCCCTTGCCGACACGTCGGCGCGTACGGTTTGTATGTACGCACGTACGGCCGCCCGCAAACTGTCGGGATGCAGCTCGTACACATGCAAATCGTCGTTTTGAAACACCGGTTTGGCCTTTTGCAACAACACGGCGCCACGTTCCTTCACTTTGCCTTCCCAGCGTTTGGGGTCGAGCAACAATGCAAGTGGCCTTTCATCGGCCAAATCAGACAGGATTCGCGGGATTTCACCGGGCTCCATGGAAAGTTGGACGGAACGGAAGGTTTGTCCCACGGAAGTACGGCTCATGTTTACGCCCATGTCGGGCACGCCGCTGTGCAAAGCCACCGTTTGTACTTTTTGAAAATGCTGGTAATCGAAGTCGATCCACACATTTTCTGAACCCATGTGGTAATAAGGCAAGGGCAGCAATGACTGGTAACGCGACCAGTCGACCTTCTGCAACCACGGTCCGGCAATGTTGGTCGGAGCGAGTTTGCCCAGTGGACTGGGGGCCAGGTAAACCTCTTTTTTGGTTTGCATCACGTAAGCCTCGCCCGTAAGCATGGCCAGGGGTAAAAACAAAACCACCCAACGGAGCCAAAGTGCCTTACCGCCTTTGAAGCCCTGAAAATGTTTGTAAAAGTTCCAGGCCCCGTAAAACAGCAGCAAATTGCCCACATAAAAATAAACCCAGGTAAACCTGCCCATGCTTCTGAATTGGCGCAGCGGACCGAAATAATCGATCATCCACTCCATACCTTTAATGGCGTACGGGAAGCCGCACGAAAATACCGTAAGCACAAAGCCGGCCGTAAAAACACCGCGCAAGTAACGTTTGTGTACACGGTGGTACGCCTGCTCGCCCCAGGATTTTCCAAAAAGTTTGAATCCCGAAAAAATCAGCCAAAGTGTATACAGGAAAACAGCCATGCCGGCATAAGCCTTGGCTTCGTAGTTGATGTCGCGAATTTTGGTGATGGATTCGTTGATCCATTGGTGCATGGGAAAAAAGGACGGCGGTAAAAAAATGCCTTCCCACATGCCGATGTAACCCGTAAAACCATAAGGCTGCGACGAACGGTCGGAAGCGTAATCGCTCCAGTGTACCCACACGTTCAGCAAGGCAAAAGGCAATATGACCATTACGATCAGGTGACTCACCCGCACCCGCAGGTTGCGGAAGGTGGGTTCGGTAACGATCTGAAACAGGGTGTACAAGCCAAGGAAAAGCGCCGCAAGACCGAAATAATAAAAATGCAGTTGCGCGCCCAGCCACACCAAAATACCGATCAGCAAACTTTGGTAACGCCTGCTGGTTCGTTGTTCGTATTCGTTGAGCAACAACAACAAAAGTGGGAAGAAAAACACGTGCGAAAGGCCGAAGTGACCGTCGAAACGCAGGTATTGGGGCGACAAAAACGTCATGCCCAAAGCGACAGGCACGGCATACCATACCGCAAGGTGCAAACGCCGGAACAACAGGTACAAAATACACGCGGCAAGTATTTGGGTAAATACCTGAAAGAGGTTCATGATGCCGACGGTATGGCCGCGCAAATCGGAAACGTTGCGGCTCCACCATTGCATGGCTGCACTCAGAATGGGCTGGTTGTCGGTAAACAAAACATGTTCGCCGTACGGAGAATTCATACCGCCGTAATGCACGTACGAACTGTCGTAACGCACATGCCAAGCGGTGGTCATGTAGTTTTTAAACCCGTCCGGACTACCACCGAGCATGTGGTCGTTGGCCGAACCAAGCCAATTGCCATGGATGAGCCAACTCAAAAATAGAGCGCAAAACATTGCCGCCATGAGGCCCCAAAACGTGTGAAAACGCCTCGAAGAAGCCAGATTTTGCACCTGTTTTTCAAAGTTGCTCATGGGTTATTTTTCGGTTTTAACGAACCCGGACGGAGCCAGGCACGTGAAATCAAATTCAAAAAATTTCCACCTTCCGTGCTTAGGATTTTTAACCCCATCTGACTAAACACCACGCCTTCCCGCAGTTCCACGGGCACGGGGTGCACGGTGGTTTGTTTGGAGGCCAGCATCAAAAATTCGAGGTCAAAAAGGAACCTGTCGATGGTCGTTTGCATAAAAACGGCCTTACCCGCTTCATCGAATGCCTTCAAACCGCATTGCGAATCGGTGATGGGCTGGCGAAAAACGTTGCGCAGGAACCAGCGGAAGGTTTTGGACAACTGGCGGCGGAACGTTGGTACTTTGTCGTAATATTCTTCGTGACGGTTGCCTGCAGCAATGCCGCCTTTTTGCACAAGTGTTTCCACCACCCTGCGCATGCTTGGCAGGTCGTAGGGAAAATCGGCGTCGGTCACCAGATAGCCATCGGCCTTAACGGCCACCACGCCTTGTCGCAAAGCATATCCTTTGCCACGGTTTTCTTGGTAGGAAATGACAGTTACGCCCGGCAACAACTGTTTCAGGCGGTTGAAATTCGTTTCGGTGGTTTGTCCGGATGTGGAACCGTCGTTCACCACCACCAGACCCACCTCGGTAACCAAATCGGCCACCGATTCGCGGAAACGGATAAATTTCTCAACCAGCGACGGCTCCCAGTCCGCCGGCGGGTTGTAGCAGGGCACGATAACTTTGAGGTTGAATGTTTTCGACAAAACGGCTTGTTTCCGGGTATTGAAATAAAAAGCGCGCAAAAATAACCCGGATTCCCGGGATTGTAGGAATTCCGTGGCGGTTAATCAAGATTTTAAAAATCAATGGACATATCAGGGCGTTTCTTCCCGGTATTCAAAACGAAATGGCCGGCCGGCCGGAATTTTTTCGCCAAAAACCGTGGTCACCTCGGCTCTGCCGACGTATTCAAACGTTAGATGCAGGGGACCCGCTGCCTGGTCGCGTTCCAAATTTAAAACCGCCGGAAAACTGCCCTGCGTGGAAATCGGATTTTTCGCCCCTTTCCATTCCACCAATTTCCAGGCGCCGGGCGGACCTACGAGGTTGAATTCCAGCCGATTGTCTGTTTCTTTTTCCAATGCGGCCAGCGGACGTTGGAAATCGTAAGGCCCCCATTCGTCCACCATGATGTATTTCCGTCCACGCGGAAAACCGGGCGGCAAGGCAGCAAGCATGCCGCCAGGCAAACTGTCGGGTTCCTTCAGTTCAATCACCGGCACCATCAGCGGTGCATACGGATCGGCCGGTTTTTGATCGGGGTGGGAAAAATTGACTGTTTTGGACGCCGTTATTTCCGGCATTTGCCACACCTGGTCGATGGCGGCGGCCGGAGCGTACACGTCGTTGCGCAGGAATTTCAGGTTTTCATTGGGCGTGGCGGCGGAAAGTAATTTTTCAAAACCCAGAAACAGGTTTTCACCGTTCACGGCCGTATTCAGCGTTGAGGCGAGTTTTAAAGGGAAACGTACGCCCGTAAAACTGTTGCGGTCGATGGTGTTGTCGCGGCAGCGGACGTCGCGTTTTTGGGCGTAGCCCCAATCCTTGGGTTGTTCGGCGCGAGCCCAAAGGCGTATGCCCGTGGAGTCGTTTTCC
>JADLBE010000224.1 GCA_020847915.1 Saprospiraceae bacterium | reverse complement strand
GGTCGGTACGCCAAACACAACAGCAGTTACTGGTTCGGCGAGCCTTATTTGGGCATCGGTCCGTCGGCACATGCCTTCAACGGCAACATCCGGCAGTGGAACATTGCCAACAATGCCTTGTACATCAGGTCCTTACAGGATGACAAAATTCCTTTTGAAAGTGAAGTGCTTACGCCTGAACAGCGCTACAACGAATACGTCATGACGGCGTTGCGGACCCAATGGGGTATCGATATAAGTAGGGTAGGGGCATTGGGTGCGGCGTTTGTGGCCCATTTGGAAACGGAAGCCCGTGAGTTTATCGAGGTGGGTGCCCTGGTGTTGGAAAACGGGTTTTACAAACTCAGCAAAGAAGGCAAATTGCTGGCCGACCATGTGGCGTCGTCGTTGTTTTTGGTGTAAATAGTTTAAAACATATCTGAATGTTTTTACTTTACCACCCGAAATCAAATACAAAACAATCCATAATCAAACTTCCTTGTTATGCTACAAGAACTTAAAGCTTTCCTGCTCCGCGGCGACGTGGTATCCCTTGCTGTTGCCTTCATCATAGGCAGCGCTTTTACAAAAATTGTTGAATCGCTGGTTAAAGATGTTATTACGCCGGCCATCGGCATGATCGGAGGCAATCCCGATTTTTCCGCCATTTCCATTGGCAGCATCATGATCGGCAATTTTATGAATGCCGTCATCAATTTCCTCATTGTGGGTACGGTGTTGTTTTTCGTAGTAAAAGCCGCAGGCAAAAAAGTAGAAGAGGTAAAATAATTCACTTTGTGGCTGGTTAAATTGGATATTTTTGCAGCCGTTTATAAAAAAAATCGCTGCAAAACATGTCGCAACGCGCTTTCCTGCTTATCCTCGACGGATGGGGCCTCGGCTCCAAACCTGAAGCCGACGCCATCCGTCAGGCCAAAACGCCATTTGTTGATGGACTGATGAACACCCATCCGTGGACGACCCTCGTCACCCACGGTGAAGGTGTTGGTTTGCCCGACGGGCAAATGGGCAACTCCGAAGTTGGCCACCTCAACATCGGCGCCGGACGTATCGTGTGGCAGGAATTGGCACGCATCAACAAAGCCGTGCGTGAACGTGAATTGCATGAAAACCACGTTTTGCTCGAAGCTCTGGCTTATGCAAGGCGTGAAGACAAAGCCGTGCATTTTTTGGGTCTCGTGTCCGACGGCGGCGTGCACTCACACATCGACCACCTCAAAGCACTTTGTGATATTGCGACCCAGCAGGGTAACGAAAAAGTGTTCATCCACGCTTTCACCGATGGCCGTGACTGTGATCCCAAAAGTGGCGCCTTTTTTTTGGAAAACCTTACCAAACACATTCAATACCAGCCGGTTAAACTGGCATCCGTCGTGGGTCGTTATTATGCCATGGACCGCGACAAACGCTGGGAACGTGTAAAACTCGCCTACGATTTGTTGGTGCATGCCGAAGGCAAATCGGTGACCGATGCCACTGCCGCCATTCGCGAATCCTACGATGAAGGCGTGACGGATGAATTTTTGCAACCCCTGTGGCTGACAGGCGACGAAGGTCGCATCCAGCCTGGCGATGCGGTGGTTTGTTTCAATTTCCGGACCGACCGCCTGCGCGAAATGACCATCGTGTTGAGCCAGCAAGACTTGCCGGAATACGACATGTACACCATTCCAGGGTTGTACTACGTCACCATGGCCCGTTACGACGATACCTACAAGGGCGTACACGTCATGTTTGAAAAAGACGATGTGAGCCTGACGCTTGGTGAAGTTTTGGAAAAAGCGGGCAAAACACAGGTGCGCATTGCCGAAACGGAAAAATACCCACACGTGACGTTTTTCTTTTCCGGAGGCCGTGAGCAACCGTTTGAAGGTGAACGCAGGTTGATGGTCCCGTCGCCCAAAGTAGCCACCTACGACCTGCAGCCCGAAATGAGCGCACCGGAAATCGCCGAAAACATCATGGACGACATGCGGGTCAACCAGCCCGATTTTATCTGCCTCAACTTCGCCAACACCGACATGGTGGGCCATACGGGCGTATTTAAAGCTGCGATGAAAGCAGCGGAAACAGTGGACGAATGCCTGAGCCACATCGTGCCCCTTGCACTCGAATTTGGCTACCATTGTTTGCTCATCGCCGACCACGGCAACTCCGACTACCTGATCAACGAGGATGGTTCGCCCAATACGGCGCACACCAAAAATCCGGTGCCCTGCATTTTGGTGGAACCGGGCGGAAGTCCCGGTGTAAGTCTGCGTCCGGGCCGTTTAGCCGACGTGGCGCCCACGCTGCTCGACCTCATGGGCGTTGCTCAACCGGAAGCCATGACAGGGACTTCCATGATTCAAAGGAAGGTTTAAAAGGCGTTGACAAGTCTTTTGGAATGTTTTACATTTGTAAAATGACTTCCAACACCAACATTGATTTGCCTATTGGGAAGCGTATGAACGCGGACCAATTTTATGACTTTTGCGCACAGGATCGCGATGCGCGCAAACGTTGGGAATTGAACGACGACGGTTTTTTAGTCGCGCGTGAGCCATCTGGTTTTGAAACCGGCAGGCGCAATGCCAAACTTATTGCCAAGTTGTATGCCTGGAATGAGGCATCAAATCTCGGCGTCGTCACCGACTCAGAAACTGGCTACGTCCTGCCCAACGGTTCCGTTCGCGCACCCGATGCCGCGTGGATATCTTTGGAACGGTTGAACAAAGTACCAGAGTCTTTGCGGGAAAAATTTCTGCCGGCAGTGCCCGATTTTGTTGTTGAAATCCGTTCCAGAACGGACTCGCCAATTGAATTGGCGGAAAAAATGGACATGTATATGACCCAGGGTGTACGCCTGGCCTGGATGATCGACCGGTTCAGTTCCATGGTCCGAATTTACAAGCAAAACGGAACGGTGGAAACGTTTGAAGATTTCGAAAGGGAAATTACGGGTGAGGAAGTTCTTCCTGGTTTTGTATTCGATTTGCGTTGGATGAAATAGGTGGGCATCAGGTGTCTCCCTTTGCTCCTAATGACCCACTCGGGTAATTGAGGGAACACCAACCACGAAGTGGTTAAATATGAATAGCTCCGTGTGAAACCCGGGTAATGATTCCTACAGGCCCGGGGGTTGAGCAAAAAGCCCTGAAGGGGCGAAATATGTCAGCGAGGGGTGAAGCCCCTCGTGATGATCAAACAATGTGTCTGAAGCCCTGAAGGGGCGAAATAATCTCACGTAGAGTGTATTTCGCCCCTTCAGGGCTTCGGGGATTACTTCTGACAATAACATGGGGCTTCACCCCATGCTGACGTATTTCGCCCCTTCAGGGCTTTCTGCAGAACCTCGCAATTCAATTACTGAAATCCTGATCTACATTTGTTGCAAATTTTCCTGTCATGTACAACCGAGTTGCACTCGCAACGTGTCTGATGTTTGTTGTTTTTCCCTGCATGCTTTTTTCACAACAAGTTTTGCCCAAATCCATGCTGAACATTCCCTTCGATTCCAATCCCAACCAAACGATGACGTATGAGGAGGTCATCGACGCGTACGAAAAACTGTCACTTGCGTACCCGAAGAAGGTTTCGTTTCAGGCTCAGGGCCTTACCGACAGCGGTGAACCCATGCATGTTTGTGTGGTTTCTTCGGATGGTGTTTTTGAACCCGCAGCAATCCGTAAATCGGGCCGACAAATTTTGTTCATCAACAACGGCATACATCCCGGAGAACCTGATGGCATCGATGCAACGTTTATGCTAATACGCGACGTACTTGGTTCTGCTGAAAAAAGCAAACTGCTCCGTCACCTGGTTCTGGTGGTGATACCCGTGTACAACGTCGATGGTTGCATCAACCGCAGTTCGTTCTCCAGGGCCAACCAGAACGGTCCGGAAGCTTATGGTTTCCGCGGCAACGCCCGCAATTTCGACCTCAACCGCGATTTTGTAAAAAGTGATTCGCGCAATGCGCAAACATTCCATGAGGTGTTTCGCCGATGGGATCCGGATGTGTTCATCGACAACCACTGCAGCAACGGGGCCGATTACCAATACACGATGACGTTGATTTCCACACACCACGACAAACTGGAAACACCGCTCGGCGATTTTTTATTCCACACCATGTTGCCTGCTTTGTACGACGGCATGGAGGAGCGGGGTTGGGAAATGACGCCTTACGTGGATGGGCCGGAAGAAACGCCGGATGCAGGTATCTACAGTTTCAGCGATGATCCAAGGTATTCCACAGGTTATGCCGCTTTGTGGAACACCATTGGTTTTATGCCCGAAACGCACATGCTCAAACCATACCGAGACCGCGTGGTGAGCACCGTGGCTTTTATGGAAACGGTGTTGAAATTTGTGGATAACCACCACGTCAGTCTTGCAAAAGCCCGTGCGGCGGCAAAAAAAAAAACCAGGGAAAAAGAAACCTTTGTGCTCGACTGGGCGATTGACACCACGCGTGTAGATTCTGTTTTGTTTAAAGGTTATGCGGCCAAATACAAAGCATCGGAAGTAAGCGGATTGCCACGGCTTTGGTACGACCGCGATGAACCCTGGACGGACCACATCGATTATTACCAGCACATTCGTCCGGTTTTGGAAGTGCAAAAACCTGCGGCGTACATCATTCCACAAGCGTGGACACCGGTGATCGAGCGCCTGGAGCGCAACGGTGTTCGTGTGCAACGGTTGGCGACCGACACCGAAATTACCTGTGAGCATTACGTTTTGGGCGATTTTAAAACCCGGAAACATTACGAAGGGCATTATTTGCATTCCGATTTGGAAATTGAACCGAAAATGATGACCCGCCAGTATCGAAAAGGCGATGTGGTTGTTATTACCGATCAGGATGCAAACCGTTTTATTGTTGAAACGCTTGAACCCCACGCGCCGGATTCGTGGTTTGCCTGGAATTTTTTCGATGCCGTTTTGATGCAAAAGGAGCATTATTCCGCGTATGTATTTGAAGATCTTGCGGCGCAGTTCCTTAATGAAAATCCAGCCTTGCGTGCAGAATTGGAAGCGCTAAAGGAAGACGACGATGATTTTGCCGAAAATGCATCGGCGCAACTCGATTGGGTGTACAAACGTTCTCCCTGGTACGAGCCGACACACAGGTTGTATCCTGTGGGAAGGTTGGATCAAACCGCAGATTTAAAGCTGGCGCCCTGATGCCCCGTTGTAAAGTACAATCCTGAAAAACTACATTTCATCTGCTGAAATACCGCATTCCTCTAATTTCTGCTACCTGCTGTTGAAGGGCTGTTTATTCTTGTACCCGTTAATCAGCAGGAAAAATCCATCCGAACCTATGAAACGTTTTACCCCCGCTTTGTTAAGCTTTGTTTTGTTTTTGACCTGGACACAAACTCAGGCTCAGGAAGTATGGTCTCTTGAACGTTGCATCAAGTATGCGATCGACAACAACATTACCGTGAAACAGGCCCAGGCCTCGGTCTCAACAACCGAGCTGGCCGAGCAACAGGCCAAACAATCGCGTTATCCCAACGTAAGCGCCAGTGTCAACGCCGGTAAACAATTCGGTCGAACCATTGACCCCACCACCAACAACTTCGTAAATCAGTCCATCGGATTCAACTCCATGAGCCTGAATGCAGGTGTGAATATTTTTTCCGGCGGACAAATTCACCACCAGGTGAAACAAGCCCAGTGGGACACGAAAGCTGCCCAGGCCGACGCCGAAAACACCACCAACACCCTCGCCTTAAATGTGGCTGCAGCCTACCTCAGTATCCTTCAGGCCGAAGAACAACTCAACAATGCCCGCAACAGGGTGAAACAAAGCCAGGAACAACTGGCTACCACCAACAAACTCATCTCGGCAGGCAATACACCCGCCGGCGAACGTTTCACCGTCGAAGCCCAGTTGGCCCGCGACGAACAATCGGAAATCACAGCGCTCAACAGCCTGGAACTTGGGTTTTTAAACCTCAAACAACTGTTGCAACTGGAGCCCGACTACCTGATGAGCATCGAACGCCCTGTTATTGAAGTCGTTGCGGACAAAGACCCTGAAACCTTTGCCCTGAGCGAACTCTACCAACAGGCTCTATCCACGCAACCCAATGTAAAAGCCGCCGATTTCCGCATGCTTAGCGCGGACGAAGGCGTCAGCCTCGCCAAAGCAGCGTATTATCCGACAGTTTCGCTTTTTGGAAGCCTGTCGTCCAACTATTCTACCCAATTCCGCAAATTCACGCCCACCGGTGAAGTGGCCAAGGATGAATTTCCAACCATCGTTGAAATCAACGGTATGGACGTCCCGGTCTATTTTTATTCCCCTGAAATCATTGTTGAGGACCTGAAATATTTCCCGCAGCTCGACCAGAACTTCGGCCAGAGCTTTGGCGTCAACTTGTCCATCCCGATTTATTCCAACGGTCGGAACAAACTCAGCGTGGAACGTGCCCGCCTCAACAGGGTCACCTCCGAGATGCAAAACACCCAGGTGCGCCAGCAGTTGAAAAACGACATCCAGACCGCCATCGCCAATGCGCGATCGGCAAAACGCCAAATGGCCGCTGCCCAAAAAACACTGGATGCCCAAACCAACGCCTATGGCAATACCGGAAAACGCCACGCCATCGGCGGCGCCAATTCGCTGGAGCTGACCACGGCAAAAAACAACCTGGACATCGCTCAAAACGATCTCACGACGGCCAAATACGATTACCTTTTCCGACTCAAAATCATCGATTTTTACCTCGGCATACCCATTACCCTCGACTAACCAACCAACCGACCAACCAACCGATAACCGACTTTCACCGAACTTCAAATTTTCATAGAATCATGACTTACGCAGCACCCAAACGCAGAAAAACCCTGCTTTATGTCCTTATCGGCGTGCTCGGACTGCTTATTGCCCTGGCCGTGTTTAAAGCCCGGCAAAAACCCAAAGGCGAAGAGGTAACCGTAGAAAAAGTTCAAAAACGCACCATCCGTGAAACAGTGAGTGCCAGTGGCAAGGTTTTTCCTGAAACTGAAGTCAAGATCAGCTCCGATGTATCGGGCGAAATCGTGGAGCTTTTTGTTGAGGAGGGCGATTCGGTATCTGCCGGTCAGGTACTTGCTAAAATTCGTCCCGATGAATACCAAAGCGCCGTTGAACGCGGACAGGCTGCCGTCAACAGTGCCCGTTCCCAACGTGAGGTTTCCAAATCGAACGTTGCGGCGTCTCAAGCCCAAATCGATCAACTTAAAGCCGACATCAATCGGATCACCGCTACGCTCGATCAGGCCCGCAAAGCCCACCAGCGCAACGAAAAGTTGTTCAAAGAAGGCGTCATTTCAGAGTCCGAGTTTGAAACCTCGCTGAGCACCCTGCTCGGTCAGGAAAGCAGCCTCGCCGCCGCAAAGGCAAACCTTCGCTCATCGGAAAGCAGCTTTGCCAATGCCAAGGAAAACGTGAACGTATCGGATTACGGCATCACCAGTGCACAGGCTTCGCTTAAGGAACTGCGTACCAGCCTTCAAAAAACCGTCGTTACGGCCCCGGTCAGCGGCATCATCAGCACGCTGAACGTTGAACAAGGCGAACGTGTGGTAGGTACTTTGCAAATGACCGGTACCGAGATGATGCGCGTGGCCAACCTCCAGTCTATGGAAGTACAGGTTGATGTGAGCGAAAACGATATTCTGAAAGTGAGCCTCGGCGACGAATGCGACGTGGAAGTTGATGCTTACCTCGGTCGCAAGTTTAAAGGCAAGGTGAGTGAAATCGCCAACAGCGCAAGCAACATCACCTCCGCTACAGGTACCCTGAATACCGACCAGGTGACCAATTTTGTGGTAAAAATTCGCATCGATCCGGCTTCGTATGCCGACCTGGTGTCGAAACAACGGCTTTATCCGTTCCGCCCGGGCATGTCTGCCGCCGTCGATATTTACACCAACAGCGCCGAAGGCACGCTCAGTGTGCCACTCATCGCCGTAACCGCCCGTGAAGACGAAGAAAAAGCGGAAAAAGAGACTGAAAAAGACGGTCCGGAAGCCCAGAAGGCAAGTCAAAAAGATACCGACGAAATCAAAGAAATCGTTTTTGTGGTAAGTGCCGACACCGTAGGTATTCGCGAAGTAAAAACGGGCATTCAGGACAACGATTACATCCAGATCCTTTCCGGTTTGGAAGAAGGGGAAACAGTCGTGAGTGGGCCGTATTCTGCCATCGCACGGAAACTTAAAGGGGGCAGTGGAATCACGATCGCGGATGAAAATGCAAATAAAGATAAAAAGGTTTTTGGTAAAAAGGACAAAGACTAGATGCCGTACCTTTGCATTTCCGAACCAAAGTGTTCGGTTCAAACAACATGACACAAATCAATCCGCTTAACCCCGACACCACCGGGCTGCCTGCCAACGGCGCAGGTCGCCCGGTGTTGCTTTCTTCCAACACCACACTGGCCTGGCGCGTGTTTGTTCCCATCTTCGGCACCGTGTTCCTCGGTGGCCTGGCGATGGCCTACCTGCTCACCAATGCCGACGACCTTTATGTCACGCTGCTTCCCATCTTCGTTGTACGTGCCTTGCTGATCCTGCTTTGGCTGGGATGGTTGTATTTTGTTTGGCGTACACTCTGGCGCCTGAAACGTGTAGACGCCGCAGACACCCACATGTATGTTTCAGATTATTGGGTCACCGTGCGTTACCCGTGGTCGGATGTTGAAAAAGTTGAAGAGAAAAAACGTCTCGGCCGCCGTGTCGTCAACATTCACCTCAAAGCTTCCGGGCGTTTCGGACAAATCATCAGCTTTTTGCCGGGTTCGAAATACGCGGGTTGGAAGAAGGAAATGGGGTGGTGAGTTGTCTCCCTCCTCTCGACATGACACACGGTTATTGGTGACATTTACTCCCGGTTCATTAGGCGCGTAAGAGAGACAACGATAAACCAAAAACGCCTCAACGAATCTTCACCACTTTGTAAGCCGAAGTTCCAGTTTTGCCATAAACGGTAACGTAGTAATTTCCGGCTGGTAACGATGCCATATCCATGGTTTCCAACGGATTTGAGCAGGATATTGAACGGATCATACTTCCATTGGAATCGTAAAGATTGAGTTTGGTAATTGGTTGTTCCCCACCATCTACGGTAAGTAGGTTTTCCACTGGATTGGGATAAACATTGAAATTGTTTTTGCCTGTCGGCAAATTTCCGATAGAGGTTGTACCGCCGTTGTTGGTTCGCAAAACCGTGCCTGAACTACCGCAGGCGTAACCCACCTGGTCAGACGGGAAATCGATACTGATCATTGCCTTCGTGCCTGCCGGAGCCGTCTCAAACCAAGTAACACCTGCATTTTCTGTTTTGAGTATGGAGCCGGTATTGCTTATGCCGCCAGCAATGTATCCGGTTTCAGTGTCAGTAAAGGTGACCTTTAAATTACCCTGCATGGTGGCAACCAATTGTTCTGTCCAGGAAACTCCGGCATCGGTTGTTTTATAGATACCACCGCCCCAACCAACCACAAATCCTGTTAGGTTGTCGGTAAAATAAATGGATCGTAAAAAATTTACCCCCATAACATCCAATGGAAACCAGTTTTGTCCACCGTCTGTGGTTTTGACCATGGAAGCATTGTCTGGACCGCCTCCACAGAGGTAACCCGTTTGTTCGTCGGTAAAAAACACAGATTCCGTGCCAAAGCCTCCCTGGCCGGTTATCCACTGCCACGACTGACCACCGTTGACGGTTTTGTACAATGCATTGGAGCCGCCGGTGCAATACCCTATGTTGTTATTCAAAAAATAAATATCCGTGAAAAAAACATTGTCATTCACTGGGATATTAACCCATGAACTGCCCATGGTAGTGGACCGAAGAATAACCGACTTATTGGTGGTTATGTTTTTGCCTACGGCGATGGCGATGTTGTTGCCGATGGTTTCAACATCTTCAAAAAAAATATCGTCCGTCCCTGCGTCAAAAGTCGTCGTCCAGGACATTCCGGCGTTTGCAGTTTTATAAATTTTGTTTACACCACAAACAATACCGGTTGTGTTGTTCCAAAAGTGAACATCAATGACTTCTAAGTTTTCGTTCAGAGAGACGTCTTCCCATTGGGAAAAAAGGGCGAAAGGACCTGAAGTAAAAAGCAGGCAAAAGAGGAATATACGTTGGGTCATATCTTTTTTAGTAATGGGATGATTGTCGTACCCTAGGTTGCCTCATCCTCTTTTTTCTCCTTGGGTATTTCCGCTTTCACCACCACGGCAGGTTCCCCTACCGATACCCCTTCTTGCCTGAACCGCTCGCGGATGGCGAAACGCAGGTCGCTACGCACCATATCCACTTCAAATTTGCGGGGTGTCCAAAACTGCAACTCAAATTGCAGGTCGGTTTTGTTGAAGTCGACAAGTCTCACCGCAGGCATGCGCAGTTCGGAGGCTTTGTAAACATCATCGTGGGCAAGCGCACAGTCGAGCAGGAGTTGGGAGATGTGTTTTTCATCGCAGGTATTGGACACTACAATGTTGATGGAAAAACGTGATGCCGATTGTTCCTGATGGCTCCAGTTGTTCACTTTTTCAATGATGAACTTGTTGTTGGGCACAATCACGATCATACCATCCGTGGTGCGCAGTTTCGTGGTGCGCAAATTGATTTCGGTCACCCTGCCCACCACACCATCCACGAGCAAAACATCGCCAATTTCGATGGTGCCTTCAAAAAGGATAAAAACACCGGATGCGATGTCGCGAAAAATTTGCTGCAAACTGAGGGTAATGCCCACAAGTACGGCAGCCGAACCTGCAAGAAGGACGGAAATATCGATGCCGAGCACTTTCATGGTGCCCATGGCCGCAAGTAGCCAGGCGATGTACTGAACGATGAGGAACATGGAATGGCCACGGCCCTGATCCCACCGGCCGCGTTTCATGCCGCTGTCGAGCACCCTGCGTACACCGGCCAAAACAAGCCACATCACCAAAAACAACAGCGTTACGCCGGCCAGTTTGCCAACGGTGAGTTGGTAACCCGCCCATTCGAGCAGCTTGTATTGGAGGAAACTGTCCATAAGAAAAATCCTACCGAACGATGAGTTTTTCCCTTTCCGGTCCCGTCGAAATCATGTTGATGGGTACGCCGAGGTAATTTTCGAGTGCTTCGAGGTAGTCGCGGGCGCGGTCGGGCAAATCGCTGTAGGATTTGGCATCGTCGAGACTGCCGTTCCAACCCTTGTACATTTTGTACACCGGATCAACCTGCACGTTGCAGAGGTCGTAGGGCAGTTCGATGTGTTTGCGGCCGTCGTATTTGTAGTGTGTAGCGGCGCCGATGCTGGCGAACGAATTGAGCACGTCGATTTTGGTCATGCAGATCTCGGTCACACCATTAAGCAGGATGGTGTAGCGCAGTTGGGGCAGGTCGATCCAGCCACAACGACGCGGACGACCGGTGGTGGAACCGAATTCCATACCTTCTTTGCGCAGTTTTTCACCAATTTCGTTGTCGAGCTCGGTGGGGAAGGGGCCGCCGCCGACGCGGGTACAGTAGGCTTTGGTGATGCCGATGACACGGCCGATGCGTTGCGGCGCAACACCCAGGCCTGTACATACGCCAGCCGTGATGGTGTTGGAGGACGTAACGAAAGGGTAGGTTCCAAAGTCGATGTCGAGCATCGAACCCTGGGCGCCTTCGGCGAGGATACGTTTGCCGTTGGCCAAAGCGTCGTTGATGTAGTATTCGGAATCAACGAAAGGCAGTTCGCGCATAACTTCTATGCTGGAGAAAAATGCTTTTTCTGCTGCTTCCAGGTCGAACGGCACTTCAGGGTAAATTTTCAGGAGCTCAAGGTGTTTTTGTTTGAGCGTGTTGTACATATCCCGAAAACCTGGCTGTTCGGTATC
>JADLBE010000223.1 GCA_020847915.1 Saprospiraceae bacterium | reverse complement strand
TCGCACGCATGAAAGGAAAAAGTTACCTCGTGGTTGGACTGGTTTTGGGCTGTGCACTGGGGTGGATATTGGGGTTTCTTCGCCTGCCACACCTGGAAAAAAACGCCTCGTTTCTGCTGGGCTTTTCAGCAGGACTGGTGCTTTTTTCACTCGTACTCCTGCTGCTGAACGTTTGGAAAAGCAAGTTTTTGCCCCAACCAACGGCCAACGCAGTTTTCCCATTTATCCGATTTCAAACCATACTTTCAGGCGTTATGGTGCTGGGTAGTCTTGTGTTCGGATTTACGTTTTACCTACAAAACAAGGCTTTTAAACAACACATCCAACGCCAGGATAAAAAGATGCAGGACATGGCGGCATGGGTGGCATCGGTGAAGCAAAACGACCAAAAGTTGCTGATAAACAGTGTTTTAAACGACGTTGTTGAGGCCTTGAAACGCTATCCCGGCAGACCGTTGAACGATACTACCATCGCCAGAATAGCGGCTCTGAGTTTCGCTTGCAAACCACATCCCTATTTCGAAGGAGATAGCCTTTCAGCAAAAGCGTACAGCTCGGAGCGGGGACAACTTTTACAAGCCCTTGTACTTTTAAAAATGGACACAGGTTCTTTCGCACAAATAAAACGGACAACCACTTTCGCCGGAGCCGATTTACGGGGGGCTGATTTGAAAGGATTGGCTCTAAGTGGCTTCAATCTCAACGGCGCCAATTTAAAAGATGCCGACCTGAGCGGCGCCAACCTGCTGGGCTCCGATCTCGGGAACGCCAATCTTTGGGGGGCCAAATTGAACCGGGCAAACCTCAGCCATTCGGATTTAAAAAAGGCGAATTTGAACTGGGCGCAACTGAATGAAGCCACCCTCGTCCGTGCTAACCTGAACGGAGCAAACCTTTCCGCCGCACAACTCAGCAAAGCGAATTTGGATCACGCATCTTTCCAATGGGCACAATCGGATGGTGCGTTGTTCAACGAAGCCATACTCACCGGCGCTAATTTGGAAGGTACCGACCTTACCAAAGCAAACCTGAATCGGGCAAATCTGGATGCTACCGAATTGAGGAGAATCAACTTAAGCGAGGCTGACCTTGTTGGTGTGCTGGTAAACAAGGCCATCGTGGATGAAAATTGGCCTGAAAAATTAAAGCAATGGCAACCCATGGGTTTGAAACAACTGCAGGATACCTATGCAGTTGTCAACGACAGTACGGACGCATTGAAACGCCCCCTGTTCCGATTGAAAAAACTATGAACTCAGGATCATTGGGCGCTTTCCATACGGCCTTTCCGGACTTCAGCAAGTTTGTATGAAAACAAACGCACGACTTCGTCTTCAGGTCTGAAAGGTTCAAAACCAAGTTGAAAAGCCCAGCTGAAGTACCGCTGCATGTCGTTCAGATAATTGGCAAGCAATTCCGGAGTCCATTGTGTTTCGCGGTTTGTTCCATATTTTACCTTAAGTTGTTTACCAAGTTCCTGCCCCCATTCGTTGTTTATGATATCCACATAATTATCCACCGGCCCCTCTTCAAGGTCTGCCAATTGCGCCACCGTAAATTTTCCGGTGATCAACTCCGGATGCCGGTAACGCTCGTGTGTGTCGCCAATAAAATCGGCCAGTTTCTCTGAAAAACACGATGTAATGAAGGCCTGCGCAAGGATGTGGTTGAACGAATTGAGGTATCCTTTTTCCGTACTGTCCCTGGTATTTCTAAAACCTGATTCGGGTGTATTGATGTTTTCCACCATGGATTTTGCCAAGTCGAAAAAAGCCGGGTCACCTTGTCCGTACCATTCGGGTCTCCTTCGTGAAAGCGTATAGATGCGCTCCATGTCTTTTCGGTTTGCCACCGCGTACGGACAACGGAAAAGCACGTTGATGCGGTCCCAAAAAGCACCACCGTACCTGGCTTTGTATATATCACCCTGGCTGGTGCCTGTTTCCAGGACACTGATCACTTCCCTGCGGCTGCTGCAATGACGCACACGTACAAAAGCAGCGTTGTTTGATGTGCCGTCGCCACCGTGGTATTCAATCTGGATCACCGATTTTAATTCGTCAAAAGAACCAAACCTAGTTGCAAGCAAAGCCCCGCGCACGGTACGGTAGGTTGCGGCACCTGTGGTGTCGACGTTTTCAGGGGCAATACAATCAACCGAACCGGCAGGCGTCGTGTTTTCACGGGACTGGTTACAACCAATCAATACAATGGAGAACAGAGCGAAAAACCGGAGTGTAAACATGTTGGCAAAAATAGCCACTTCCCCTCACTCCCCAACAATCACCAACTGCTTCACAGCATTTTTCCCATCCAATTGAACCCACACCTGGTAAACACCCGGCACAAGCCGAACAGTGTTCAACAAAAGATGTCCGGGATATTTAACAGTTGTGCCCACATCAACACGTTGTCCGGTGATGTTGAACACATTGATTTCCGGCAAAACTTCGGAATCAGACGGATAAACTAGGTTTACAAACTGTGTGGCAGGATTGGGATACAGTATAATCGCCTGGGTCCAGTCAACTTCCGTGGTACCCACAAGGTTGTTTACAAAAATGGAATCTAACATGTACGAACAATCGTTGGCGTCAATGATTTCACTTTGGTAATACGCCGAGGTAAGACCGCTGATGTTTTCTCCGGTGTAAGTTTGTCCGGTGGTAAGGTTGGTCCATAAAAAATCCAGAGGCGGCGTACCACCCGATGCGGAAATGTAAATGGCGCCGATACCCTGACTTCCAATGTCGTCCACTATGCTGTCGACCGCCACAGTAATGGATTCCGGTTCCGCGACGATGGCACTGGTCAGGTAAGCACAACCGTTTCCGTCGAACACCGTTACGGTGTAAGTTCCGGCACACAAGTTGTTCAATTCCAGACTTGACGAGCCGTTGCTCCAAAGAATGCTGTACGGTGGATCGCCGCTGATCTGAACTTCGGCAGAACCGTCGCAAATCTGGTTGCACAAGGCAGGCATTGCTGTTGCCTGCAAGGAAGCCGGCGGACGCACTTCAATAGTAAAGCTACAGGTGACGACGTGTCCTCCCGGATCGGTGTATTCAAAGGTGTTGAGGACGGTGCCAATTGGGAATGAACTTCCGCTGGACAGTCCACCAGTTTGTTCCAACAACAAAGGATCAACGGGACAATTGTCTTCAACCCCGGGCAAACTGTAAACGACGGTGGTTTGGCACGAGCCCACCACCTGGGCCGGCGGACAAGTGATTTGCGGTGCTATGGTATCTTCTCCTGCTGTTACTTCAATTTGCTGCACATCCGTACAACCACTGATTCCATGGGTTGTTACAACCGTGTACAAGCCCGGTTGATCAATTTCAACCAGTGCTTCCGTGCTGCTGAAATTGTTTGGGCCAGACCAGGCATAGGAATAAGGTGCAGGAGAAACGAAGGTATAAACCTCCAACAACATGGTAGGCTGGGCACAACTCAACCCATCGCCGAGGGCAACAACGCCCACATTGGGCATATCCAGGTTTTGATCTACAAACAGCCAGTTCGAAGCTGTACAACCATTTACCGTATCGGTTGCAATGGCGGTATACCCACCAGAAATGTTGATGACGGGGTTGAGCTCCAGACTAAAAAATCCATCCGGGCCTGTCCATCCATTGAATAGGGTATGTTCACCACCCAACATTGCCTGAAGCGTTACTTCCGTGGTCACACAATTCAACACCCCGCCTGTTGCCGATATGGGTGGAGAAAGGTTGGATGGAGCCACCACAACCGTGTCGGAGTCGCTGCATCCGTTGTTGATGTTAAGCACAGTAAATACATAGGTGCCACTGTAATGGACATCTATGGTTGTGTTGTTCGAATTCCAAAGAACCTGAGGGTCATTAATACCATCGTAGTAGGTCCATAAAAACTCAGGAGTTCCTGCACCGTTCAGACTATAACTGGCATTCAGCGTGAAGTCACTTTGGGAACAGGGCACCACCAGGTCCGGACCAGCGTTTGCCACCGGTTGGAGGGTATCTACGCCTACTTGCACGACCCGTTCGGTCATACAGCCGTTGACCGTGTCGGTAACAATTAGCGTAAACGTTCCCGGCCCAAGGACAAAGATGGATACCGTATCAGGGGCACTCAGGATGACACCACCGTTGCTCGCCGTCCAGAGGTAGGTATAGTCTGTGTGATCGGTTGATTTATTCGCAATAAAGGTGGGAATAAGTGGTGTGAGCAATACCGTATCGCTGTTGCAACCAACATTGGTATCGGTGTAATCACCAACAACCGGAAATTCCGGTTGGAAACCGTACACGCCGCTCCTTGTACAGCCATGGGCATCGGTAACGGTAATCTGGTGGGCCGCATCGGCCGGAACGTTTATACGTGTTGCTCCGGTAAATCCATCATCCCATAAAAAGGCATAAGGAGGTGTGCCGCCGGTACCGGCAAGGGTGATGGACCCCAGGTTGCCGTTGCAGTCGGCCTGTAGATATTCCACCTCGGTTAGTGAAAGCGGATCTGGTTCCACAACATTCAAATTGAACAAAACCACTTCGTGGCCAGCAGCATCGACAATCGTTACGCTGTAAATACCATCCTGGAAAGTATTGATGTTGCGGATATCTTCTGTGGTAGCTCCGTTGCTCCAGTAAAACAAATAAGGGCAAACGCCCTGAACGACAGTGATTTCGATCCGACCGTCGCTGACGCCAAAACACGTAAGACCCTGTACGGTATCTACTTTGACGATCAGTTCGGGGCCGCCCATGGGGGCAGGCAGGTTGATGTAGGGCTCACCTCCAATATTCGAAGTTGTGGCGCTCCACAGGAGGGTGCCGTTGAAATTGGTTAATCTCCAGGGGCTTGAAGGGTCAGGTCCCGCTTCTACGTCTATCACCATTTGGGTGCCTGCCTCGGTGCCGTCCGATTGCCACAATTCGCTGCCGTAGATTCCGTCGTTTGCAGAAAAAAACAACCAGTCTCCCGAGCTTTTCAGAAACGGGATGTTGGATAAACCGTCCTGACTGCCGGGCCCGATGTCCTTGACCATTTGGGTACCTGCGTCCGAACCGTCGGTTCGCCACAGTTCTTTGCCTTGTGTTCCATCGTTTGCATCAAAATACAGGAAATTTTCGTGCACCTCTAAATCCAAAATATTCGAACTGACAGGGCCCGGTCGTACATCTTTCACCAATTGGGTTCCCATGGCCGTGCCATCGGTTCTCCAAAGTTCTTTTCCGTTTACACCGTCATTGGCAGGAAAATATAGGAAACTTCCAAACTGTTCAAAGTCTTCGTCGCCGGTAAGTCCGTCGCCCGTGCCCGGATTAATGTCCTTGATGAGGTAGGTGCCCGCAGTAGAGCCATCGCTGCGCCACAATTCAAAACCATGCGTGGCGTCCGAAACGGTTTGTAAAAGCAGGTTGTTGTATACATAAAGTTGGATGCAACCTCCTGTGCCATAGTCCTTCACGAGAACGGTACTGGCTGGTGTCCCGGCCGTTTTCCACAAAGATTCACCAGTGTTGAAATCAAACACACTGAAAAACAAGGAATCCTTGTATGCTACCATTTCATCCGATATTCCAAATCCCCAAGCCGGACCTGGCTGAACATCCTTAACCAATTGGGTGCCGGCTTCCGTACCGTTGGTGCGCCAGATTTCCCTGCCTATGCCGGCATCAATGGCAGAAAAGTAAACAAAATCGCCTGCTTGGACAAACGATTGAGGAGCAGAACCAAACGCACCCGCATAGATGTCCCTGATCATTCTGGTGCCCGATACCGTGCCGTCGGTAACCCACAATTCATGGCCATTAATGCCGTCATTGGCCGTGAAATAAACCAGACTTCCAATTCGGGTGAGTTGTTCCGGATCACTTCCAGCTGTCCCGGGAAAAATATCGAGCAGGAGTGTGGATTGTTCGCAGGAGCCTTGCGTTATCCAGAGCTCCCGACCGTATTCCTGGGTGGTTGCTGCAAACAACACTGCCTGGTTGGACAAAACCTCAAAATCAGGCGAACTGTTCCCTGGGCCCTGATACACATCCTGAAGAAGAATTTGTGCCCTGCCGGCGAAAGCATTGATGATGAACAATAGAACGGCTAATTTTCTCATGGTCAGACGTTTTGTAGCGTTAACTGAAGCTCAAAAACCAATTTTTTGCAAATTTTAATAAAAAGTTGTTCAATTCCACTGACAGCGCTCATACCTCAACATGATGTAGCGCCCAAACGGGATGTAAAACATCAAAACAAACATAACCCAGCTCACTTCGGACCATGATTAAAATCATATAATTTTTTTCAATATTTTTTCTAAAAAAACCAGCATTATTAAATTATAAAAATAACTTTGCAGTACAACTGTAAGAATGCCACCGTTAGTACCCACGTTACAGAGCCCCCAACCGAAGACCACGTTACTGACCTCAATTGAAAAACCACGTCCCAGCGCTTAGGATCATATTGTCTACCTGACCTATTTTGATTTTTCCTACAGCTTTTCGCTTTTTTCCGACCTAGTTACGAATACTTCTAACCATCCTGGAGGGTAGTTCCACCCATTTACCGGTTGCACAAGGGATTTGCCTGTTGGCTTATCTGCCTTGGTTGCATATATTATCCATCAAAAATTCATGCTGTCACTTCCTTGTTGAAGTTGCTAACGTCGGACTGTGTCTGTTTAATGCTATGCCCTTTTCAATATATTTTTAATTAATTAATATCATACAAGCAATAACCTTTTTTAGTTAAAAAGACATTGAATATTTACTACTATCTAATAAACAATGATTTAAACAAAATTAATTTTAATCATACCATTTGTTAAATTGTTCCAAAAACCTTAACTTTCGTTTTTAAATAACAACCCTTTTACCATTCTCCACACTCAAAAAATGTTCCAATGAAAAACCATTACCGTTTCTTTCCATTCATGTTGGTCGCTTTTTTCAGCGTTCTTTCTCTCCAGGCCCAGGTGTTCGAATCCACCAAAGTATGGGGGGCATTTGATCACTCGGCATGGAAAATTGAGCCACAATCCATGCAGAACTACGTGATTGCGGGCGGCAAATTTTTTGAACCGCAGAACACCTCCATCTACATGTCGGAATTCAGCGAATTTGCCCAGTTTACCTGGACGCGTACGCACACCGCTGCCGGCTTTACCCAGTTGGATGTCTTCTGGAAATCTTTTACCAAAAGTACTTATCCCGTAGGTTATTTCGTGGTTACTTCCGGAACCCAGGGCGGCGCTCGTAAAGCATACGCCATGTTGACCAATGCCACAGGGCATAAAATGTGGGACCGTGTTTCGGATCTTCCCAACGGTGTTACTTTCGCAGGCGTTTGTCCAGCCACCAACGGTGGTTATGTGGCATCCGGAGGCGACAACCAGGGCGAGCTGACCGTTAGTAAGTTTGACAGCTACGGCAACCTGACCTGGACAAAACAACTGGGCCTTAACGGATTTGGCTGGACCATCAAGCCGGCCGTAGGCGGCGGTTATGTGCTTGCAGGTACCCGAACTGTTGCGCGTGTAGATATTGAAGGCAACCTCATGTGGAGCGCTACCCTTAATCTTCCCATTTCGCCAGACGGTTCGGCGTACACCTACACTGAATTCGAAGAAATTTTGCCCTTACCTACCAACGACGGCTTCATCTTAACAGGTTCGGCCTTTTCCAACCAGACCAGCGGCTCCTACACCGCACGTTTCTCCTACAGCGGTTCGCAGATTTGGTCCAAAATAAACGAAGCCTCAAACACCGCGCTCGCTGGCACACCTGTATCCTGGAGCAACAACGCCGTAATCAGCGGCAGCAACCAAATTACCTCATCGTGGCGCACTGGTCCGGTTAGCACAGGCGGTAATCTCCGCTACCAGCACACCAGCTTCACCGGCACCAACATCGGTGGCGTGGGCAACATGGGCAACACCATCCCCGTTCAGGAAGCCTTCATGACCCGAGCCCACCAAAAATTTGTGGTAGGCGGTACCCGCGGCTCATACACGGCTGCTTATGCGTATGCCGGCCCAAGTGTTCTGACCATCGCGCCCGTTACCAGCGACGACAGGAGCGACGTTCCTGCTGCCGATGAAACCCTGCCACAAGTGCATGTGTACAACAGCAGGGCCGGGGTTGACTACTCCCAGCCCACCCCAACCAGCCGTTTGTTTTATGTCGGCCTCAATGTGTATCCCAACCCAAGCACAGGACGTGTTAGTGTTGGTGGCACTTTTGGACCCGATGCTTACCTCCGCGTAACCGACATGAACGGACGTATCATTCTGGAGCAAAACCTGGTTGATGGTGAAAGGTTGATTGACCTCGACCTCACAGGCCAAACTCCAGGTGTTTACAATGTTACGGTGATTGGGCAATCGGCCGTGGTGACCAAAAAAGTAGTTATTCAGTAATTCCCAATAAGTACCAGATTAACCAACCATTGTCCGCCCGGAACACCTGACAGAAGGTGATTCCGGGCGGATTTTTTATGCACGTTTCTCCTTTTTTCGCCAACGCCTGCTTTTGTTGGAATAATTATCCCATTGTGCAAACATTTCCCTTTTTTTGCACATCCTAACGATAAAAATATGAAAATCAAATTTTTACTTTTCAGCTTCCTGCTGCTCCAAACTGGTCTTTTTTCCCAAAACAACAACGTCGTTGTTTCCTTCGAACACCGTGTGGGCGGCCAAACCCTCACGCCTGGCGAAACTCAGTTCAACATTTGGAACGGCAAAGCCGTACGTATCGACCGGGCGCAGTTTTACCTGGCAGAATTGACCCTGAAACAAATGGACGGCACCTGGATGCCTGTTCCGGACTTTTACATCCTCGCCGATGCCTCCAAACCCAATGAACTGCATACTGCCGCGGGAAGTTACAACGTACAGGAAATACAGGCCGTCGGTTTTGGTGTAGGCATCGACCAGGCACACAACCACCTCGATCCCACCCTTTACCCTGCCGGTCACCCCCTGGCCATTGGCGATCCTTCCATGCACTGGGGATGGGCAGGAGGATACCGCTTTCTGGTGGTAGAAGGCAAAATAGACAACAACAACGACGGCGTACCCGAAAGCACGTTCGAATACCACTGCCTCGGCGACGAACTGTACGAAACTTCGAGGTTTGCCGGCAACGTTCAAGCCCAGAACGGAACCTTGCATATCAATCTTCTGCTTGATTATACGCAACTGTTTGAAAACATGGCCTTCAGCGGCAACTTGATTCAACACGGCAGTACTTCGCAAAATGCTGCCATGCTGAACAACGCCCATACGACCTTATTTTTCACCTTGGCACAATCCAGCGCAAGCCACGATGTTGCTGCCAACAGCCAATCGCTGGAAGCTGCACCCAATCCAAGCGCCGGTGAAACATGGATTTCTTACGACCTGCCGGTCAAAGGAGACGTTTCTCTGATGCTGATCAACAACGCTGGCCAGTTGGTAAACACCATCAACGCCCTGCCAGCGTCAGGCAAAACATTGCTGAACACAGCCGGTTTGTCCGCCGGTGTTTACCAGTATGCCTTTTACCATGGTGGTGTTTTGGTGGCGCGTAAAGCGCTGATGGTGCGGTGATTGGTTCCATGGTAAGTACCCGCAAACAAAAAAGGCATCCCGAACGGGATGCCTTTTTTGTTTAAAACAACATTTTTCTACATAAAAAACCTTGGGTTCGTCATGCCCTTTTTGCGTTTTTTCAAATCCGCAAGCAGCATGAATTCAAACGAGCCGCCGGAATAATCGCGCAGCTTCGACATGGTGATGTCGTACGATGCTCCAAAACCGATGAGTTGATTGATGCGCCAGTACATAAGGACGTCAATGGACTCACCGGAACCGTCGCCACCCACTCGGTAAGACAACCCTGCCGTGAATTTTTGCATGATCTCGAGGTTGACATTCAAGTCCACATCCAACGGTGCGTATGCCACGTATTTAACCAACACCGCCGGCAACAGGTTGAGGCTTTCACCCAAAGGAATAACACCACCCGTAGTGCCGTAAAAGTGGGTCGATTCCCGGGCAGTTACCACTCCCGGAGTTTCGTTGATGCCGATGTTGTTGCGCATGATACGCGGCGCTGAAACGCCGAAAAACAACCTTTCCTGAAAAGTGGCATACACCCCCGCGCCAAAGTTCGCGTAGGTGTCGTTGATCCTTTGTCCGTCGAGCGAAGGGTCAAATGTAAAAAGTGGCTTCGCTTTGTCGAGTTCCATGTTGATCATGCGCAAACTACCCGACAGCCCCAGGCTCAGGGTGAAATTTTCTTTCATCACCAAAGCAAAGGAATAAGAGAGTCCAAGGTTGTAATCACGGTGCAAACCGATCTGATTAAGCGAAACAAGTCCGCCCACCCCTACCCTGTCTGAAAACACAGGAGCATGCAGACTGACCAGGGCCGATGAAGGCGCCCCATCGAGCTGCACCCACTGGTTGCGGTACAATGCCGTGGTTGTTGGAACGCCTCGCGCACCGGCATAAGCAGGATTGTACAGCAGTTTGTTGTACATAAACTGCGTGTAATGGTGGTCTTGCTGGCCTGCCAGCAGCAGGGGCAGGAACAAAAACATGGGTACGATGTATTTTTTCAACATGGTTGTCTGACTTGCGGTTTTTAACGGAAAATTTCAACAAAACCTTTCAGCACTTCGGCTCCTGGCGCAGGGGTAAGGAAATAGAAATAGGTAGCATCGGGCAAGGGTTTGCCTTGCTCGTTCTTCAGGTTGCCGTTCCAGGCTGTGGGCGGTTGGTTGGAGTACGGCGATGCTTCAAAAACAACGTCGCCCCACTGGTTGTAAATGACCAGACTGTTCTGCGGATAAAGCTCCGAATCAAGACAGGGTATTTCAAAAACGTCGTTGAATCCGTCATCGTTTGGTGTAAAAATGTTGGGTACGTAACTGCACATTTCTTCCCTGATGGTAATGGTAACGACAGCCTGGTCGCACAGGTCCGGACAATTGGCCGAGCAAATTTCGTAGATGAAATCTATCCGCCCATTGGTTTCGCCTGAAGTGTAGGAGAAAAGACCGTTGCCATCGTATACAAGTCCTGCAAGGGGTGTAAGCAAGGTGACGGTTATGTCGTCGGCTTCATACTGGTCGTTGAGAAGTACGTTTATGTCCTGCAACACGGCGTTGGTAGCCACCTCAAAATTGGGATCATCCAAGGCGTTGGGCAACAATCCCTGACGCACCAAAGCAGAATCCAGTGGTGTAATACAACCGTTGATGACAGCCTGAACGGTGTAAATGCCCGTTAAACTTTCGTCAAGATCAACGATGGTTAAAGTATTGATGGGCGGATAAGGCGCCTCCGGGCCGGTCCAGTTGTATACGGCGCCAGCGATCAACGGAGCAGTAAGCGTCACATTGTCACCTTCACAGGCGATGGTATCACTGATGGTCGGGTTGAGCGGCTCCAGCGGAAAAACTTCCACATTGACCACACATTGCAAGGTATTGCCGGCAATATCAGTTGCCTGAAAAGTGAGCACATGGGGCCCGATGGCAAAGAAACTTCCCGGTGTCGGACCACCAATTTGTTGCACAACCGGGTTTTCGCAATCATCCATCGCTACAGGATTTTCGAACGATAAAATGATGCCGTTGCAGCCCTGTACAGTGGTTGCCTGGTTTATAAACAAACCCTGGTCATTCAATACAATACCGCTGATGTTGACTTCCACAGGTGATGGCGGACAAGCAATGGAGGGGGCGTTGTTTTCGGTAACGGTAATGGTGAACGTAGTTGTAGCCGTGTTGCCGAGGGTGTCGGTAACCGTGTAAATTACCGTGGTGACACCAACGGCAAATGTATCGCCGGGTGCATAATTCGAAGTCAGGGTAACCGGACCGCACACGTTGGTGGGTGTAGGCGGCGTCCAGGTGGCCACGGCGTCGCAGGCAACAAACTCCTGGTTGGGCGGCGTGTTGGACAACCCGAGTGGAGGAGCATCGATGGATATGACAAATGAACAGGTATCCTGGTTGCCACTTGGGTCGGTAACGTAAATGTAAACGGTGGTAAATCCGGCATTGTACACCGATCCTGGTGCTGAAGATGACGTTACCACAGGGTCCGGATCACAATTGTCGCTCGCCGTGGGCAAAACCCAGTCAACGGTCAGCGCACACGGGCCTTCATCGTTGTTCAGGATTTCTATGTTTGGCGGACAAGGGCCAAACACCGGCGCCACCGTATCAACGACGGTTACGGTAAATGTACAAATGGTGGTGTTGCCCCAAATATCGTAGGCGGTGTAAATAACCGTATCAACACCTTCACTGAATACCGAACCGGATTCAATATTGACAACCATGGTATCCAAAGCACAGTTGTCGTTCACCGCAGGTACGGTCCAAATGGCCGTTGCCGTACAATTGCCGGTATTGAGTGTGATGTTGGGCGGACAATTTGCAATGATGGGTGGCACAATTTCAAGTACGGTAATGCTGAAACTGCAGGACATGAAGTTGCCCGTGGAGTCTGTTGCCGTATAGGTTACCACGGTGGTTCCGGCAGGAAAATCCTGGCCTGGTACGTATGTGGAAACTGCAGGTATGGTGTATCCGTCGCAGGCATCCGTCACGGATGGAGGTGTCCAGTTTACCTCAGCAACACATGCGTTGCCTGGCGCTGTAACGGTTATGTCGTCGGGGCATGCAGACATCACCGGCATGGTTGTATCGGCAACTGCAACGGTAAAGCTGCAGGATACCCCGTTGCCGGTTGGGTCGCTCACACTGATGACCACCGTAGTGGTTCCAATGGGGAACGTATCGCCCGGATCAGCGCTGCTGGTATAGGTGAGTTGTGAGCTACAGTTGTCGGATGCAACCGGAAAGGCAAAATCCACCACGGCGCCGCAAAGCCCTGCGTCATTGTCGATCATTATGTTTGGCGGACAAACAAGGGTTGGCGCCACAGAATCCTGAACGGTAAGAAATTGCGAAACAAACACCACATTGCTGCAATCATCCGCTGCCAGCCAACGGCGTTCCAGGATGTACGTATCCGGTCCTGTACTGGTAACAACCGTTTCACCCAGGTAGGCAATGTCCACATCGTTGGTACAATTGTCCGTTGCTGTTGGGTTTACGACCGGTGGTATCCCATTGCAATTCACCACCGTATCGGCAGGTACAAAGGTAAATACTGGTCGTGTGGTATCCTGCACCTGGAGATTTTGTTCGGCCAGTGTTGTATTGCCACATTCGTCGGTGGCTATCCATCGGCGAATGAGTCTGTAATTGTAAAGGCAATTGCTGTCAATACGTTCTTCACCACTGTAATCAATGGTTACGTTTGCCGTGCAATTGTCGGTCGCTGACATGGTTGCCGGTGCCGGTACGTTGTCACAATCCACCGTCACATCAGCCGGTATGCTGGTAAATACCGGACGGGTCGTGTCCTGAACGTTGATGGTTTGCAAGGCCGTTGTAACATTGTTGCATTGGTCCGTAGCGCTCCACAGACGCTGGATCACGTACCGGTACTGGCAGGAGCCGTCGATGCGTGTTTCACCTTCGTAAACCAGCGTTACCATGGCAGCGCAGTTGTCTGTGGCCATGACCGTCCCCACGGGCGGCACCGCATTACAATCTACAATAGTATCCATAGGTACCATGGTAAAGACAGGTGCGGTGATATCCTGCACTTCAATGGTTTGTTGTATGCTGGAAGTATTGCCGCAATTGTCGGCCGCCGTCCAGGTACGCACAAGTGTATAGGTATCCGGACAGGCACCGTCGGTGCGTTGTTCGCCGTTGTAGGTAATTTGAGTCACTGTGGCACAGTTGTCGTCGGCAGCAGGTAATGCCACCGCGGGAACAGCATCACAATCAACCGTAATGTCATCAGGGATCAGTACAAATACCGGGCGAGTCGTATCCTGAACAGTGAGGACCTGAAGGGCCATACGGAGGTTACCGCAATTGTCGGCCGCTTCCCAACGGCGTTCAAGCGTGTAGTTGTCAACACACAGTCCGTCGATGCGTGTTTCACCGAGGAAAGTGATTGTTACATCGGTGTCGCAATTGTCGCCGGCAAGCGGCAAACCTACGGTCGGCAGGTCATCGCAGTTCACCACCGTATCGGAGGGAATGAACGTAAAGAAGGGCTGTGTGACATCCTGCACCTCAATCCTTTGTTCGGCCAGCTGAACATTGTTGCACTGGTCCGTGGCCGACCATTTGCGTATAATTGTATAGGTGTCGGGGCAGGGACCGTCAATACGGGTTTCTCCCACGAATGCCACATCAACGGTTTCTGAGCAATTATCGTTTGCTGTTAAAGTTGCTACAGCCGGAATTTGGTCGCATTCAACCGTAAGGTCGGGTGGGATGGCCACAAAAACGGGGCGGGTGGTATCCTGAACACTAAGGATCTGCTCGGCAGTTTGCACGTTATCACAATCATCTGTGACCGACCAGCGGCGCGTAATGGTGTAATTGTAAACACATGAACCTGGAGTTTCGGTTTCGCCGAGGTATTGTACCACCACAACACCCGAACAATTGTCTGTAGCCGTGAGCGAAACAGCCCCTGGAATGTTGTCGCAGTTGACGGTCAGATCCTGGGGCAAGAAAGTAAATACAGGTTTGGTGGTATCCTGAACCACAATGGTTTGGATGCCGGTTGCCGTGTTGCCGCACTGATCGCTCGCGGTCCATTTGCGGGTAAGTACAAATTCATTCTGACAATCGCCGTTGTTGCGCGACTGGCCGTTGTAAATGATGGACACCACACCCGAGCAGTTGTCATCTGCAATGGGTGATCCCGGTTGTGGAATCGCATTGCAGTTCACCAGGGTATCGAACGGTATAAAAATAAACGATGGCGATGTGGTATCCTGAACCGATACGACCTGAACCGCTGTTGAAACGTTGTTGCATTCATCCCGTGCCGTCCAGCGGCGCGTCAGGGTATAAGTTTGCGGGCACGGACCGTTCGTGCGTGTTTCACCGATGTAGGTTATCACCAGTTGTCCGTTACAATTGTCGGTAGCAGAAGGTTGTCCGACAAGAGGTACCGATTCACAATTGACCACTGTATCCGCAGGGATGAATGAAAAGACCGGAGCGGTGGCATCGCTAACGGAAATTTGTTGTGTTACCGACGCGCTGTTGTTGCAAACATCGGA
>JADLBE010000222.1 GCA_020847915.1 Saprospiraceae bacterium | reverse complement strand
TGCGGCGCCTGGCACGCTCCGGTTTTGGCCGATACGCCAAACATCAAAGCCACCGTGGATGCGGCACTGCTGAAAGGTTTAAAAAAGGTAAAAACACAATCTACCTGGACACCCTGGACTTTTGAACGGCTCGCACGCCAAAGTGGTTATGGCGCCGGCGTTTTGGCGCCCGCCTGGTACCGTGTGTTGTGGCAATACCCCGGGCATCCGCATGCCGTGTGGTTGTCGCTGGCGGCCCGGGCCCTGCGCGGCCGCGACGTAGTGGTTGCCTCCGCCCACGTGATTGAAGCCGTTCGGTTGAGCGAAACGCTGGCGAGTTTGCGTGGCACTGAACAACCGGGTCTCGACGATCTGCTCGAGTCGGCCGTAAGTGTGATGGGCGCTGGCAGCGAAACCCTGATTAAACTCATTGAACGCGAACTTGTGTTTGGTGAAGTGTTGGGTGCCGTACCCGATTCCGTGCCCTCCGCGCCCATCAAATCCGATTTTGAAGCGGAAGTCAAACGCTGCCGGCTCGAACGCAGCAGCGCAAAAAAAGACCTTGCACTTGATCTGCGAGAAGCTGCGCACCTGCGCAAAAGCCGGCTGCTGCACCGGTTGCGTATCATTGGTGTACCCTGGGGCGAACCCGATGCTTCAGGCAGCGAAGGCAAGCAGGGACGTTTTCATGAGATGTGGGAACTGCGCTGGCTGCCCGACTACGAAGTGAACCTCATTGAAGCCGGTGTTTGGGGCAATACGGTGGAAGAAGCCGCCCGGTATTTCATCCGACACCAGGCCTCCGAAGCGCCCAACCTGCCCACGTTGAGTACGTTGCTGGGACATGCGCTCAAGGCCGATTTGCCCGATGTATTCGACGATTTGCTGCATTACCTGCAATCGCTCAGCGCCGCTTCCAACGACGCCCTTTACCTGGCAGATACGTTGCTTCCCCTCGCCGAAGTGTTGCGATACGGCAGTGCACGTTCGTTGGATACACACGCCGTGGCCCTGGTTTTGGACAGCATTGTACCAAGACTTTGTTTGCACCTGCCCGGCGCTTGCCGTGGCATCGACGAAAATGCCGCCGCCGAGGTGCTCAAACAAATACTTTCGGCCAACAGGGCGCTGGGGATACTCGACAATGCCACTTTTAACCAGCAGTGGGCCGATGCGTTGCGTATTTTGGCAGAAAACGATGGCACGGCGCCCCTGCTAGCCGGTGTGGCTGCACGGCTGTGTTTTGATCGGCAAACCTTTTCGGCAGAACAAACGGCAGTGCGCATGAATTTCAACCTTGCGCATGCACAGATGCCTGCTGCTGCCGCGCAATGGCTCGAGGGTTTTTTGTACGGCAGTGGGTTGCTGCTGCTGCACCACCCCGAATTGTGGCGTATCATCGATGGCTGGTTGGTAACCCTGGCCGAAGAGCGCTTTACAGAACAACTTCCCCTTTTGCGCCGTGCATTTAGTCATTACGGCAGTGGGGAAAGGGAGAAACTGATGGATCTTGCGCGGGGTGGCGGCAGGGTTAAAACTGCTGTTGAAACGTTCGATCCGGTACGCGGTAAAGCTGTGGAGGGAATTTTAAACCTCATGCTGGGATAGACTGAAACCTGATATTAACATACAACATTGGTGCCGTGTCGGTATACCCATTGACAAGCTCATTAAATTGTTGTATATTTGAAAGGTTTAATCCTAAGGTGAACGCTACAGATCACCTTAATCCCAACTGCGACGACCCGTTTTACACGGTACAGCAAAAAACCAACTCCATTACCCGTTTACCCAAAAACTTCTTCAAACATGAATCCACATGTTAAGAGGGCAGGCGTTTATGCGCTTATGCTCCTTGCAAACGTATGCCAAAACCATACTTTTGCCTCACCCGCATCCGGTGTTCACGACACCATCGCTGCTTTTTACAGCCATTCAATGCTTGAACTTTCAGGACATCCCATCCATGCCGTTGATTTTATCCAATCGGTGCAACCACTGGCGATTCAGGAAATGAACAAGTACCACATACCAGCTTCCATCATCCTGGCCCAGGCCATTCTTGAAAGTGGGTATGGCCTGTCGCCGTTGGCCCAGGAAGCGAACAACTTCTTCGGCATCAAAGCCAACCGGTGGAATATGACAACTTTTCTTTACAAAGGTGATCGGTACCGCAGCTACGATGGTTTGTATTATTCCTTTGATGACCATTCTCAATTCCTGCTTGAAAAACCGGTTTTTCAAAATTTGGTCCAACGTCGCGACCTTTCCTACACTTCCTGGCTCTACGGACTTGAAGCTACCGGTTACGCCGAGGACCCATTTTACATCGTCAAACTGCGCGACATCATCGAACGATTCGCACTTTACCGCTTGGATGAACTTGTGCCGCAATCAAGTAGCTAAAAGCTGAAAGTGGAAAGCTGAAAGTGGAAAGCTGAAAGTGGAAAGCTTTCAGCTTTCAGCTTTTCACTTTCCAACGCTGTACTTATCAATGAGGTACACCAAAGCGACCATACTTGCTGCGCCGAGTTCGAGTTCGCGTTTGTTTACGGTGTCGAAAGTGTCTGCTGCGGTATGGTGCACGTCGAAGTACCGTTGCGAATCTGGTTGGTATCCACTGAGCAGGCCTTTTTGGCTTTTGAGCGGACTGATGTCGGCGCCCGAACCGCCACGGGCAAGGGTAAGACCGTAAGGTTCAAACAACTCCCGGAACGTTTCAATGCGTTCGAAAAAGCCGGCGATGCGGCTCTCTTCGGCGTCGAAAGTAAAGCCGCGCGGTGTAAAGCCTCCCGCGTCGCTTTCGAGCGCAAACAGGTGGTATTCCCCTTTGCGTTCGGCTTCAGCTGCGTATTGTTTGCCACCGCGCAGACCGTTTTCCTCGTTCATAAACAGCACACAACGAATGGTGTGCCGCGGTTTGTAACCCAGGTGTTTGATGGTTCGGAGCACGTCCATACTTTGCGTGCAGCCTGCCCCGTCGTCGTGGGCGCCGTGGCCCACGTCCCACGAGTCGAGGTGACCACCAACTACAATGTACTCGCCGGGGTTTTCCGATCCGCGAATTTCACCGATCACGTTGTACGACATAACGTCGGGCAGGGTGCGGCAGTTGAGTTGCATGGATACGCGCACTTTGCCTTCTTCACGCAGCGCCTGGCTGAGCTGGTCTGCAGCGTTGGTGCTGATGGCTGCTGCCGGAATCAGCGTTACGGTGGAGTCGTAGCGAAGGGTCCCGGTGTGCGGAAAATCATCGGCGCGCAGGCCCATGGACCGCACAAGAACAGCGACAGCACCCAGTTTGGAAGCCCTGGCGGCACCGTGTACCCGTTGGTCTACCGCACCGCCGTAGGCCTCAAAAGTTCGAATACGCGTAGGATCCATGGGGCGGTTGAAAAGGACAATTTTGCCGCGAATGTTGCGCTCGCCAACTCCTTCAAGCTCTTCCCACGAACTTACTTCCACCACATCGGCAGTGATGCCACCTGCGGGGGTTGCAACCGAACCTCCAAGGGCAAGTGCCGGAAGATTCTGGTTGCCCAACAGTTTTGAGCCTGAAACGCGCACCATTTCGGGTGCTCCACGTTCCCAATGGGGTACCATAACGGGTTGCAGCCAAACGGAATCGAGTCCGAGGGTGTCGAGCATGGCACGGGTGTAGGTTACGGCTTTGTCGGCGCCGGTACTGCCGCTTAGCCGGTGTCCCACCTTCAATGAAAGATGTTCGAGCCAGGGATAAGCACGGCTGTCGGTAAGGGTGTGGGTGTAAATACGACGCAGGAAGTCGGCGTCGGTTTGTGAAACGGAAGGTTGAGCCTCCACCTTTACACTAAGTGTAAAAGCAACAAAAAGAAACAGCGCAAGACGAATCATATTGGTGCTTTTTGTTTTGATATATTTCATGTTCGGATGCAAATAAAATTAGGATTTAGTGGACGGCGAAAATCGTGCAAAGTTTGGAATGTCCATAGCTTGAATTATCATTTTGAGTACTCAGCTTATCGACAATTTTTATTTCAAAGGTTATTTCAATAGCAACGATTGTTTTGTTTGGGAGATTTGTAAAAAAAATTAAAAAAAATCTCTTCTTCTTCTTGTATATCATACACAAAGGAACTTATCTTTGTGTCATCGGACGTTGATAAAACGTTTACGAAAGAATAATTTGGTTTTATTTGGTTAGGGCTGAGGTAGTGCTGTGGTGGCACTACCTCTTTTTTTTTTGCCCGGTAAATATAGCGGTTAGCAGGCAGCAGGCAGCAGGCAGCAAAAAAGGAGTTTTCTGGATATATCCACAGAACTTAATTTTTTGCTGCCTGCTGCCTGCTGCCTGCTGCCCGCTCTTTAAAGCCTTTTCCCCACATTCCATCGAAACAAAAGTGTGCAATAGGCAGGCAGCTTGTATTTTTGGGCTTTTTCCGAATCAAACTGCTCTATATGCGTTCTGCCCGTAACCTATTCATACTGCTGCTCACAGCATCCCTGCCCGTGTACCTGTCCGCACAGGCGCCCCTGTCCATGTCCGACGCCATCATGAAAGGCCGCACCACCCTGGCGCCCGCCAGTTTGAAAGGCCTGCAGTGGATTCCCAATACCTACCAGTTTACCCACATGGTGGGCCAGGACCTGGTGCGTGTGGATGCTTCCAGGAAAAACGCGATCGATACGCTCAAACTGCTCCCGCAGTTCGCCGCCTCCATGAGCTCCCTCGGTGGCGCCAAACTCGAAAAGATGCCGGCGCTCACCTGGACCGACGATGGGAAAGGCTGGTTCCGACAGGGCAACGACATTTTTTCATTCGAACTTCCCGATAAGATCAACCGCAGCAACTGGACGCCTGCCGGAGCCGAAAATGTCGACATTCACAACAAAACTCTTCATGCCGCCTACACCAAAAACGACGGCCTGTGGATCAACATCGGCGGCAAAGAGCTCGGCGTGGCCCAAAGCGAAGGCCCCGGCATCGTTTACGGTAAAAGTGTTCACCGCGATGAATTCGGCATCACCAAAGGCACTTTTTGGAGCAACAGCGGCCGTTTTCTCGCTTTTTACCGCATGGATGAAAGCATGGTCACTTCCTACCCCATTTACGTGCTCGACTCCATGCCCGCACAGGTGCGCGAGATCCGTTACCCCTACGCCGGGGCCAAAAGTCACCACGTAACGGTGGGCGTGTACGATACCCAAACCGGCCAGAAAATTTACCTCAATACCGGCGAACCAGCCGAGCAATTCCTGACCAACATCGCCTGGACGCCCGACGACAAGTACGTTCTTATCGCTGTAGTAAACCGTCAGCAAAACCACATGTGGCTGCGCCAATACGACGCCACCACCGGCGCGTACGTCAGAACCCTGTTTGAAGAAACCAGCGATACCTGGACGGAGCCCGAAAAGCCCGCCATGTTTGTGCCCAAAAACGACAACCTTTTTGTTTGGCAAAGCGAACGCTCGGGGTACAATCAGTTGTACCTGTACGACATGGAGGGTAATTTCAAACGCAAACTTTCCGACGACAAACTGCAGGTAACCAATTTTGCAGGTTTTTCGGCCGATGGCTCCCACTGCGTTTACCAGGTGGCCGATGCGTCGGGCCTAAACCGTTTCATTTACCGCACCAACATCCCGTCGGGCATAAGCAAACGCCTCACGTCACTTCATGGGATCCATACACCCATACTCAATACCTCCGGCGATTTTGTAATCGATGTGTTCTCAGGCGTTGAAATACCACGCGAGGTTTATGTCATCAATGTGGAAAAAGCCTCCAAACCTGCCAAGATTTTTGTTGCCCCCAATCCACTGAAGGATGTCGCCATCGGCAAAACCGAGATGCTGACGGTAAACTCGCCATCCGGAATTCCGCTCAACGCCCGCATCATCACGCCGGCCAAGCTCGAAGACGGCAAAAAATACCCGGCCCTTGTATACGTGTACAACGGGCCACACGCCCAACTCGTAAACAACAATTGGCTTGGTGGCGGCGAATTGTGGATGCACCGTATGGCCAACGAAGGTTTTGTGGTGTTTGTAGTGGATGGCCGGGGCTCGGGCAACCGCGGGCAAGCTTTTGAAAGCGCCATTTTTCGCAAATGCGGCGATGCCGAAATCGAAGATCAAATCGCAGGCGTGAATTACCTGAAAACGCTTAAATATATTGATGCTGAACGCATTGGCGTGTACGGATGGAGCTATGGCGGCTTTATGGCCACATCGCTTATGACCCGTCCTGAAAGTAAAGGACTGTTCCAGTGTGGCATCGCAGGCGGCGCGGTGATCGATTGGAAAATGTACGAAATCATGTACACCGAACGCTACATGGACATGCCACAGGAAAACCCCGACGGCTACGCCAAAAGCAGCCTGTTCAATTACATCGACAACCTGGAAGGACGCCTGCTGCTCATCCACGATTCGTCCGACGACGTGGTTCTTTGGCAACACACCCTGCGCTACATCCGCGAATGTGTAAAAAAAGGCAAGCAGGTGGATTACTTCGTATACCCCGAGCACGCACACAACGTGTTGGGCCCCGACAGGGTGCACCTTTTTGAAAAAGTTGAAAAGTTCTTTAAGGAAAATCTGGCCGAAGGGAAAGT
>JADLBE010000221.1 GCA_020847915.1 Saprospiraceae bacterium | reverse complement strand
GTGTTGGTGTACGGTCCGGACTTCCAATTGCAACAACAGTTCGGGCCTTGGTTGGGAGGCCTTACTGTGAACGACTTGAGCTGGAGCAATGACCGAATTTTGCTGGCTGGTGATGAAGCACATACTTCGGACGTGCAGTTTCGAAATACCGCCGCCTGGATGCAGTCGTACGACCTCGACAGCCAAACTTTCAACAGCGTGATGGACGCCGAAATGTTGGAAGTGATCAAAACGCAGCAGCCCGTGGCCACCTTGTTTATTGATATTTGGCAACCTTATTATTCTGTTACCCAGGGTACGTTTGATGTACGCGTTAGAAACCTCAGTTTTGCTACCCTCGACTCCCTGACCATTCATACAGCCTATTATGGCAAAGATGAAGTGTACATCGATTGTGTTCCGTTAAGCTCCCGTAAAAGTGTCATGTTTACAGGGCTTAATCTTGGTCCTGCCGAGGAGGTTACCCTTCCGATCGGATTGGTGGAATCGCCATATGTCCCATACAACCGCATCAATCCCTGGAAAGTTTGCATGTGGGTTGGCAATCCGAACGGGCAGGTTGATTCCGACCACAGCAACAATTTGTCGTGTGTGGATGTGTATCCGACGGTTTCTACCGATGAGCCCGATGGCGGAGCGTTTACGCTTTTTCCCAACCCGGCCACCGACGCCTGCACCATCACCTGGGGTGAAAACCTGCGGCCGGAAATGGTGCAGGTGTACGATGTTTATGGACGACTTTTGCTCACTGAAACTGTGAACACATCCTCAGGAACGCACGATTTGCAACTTGCCACCCTGCCGCCCGGTGTGTATACGGTAGCTTTGGAAAAGGTCGTGCAACGCCTGATCAAACAGTAACCCAACCTTTCAAAAACACGGAATTCAAACCCATAAACCTTATGAAAACAGGCATTTTTTACCTCCTGCTTGTGTGCTTCGCTTTAAGGCTTGAGGCCCAGCATTTTCAGATTGTGGATCAGACGGATTTTGACAATGAAGCTGCGGTGACGGCGTCTGTGCCGGGAGGCGGTATGTACGTGGCGGCCATAGCAGGATGGCCGCGATTGAATTTTTCCAATTTTCGGCTTTTTCGTTACGACAAGGCAGGCAACGAACTTTGGCATTACGACCTGCCCGGTTCTGAACGGGATGGGGTGGCTGATTTGCTTGTTTTACCCGACAGCAGTGTGGTGGTATGCGGCAATACCAGCGGATGTGATGTCGGTGGCTATGGTTTTATCGCACGACTCAGTGCGGAAGGAGAGGTTTTGTGGCATGTTTACGAGGATTTTGTCACCGAACTTCCGTTTGAAATTTATTTCTTTAATGCTTTGACCGTCGGGGAGTCAGGCACGTTGTATGTTTTGGGCAATCCCTGGGAGGGCAGTGCCGTGTTGTCCTTCAACATCGAAACCGGCGAATATCTGGAAACGATTGGATTATCGCCACCCTTCAACTGGAATACCCATGATGTGTATTATCGGTCGCAGGAACAAGGCTTTTATGTAGCAGGACTGCAAGGCATTCACCGGTACATGCTTCAAACGGGCTTCCTGGAGCTGGTTGTTGCCAATTTGCCCGGAGGCGGACCGTTTTTGCAAATAGTGCCTTTGAACGACAGTCTGATGCTAACCTACCGTGTAGAAGGCGATGTCGTGGTATTTGATCAAAACGGTGTGGTGGAAACCCACGATTGGACCATCCATGGTGCGGAACATGTGGAGCGCAACGACGACGGCCGGTTGGCGGTGTTGAGCGAAGGCAAGGTGTATGTGTACGGTCCTGATTTTGAATTTCATCAACAAATTGAACCGAATTTGCCGCAATTCAGGGCCAACACCATGTTGTGGAGCAACGACCGCATCGTGCTGGCAGGCAGCGATAAACATACCAACACTACCCTTTATTGGAATACTGCCATGTGGGCGCAGTCGTACGATACCAACGGCCAAACATTCAACAACGTGCAGGAAGTAGAAGTTTTGGAAGTGATTGAAGTACAACATCCGGTGGCACACAATGTAGGTGTGCCCGGTTCCTATCCCTATCATTCCATTACGGGCGGGGCTTTTCAGGTGCGCATACGCAACCTGAGTTTTATAACCCTCGACAGCGTGACACTGAATACGGCCTTTTATGGATACGACTATCCGGATATTTGCCCGAGTAGTTCCTATTTGGTAAAAACCTTTGACAGCCTGGATCTGGGCCCTGGCGAAGAAGTCGTCCTTGACCTGGGATTGGTCGAAACGCCATTCATTGGTTTTTGGTTGGGAAGTTTTAACCCGTGGAAGGTATGTGTATGGTCGTCAAAGCCCAACGGGCAGGCCGATACGGATCATTCAAACAACCTGGCTTGTCTGGACGTGTTCGGTATCGTTTCGTCCACCGAACCGGAAGCCACCGCTTTCGCCCTTTTCCCCAACCCCGCCACCAACGCCTGCACCATCACCTGGGGTGAAAACCTGAAGCCGGAAACGGTGCAGGTGTACGACGCCTTTGGACGGCATTTACTCAGTGAAACGGTAGATTCACACGCCGGGCAGCACGATTTAGAACTTGGCGCCTGGCCTTCAGGTATTTACATGGTAGTTTTGGACAAGGCCGTGCGGCGGTTGGTCAAGCAATAAGCCACCGCTAAAACCACGGCGTAATGCCAAAGCTTTATGAAAACATGGACGTTTTGTATTCTTTTTATTGGCTTCGTCTGTCGACTTGAGGCCCAGTATTTTCAAATTGCGGATCAAACGCGGTTCGACAATTTCTTTACGGCAACGGCGCCGCTTCCCGGCGGCGGGTTTTACGCAGCAGCTCAACAGGGCTATCCTCCCATGGTTGTTGCAGATGTAGTGCTTTGCCGTTACGACGATTCAGGTCAGGAATTGTGGCGTGTGGCGTTGCCGGGTTGGGATCGTGGTTACGTTTACGACATGCAGGTTTTGCCCGATTCCAGTGTTTTGTTGTGTGGCGCCCAGACCAGTTGCGATGCGGAAGCGGAAGACCGCATTTTTTTGGCGCGCATCAACCCCGACGGTAGCATCCGGTGGCATGTTTACGAGGGAGCTACGACAACACCTTCACCCGTTGGGTTGTACGGCGTGCCCATGATGACCCTCGACGACCTGGGGCGCGTGTGTGTGCTTTCGATCGAAACCATGCATACGTTTGATCTTGAAACCGGCATGTATGCAACCTCTTACACGATCCCGGCGCCCTTGAATTGGGAATGCAACGATCTGCATTTCAACGTTGCAGACCAGCGGTTTTACCTGATCAGTACGGAAGGGGTGGAACGTTTTGACCCCTTGTCGGGCAGTTTGGAAACGGTGGCAGGTTTAGCGGCACCGTCGGTGTATTACCGGAAAATTGTTCCGTTGTCGGGTGGTAACATGCTTGCGTACAGCGAAAGCGGCGCCGCTTTGGAATTTGGTCCCGACGGCGTGGTGACCACAGCCGACTGGAGCAGCCATGGGGTACAATGCATCACACGAAGCGACGACGGTCGGCTGGCCATTTACCGCGATGGCCATGTCTTTGTTTACAATGCTCAATACATCCTGAAACACCAGTTTGAGCTTACAAATCCCGGTATTGGGGTTTTTGCCATGCACTGGGAAAACAACAATTTACTGTTGGCAGGTTTTGCAGCTCATGCGTTGGTGTTGGATTATTTCAATTCCAGCATGTGGGCGCAATCTTTCAGTGTGGTAGGGCAAACCATTGAACAAACGGTGGATGCAAGGCTGGTGGACTTGATCAATACACAGCCGCCTGTGGCACAACAAGTTTCGGTGCCCAACGCGGAGTTTGCCTATTTTTCCATGAAAAATGCCGGGTTTCAGGTACGGGTGCGCAACCAAAGTTCGGAGGTGCTGCGCGAGCTGACCGTCAATGCATCCAATTACGGTTACGACCAACCGGTGTCCTGTTTGAGTTTTTCTTATTTTATAAAAACGTTCGAGGATCTTGACCTCGCGCCGGGTGAAGAAACCGTGTTGGATCTCGGTTTGATTGAATCGCCTTACGTACCTTTTTATTTTTTCAATCCATGGACCGTTTGTGTGTGGACTTCCATGCCCAACGGAAAGGTGGACGACAAACCTTCGAACAATCTGGCCTGTCTGAGTTTAACACCTACGGTTTCTTCCAACGAGCCCGAATCTGCAAACTTTTCCCTTTTCCCCAACCCAGCCACCGATGCCTGCACCATCACCTGGGGTGAAAACCTGCGCCCGGAAACAGTTCAGCTTTTCGACGTTTACGGACGGCTTTTACTCACTGAAACGCTGGATTCACACGTCGGGCAATACAATTTGCACTTTGCTGCTTTACCATCGGGCGTGTATTGGGTAGTTTTGGACCGGGCCGTGCGGCGGTTGGTGAAAAATTGATTTGCCGGTAAAAACTGCGGACCCGTTTAAGCCATGAAAAACCTGTTTGTTTTCCTGATGATGATTTTGGTTGCGCCCGTATTGCGGGCGCAACCATTTCAAAAAGTAATGCAACCCGAATTCAATACCAGGGTTTTTGAGGCCGAATCCAATCCTTTGGGAGGCTTTTACCTGATAGCCCATCAGGGCGGCGCGAACTTGCACCTCAGCAGCGCCTATTTGTACCGTTTCGACAACCAAGGCGATACGCTTTGGTCAAAACAATTGCCTTTTGCAAATCAAAACGGCATTGAAGATATGCTGGTGCTGGACAACGGAGACGTACTGATTACCGGCACACGTTGGGATTGCGACATCAACCTTTTGCAGTTTATAACACGCATTGATACTAACGGTTTGACCATTTGGTACAACCAGCATTACCTGTATGCTGACGCTGTTGAAGAAAAATTTATTGCAAGTAAAATGACGTTGACCGGGGATGGAAATGTTTATTTGTTTGGAGGCGTGTATGTCTTCACCATAGACATGAATACTGGTGAAAAAGTAGACGAATTTCAAATACCCATTGATTTTTCCGAGACATGGTACAACAACTTTTATTACCACATCTATAAGAATGAATTGTATTTTGCTGGTGCAAATGGTGTTCGAGGGTATCAGTTGCAAACAGGACAACAAACTCAATATGTTCAGGATGATCCTGGTCCCCCTTTCGATTATTATACGGGCATCGTGCCTCTTGATCAAAACAGAACTTTATTTTATTCAGCAATGGGTGCGTCTGCTGTGGTACACACCAATGGTGACGCCTCCTTTCCCAACCTCGGTACCGTGACTACGGTTGCGTTGCATCCGGACGGCAGATTGGCGGTGTACGGTGGAAATGGCATCAGGATTTACAACAGCGATTACAGCTTGATTTCATCGTTTGAACCCAATCTTTTAGGGTTGCATGTACAATCGATTGTATGGATTGATTCGCTGATCGTTTTAACGGGAGATGCAAAACACATCGAACATACTTATAGGTACAACTCAAGCATCTGGACACAAGCCTATTCCACCGATGGAGCAACTGTTGGAAATTCAAACGATGTATTGATAACCGGAATATTGGTGGAACAAGCTCCGACAGTTCAGGAGTTACAACAAACCTGGCAAGGGCAATACCTGCTTACCGATGGTGCGTTTTCTGTGCAGCTGCGCAACGAAGGTGATGCGGTTTTGCAAACCGTTACCCTGAATGCCGGTTTTTACGGTTTTGAATACAATAATTTTTGTTTTCAGTATTCCTCAATGGATACCATTTACCATGACCTAAACCTTCAACCTGGGGAAGACACTATACTCTACCTCGGCAACACAGGTGAAGTGATCATCGATACTTTTAACTTTAGCATTCAGCCCTGGCAGTTTTGTGCCTGGACTTCTGATCCCAACCAACAGGTGGACGCGGATTTTACCAACAACAGGTCGTGTATAGAAATTGGTTTGACGGTAGCCACGGAAGAACCACAAACGCATGCTTTTTCCCTTTTCCCCAACCCCGCCACCGAGACCTGCACCATCACATGGGGTGAAAACCTGCGGCCGGAAACAGTGAAGGTGTACGACCTGTACGGCCGGTTGGTACGCAGTGAAACGGTGGATGCTGCTTCAAGGCGGCATGAATTGAATTTGGCCGGATTGATCAACAGCGTGTATGTCGTCGAGATGGGTGGGGTAGTGGTGCGGGTAATCCGGAGCTCCAGCTCCGGATATTAAATGCCTCAATAATGTATACCGTACAGTAATGGCCAATATTTCTTTGGACCAACATCCGAAGTCTGTAGGGGCGCCCCTTGCGGGCGCCCTTGCGATTCCGGGGATCCCATCTTCGGTATGCCGGGTGCATCGCAGGGCACCCGCAAGGGGCGCCCCTACAGACTTCGGGCCAGGCTAAACCCTGACTGAAGGATGTGCCGAAAAACAAAGCGAAAACGTTTCTGTCAAACCATAGTTCCTTATGTTGGTGACAAGGAGCAAGGCCCCCTTATACTACGTGTAAATTTTACACTATAAAATCCCCACATCTGTTAAAATCCTTAAAGTGTTGAACCGGCCCGGCTTCATCATTTAACCAAAATTATATTTACCCAACCGGCGCCGGTGCAGATAAATGAAGGATATTTGCACCGCTAAATATTTTATTTCAAAAATAAAATTTGCCCGGGTTTCGTCGGCAAGGCGTCGTTTACAAAACTTTAACATACACTATGTTAAGACCTTTTAACGTTTTCTTAACGGGATTGTGTTAAATTTGCAACGCCTATCAGCCAACGGGCGGGGCGAATGAAAAAACCACAACTTTGACAGACGATATTCAGGGACAAAAACCGGCCATTGACGTCATAATACCGGCTTTTAACGAAGAAAAGTCCCTTCCACTGGTGCTCAGCCACCTTCCTGCCGATTGGGTTCGAAGGGTGCTGGTGTGCGACAACGGCTCCACCGACGCTACCGCCGACGTGGCCAGAAAGCACGGCGCCGTGGTGATTTACGAACCTAAACGAGGTTACGGGAGCGCATGCCTTGCAGGTATGCGTTACCTGAGCAGCCTTCCTTCGTCCGAACAACCAAATATCGTGGTGTTTCTGGATGGCGATTATTCAGATTACCCCGAGGATCTGCCAAACGTGGTAGCTCCAATTTTGAACGGCTCACAAGATATGGTCATCGGATCACGCATGCTTGGCGGCATGGCGCCCGGTGCCATGACCCTGCCCCAGCGCTTCGGCAACTGGCTGGCGCCCCTGCTCATAAGCAGGCGCTTCGGCTACAAGTTCACCGACCTGGGCCCCTTCCGCGCCATCCGCTGGGACAAACTGCAAAGCCTCGGCATGCAGGACCCCAACTACGGCTGGACAGTGGAAATGCAGGTGCGTGCCGCTCAACAAAAACTCCGCTGCTCCGAAGTGCCCGTGCGCTACCGCTCACGAGCCGCCGGAAAAAGCAAAGTATCGGGAACCATACGGGGAGCGGTACTCGCGGGCTTGAAAATCATCAGTACCATCTACAAGCTGCAACCGGGTAGCAGCCATTGAACAAGCCCGGAATCGAACCTTTGTAAATTCGCAACTCAAACCACTTTATGTACGGTCTTCGTTCTTTTTTTGATGCCCTTCAGTACCAGGCTTTTGTCGATTTCGGCTACCTGATGCTCCTGGTGTATTTTGTTGCCATGAGCGGCGTTACCATCTACGCCCTCCTGCAATTTCACCTCCTTTACCTGTACAAACGCTACCACAAAGCCAATCCCGAAATTACGTACCGCCAGTACGACCTGGCTACCGAAGTAGTGCCCTTCGTAACCGTGCAGTTGCCCATGTTTAACGAAATGTACGTGGCCGAACGCATCATCGATTACGTAGCCGCACAGGATTACCCCAAAGACAAATTTGAGATCCATGTGCTCGACGACTCGACCGACGAAACCGTCAGCATCGTAGCCGCCAAAGTAGCCGAACTCAAGGCCCAGGGCTTCAACATCGAACACATCCACCGCGTAAACCGTCAGGGATACAAGGCAGGCGCCCTCCAGGAAGCCATGCCAAGGGCCAACGGTGAATTTATAGCCATCTTCGACGCCGACTTTACACCGCGCCCCGACTTCCTGCGCACCACCATGCCGTACTTTGAAGATGACAAAACGGCCATCGTTCAAACGCGCTGGGAACACATCAACGCCGACTACAGCATGCTCACCAAGATGCAGGCACTGCAACTGAACGTGCACTTTACGGTGGAACAAGCCGGTCGCTCCTACGGCAACCTCCTGCTCCAATTCAACGGCACTGCAGGCGTATGGCGCAAAAAAGTGATCAACCTCGCCGGCGGCTGGCAAAGCGATACACTCACCGAAGACCTCGACCTGAGCTTCCGTGCCCAAATCATGGGTTACAAAATCCAATACCTTGAAAAACACGGGTCACCTGCCGAATTGCCCGTTGAAATGAACGCCCTCAAAGGCCAGCAGTTCCGCTGGAACAAAGGCGGTGCTCAAAACGCCGTGAAACTGCTCAAAATGGTTTGGCATACCGACAAACTGAACTGGGTGCAAAAAATGCACGCCATGAGCCAACTGACTGCCTACGGTGTTTTCCTGTGGGTATTCATCGCAGCCATCAGCAGCCTGCCACTCGCGTTCGCTTTTGCCGAACTGGGCATCTCCACACACTTCCTCTCGTTCTCGGTACTCGGGTTGTTCTCGATCGCCGCGATCAGCTACACCGCCAACATCACTGCACAGATCAACCGCGACACGCCGCCTTCCTTCTGGGAAAAAGTACGTTTCTTCGGTCTGTTCCTGTCGTTTATGCCCATCTCACTCGGCCTCTCGCTTTACAACGCGATCGCTGTGGTTGAAGGTCTGCGCGGCAAAGCATCCGGTTTTGTACGCACACCGAAATACGGCATCAAGGTTAAAGGCCAGGAAGAAACAAGCGCGCCAAAAAAGACCAGCTATGTCGCCCGCAAAATTTCGTGGGTAACCATCGCTGAAGGTGTTATGTCGCTGGTGTTTTTTACCTCCATGGTGGCAGGTATTGCAACCGGAAACGACGCTTTCGCACTGTTCCACGCCATGCTCGCGTTCGGTTTCGGTACGATCTGTTTCTACTCGATCAAACACCTGCGGTTTAACTAGTGGATAGGCGGGACAGATCCCACGCTTCGCTGGGATGACAATGTCCTTACAGGATGACAAGGTCCTTACAGGATGGCAAGTCCTGTAGGGAACAAAACGAAAAACATACGCCACTCCGACAACGGGGTGGCGTTTTTTGATCAGGATTTCCAGGATTTATAATTGTCTGAATCAGGATTCTCAGGATTTTAGGATTTACATGATTTTTATTGTCAATAGGCAGAAATCATCAATTTATCACAGACCAAAATCATGGAAATCCTAAAATCCTGAGAATCCTGATTCAGACAAATAATCCTGAAAATCCTGATCATGCAGATACCCGATTTCCCCATAACCTCCACCGCGCCCATTTCAAGTGCATTTTTGGCCAAAGGCCTCAAAACCTTTGTGGAAGCTGCCGATTTTGTCGGTAAACTGCCGTATGGCCGCAATGCCAACAAATCGGACCTTACAACAGTATTTAACGACAACTGCGGCACCTGCAGCACCAAACACGCCCTGTTGAAAAAACTGGCGGAAGAAAACGGGTTCCACGATCTTAAACTTTTCCTGGGCATTTTTAAAATGCACGCCGGCAATACACCGCGTGTTGAAGAAACACTCGCCCGCGCCAGTCTGGATTACTTGCCCGAAGCACACAATTATTTGAAATACAAAGGGCAGGTGTTGGATTTTACTTTTGGAAAAGCTGTTGATGAGCCTTTTTTTCTCAAAGACCTGATTTTGGAAATTGAAATACCCGCCAATGCCATCACGGCATTTAAAGTGACGTTTCACAAAACGTACCTGAATACCTGGCTTGAGGAAAACCGGATTCCTTTGACAATGGAACAAGTTTGGGCGGTAAGGGAACGGTGTATTGCAGCGCTTGGGTAAACACCGCAGCGTCTGTAGGGGCGCCCCTTGCGGGTGCCCTTGTCCCGGATGTTCACCATTTGAGGATGCTGAAAGGAATGCGGGTGCCCTTGCTGGCCCGGGCGCATAACATGCGCAGATGACAAATGCATGTTAGGCTTGCGGGTGCCCTTGCTGGCCCAGGCGCCCAATTTTTCGGATGCCGAATACAGCGCGGGCACCCGCAAGGGGCGCCCCTACAAACGTTTGATGGTCCGGACTTCCAACAGGCTTCGTTTTTTGGATATTTGCATCACGTATGCAAAATCCACGCCTCCTGCCCATCCTCCTTTGCGCCGCCATGTTCCTTCCGGCCCTTTTTCTGGGTTACGGCGTTGAGCGGTCACAGTTCGGACTGCTGGTTGCATCGTATGGTATTTGGTTTGTACTATACCTATATGTACTGTGGCGCTGGGGAGACAAACCGGAGCACCGTCGGTTGTTGCTTGGTGCAGGAGTGGTTTTGCGTGTGGCGATGGTGTTTGGACTGCCGTTGTTGTCCGACGATATTTACCGTTTTCTTTGGGACGGCCGGTTGTGGGCAGCCGGCATTCATCCGTTTTTGTACACGCCACGCGAATTTCTGGAACTGGGTTTGTCGGCGCCCGGCATCGATGCGGACCTTTTTGCACGGCTCAATTCACCCGATTACCACACTGTTTACCCGCCGCTGGCGCAAAGCGTGTTTTATTTGTCTGCACTGGTTGGCACTGCATCGTTGTGGCCAGGCGTATTGGTCATCAAATTGTTTTTACTCGCCTGCGAACTGGGCACCTTGTACCTGCTGCACCGACGGTTTCCCATTGGCCGCGGCGCTTTGTTGTACGCACTCAATCCGCTGCCCATTCTGGAAATTTGCGGCAATGCGCATTTTGAAGGCGCCGCCGTGTTTTTTGTGATGCTGGGATTGCTGGCGCTAAACTACGGTCGTGCAGCTTTTGCCGCCACCTCCTGGGCGCTTGCGGTGGCGGCCAAACTGGTGCCATTGCTGTTCGTGCCACTCATCTTGCGTTACCTGGGTTGGAAAAAAGGGTTGGTTTTTTCGGCTGTTTTTGGTGTCGCATGCCTGGCCTTGTTTGTACCCATGTTCAACCTGCAGGTTTTGCAAAACATGGCTTCCAGCCTCGATCTGTATTTCCAAAAATTCGCGTTTAACGCCAGTTTGTTTTATGTTTTTTGGGAAATTGGGTTGTATTTCGGACAATACACGATGGACAAAACCCTTGGTCCAATTATGGCCATTTTTGCTGCAGGCGGAATTTTGGTCCTCGCGTGGAAGCTGCAAAAAGGAAAAGTCATGTACTTCATGCTGGCAGCTTCCTTGTGGCATTTGTTGTGGTCGTCCACCGTGCACCCGTGGTATCTGTGTTTGCCTTTGGTATTGGTCCGAAGTCCGAAGTCCGAAGTCCGAAGTAAGTCGACAGTCGACAGTCGACAGTCGGCAGTCGGTCCTTCGACCTTCGTTCTATTTTGGTCGGGAACGGTGGTTTTATCGTATAGCCATTATGCCGGAGGTGGTTTTCAGGAAAATTACGGACTGATAGCAGCAGAATATCTGGGAGCACTGGCGCTGGTGATCATCCAATCCAGGCTGGTTAAAATCAGGGGTTGATGCAAAAAACAGCGGCGCTTGCGTCGCTGTTTTTTGCATCAACCCCTGATTTTAACCAGCAGAAGAATCGCCAACAAAATAATCCTCCTTGTTCCTAAATAGGACATTAAACGTGGTCATACTTCCATAGCAGCGGGTGATGTATTGCTGGAGGTTGACCTTGTCTTCGTCGTCGAGTTTTTTGCTGGCGTTGATGTTTTGTTCGAGTACGCGCAGGCGGTCGCGCATCATCACAATTTTATGGAAAAACGTTTCGATGGGCACTTCTTTGCTTGAAGTGGCGCTGTCGCCGGGTTGCATGAGCAGTTTGCCGTTTTTCCAGCGGTCGCCCAGGGGTGTGAGTTCGAGGGCAGTGCCCGCCCACGAGCGCAGGATACGCACGAGGCTTTGTTCGGCTTCGGTGAAGGTTACACTTTCTTCGGCGGGCAACGCGTCGGTTACTTCCCAGGCGCTGTAGTCTTTGCCCACCATTTTGAGTCCGAACTGGATGAAACATACTTCATAGGCGGCAACGTGGAGGCGTACCACGACGCCATCGCCATAAGCGGGGTGTTTTACACGGGATCCGATGCCGAGCAGGGATGTTTGCATGGATTAAGGTTTTGAGTGATGTGTTTGGTTGGTAAAATGTTTTTCAATTTGCAGGGCTACGCCCAAAATAAGCAAAAGGGATACCAGTGCTGCGTACCAGGGAATGGAAATGTCCTGCTCAAGATCAATGGCCGAAATTTCCTTGCCGTATAAATATTGGCCTACAACCTGGATGGCGTTGTTGAAGAAGTGGGCGATGACGGGCACCCAAAAATTGCCGGTGCGCCAGTAGAGCCAACCCAACAGGAAACCGAGCAAAATACGCGGTAAAAAGCCTTCGAACTGAAAATGAATAAAACTAAAAATGACAGCGCCGAGCACAAGTGCCGTCCATGGATTGGCGATGCGGCGCAGAAGTTGTTTTTGCAATAAACCGCGAAAAATGAGTTCTTCGCCGATGGCAGGCAAAAAGGCTATAAGGGTTAGGTTGGCAAAAAGTTCGAGGGGGGAATCCATCACCAGAAGGGCTTTCAAAGCTTCGTTGGTTTGGTCTTCCATTACTTTAAATGCATCGGGCAGGGGAAGTGCCTTGTTGATTTCAAAGGAAAAAAGCACCAGGGGCAAAGAAACTGCCATAAGCAGCAGCGCCAGTCCCACGATCTGAAAACCCGGCGCCGGGGTCCAGCCCAGGTAGGTGCGCCAGTCGCTGTTGGTTGTTCCGTTTTCGGGCCTGTAATAGCGGTAAAAAAGGTGCACCACAACAGCGCCCGATGCTACAAAAGTGCCCAGATGGCTTAATCCCATCAACATGCGCACCTGCCAGCGTTCGGCGGGGGTGGTGTTGGCATTGAGTTGTGAAGGGTCCAGGGAAGGATCCAGGCCGAATCCAAGTGCAATCAGTTTGTACAGCATCATGGCTGCCAGGGCTCCAAACAAGCAGGAGGCCAGGGTTACCATCAGCACCACACGTGGTCGAGCCTCCGGCGGGGCAGGGTGGGGGGATGTAAAAGAAATTGGGCTTTCGTCCACAGGCGTTTACTTTTGCGTCAAAGATAGCGGACAACCATGAATCTAAGCGTCAACATCAACAAAGTAGCCCTGTTGCGCAATGCGCGGGGCAGCAACCTGCCCGACCTGGTGCAGGTAGCGCGCGACTGCGAGGCGTTCGGCGCCGACGGCATCACCGTACACCCAAGGCCCGACCAGCGCCATGTGCGTTACGACGACATCCCATTGCTGCGCGAGATCGTTACCACCGAATTCAACATTGAGGGCAAACCCGAAAGGGATTTTCTCGATCTGGTGCTGGCCAATCCGCCGCACCAGTGTACGCTGGTGCCCGATAGTCCAGGACAACTCACCTCCGATCACGGCTGGGACACCGTCGGACAGCGCGATTTCCTTCGGGAAGTGATTGCGGAGCTGAAAAAAAAGGGCATCCGTGTTTCCATTTTTGTAGACCCGGATGAACGCCTCATTGAAGGTGCTGCGGAAACAGGTGCGGATCGGGTGGAATTGTACACCGGCCCTTTTGCGCACGATTTCCACAACGACAAAGCTGCTGCCATGGCGCCTTACACCAAAGCGGCGGAGGTGGCCGCCCGTGTGGGGCTGGGATTAAATGCGGGGCACGACCTCAATTTGGACAACCTGAAGTATTTCCGGGAGCATTGTCCGGGGCTTCTGGAGGTGAGTATTGGGCACGCCCTGATTTGCGATGCTTTGTACTACGGACTGTCAAACACCATCCGAATGTACCAGCGTCAGCTGAAAGGGTAATCTGTGTCAGCGAAAAATCGCTGTATCGTTTATGGTCAGACACCAATTAATGGTATGATAATGAGTATGTTACGTTAATGTTAACCATACAATCTTTGGTTGTTAAGGAAAAAATTAGCGCTGGATATGCAGGGTATTGTGCAAAACGCGCTACCTTTGTTTGTACCTGTTTGACTTTACAGAATAAAAAACTACTTTGATAATCTACCAAATCAAACTTTTACCGTGCCGCTGACAGGCAGTATGTCTCAGTCATGACATCTGCCTGCCAGACGGCATTTTTTTTTCCGGGAGGTCGACAGGCTATCCCCATAATCCAAAAAGAATTTACAGGTAGTAATACCTTGATTTATCCGCATATTTCTTTAACCAAATCTCATCTTTCGTATGAAGCGAATACTAACAACCTTGTGTCTGTTGTTGGCCGTGGCTGGAATGGCTATGGCCCAACGTACCGTTTCAGGTACAGTAACAGGCGATGACGGCGAAACGCTTATCGGCGCTACCGTCAGCGTAAAAGGAACCAGCGGCGGCGCCCGTACCGACCTGAATGGTCGTTATTCGGTGCAAGTGCCGGAAGGTTCGAACACGCTTGTTTTTTCCTACACCGGTTACCAAACCCAGGAACTTTCCCTCGGCGCCAGCAATGTAGCCGATGTGGTCATGGTATCGGGCACGGTACTCCAGGAAGCCGTTGTGACGGCCCTCGGTATTACCCGCGAAGAAAAATCGCTGGGTTATGCCGTGCAGTCGCTCGATGGCGACCAATTCACCTCCGCACGTGATGCCAGCAACGTGGTTAACTCCCTTTCGGGAAAAATCGCGGGTGTCAATGTGATCAGTTCCTCGGGCAACGTCGGTTCTTCGTCGCGCATCACCATCCGTGGCAACAACTCGATCACTGGCGACAACCAGCCACTGTTTGTGGTGAACGGTATTCCGGTGGACAACTCGTCGCGCAACTTTGCGCCCAACGGGGGCACGCAGTTCGGTGGTGTTGACTTTGGTAACGCCATTCAGGACATCAACCCCGACGACATCGAAACGGTAACGGTGCTGAAAGGCCCCAACGCCGCTTCGCTTTACGGCTCGCGCGGTGCCAACGGTGTTATCCTCATCACGACCAAAACGGGCAAAGGCGCTCAAAAAGGTTTGGGTGTGAGCTACACCGGCGACATCGGCTTTTCCAACCCGCTGCGTCTTCCAAGCTACCAAAACAAGTTTGGCCAGGGTGTAGACTTCCAGTTCAACTACGTTGACGGTACCGGTAACGGTGTTTACGACGGAACAGACGAAAGCTGGGGTCCTTCCTTCGACTCTGCAATCAACGGAGCCGACGGCATCGACAACAACGGCGACGGCACCGTCGACGAACAGGGTGAAGGCGAAATGCTCAACCAGTTCATGAACAACGGAGCTTTGGCCCCCTGGGTTGCTCAGCCCGACAACGTGAACAGCATCTTCGAAACCGGTGTTGCATTCACCAACAACATCGCCATTACCGCCAACGGCGACAAAGCCAATGCACGTTTTTCGTACACCAACTTCAACCAAACGGGCATGGTGCCCAACACCGACCTGAAGCGCAATACCTTCAACCTCGGCTTTGGTATGAAAATGAACGAAAAAATTACGGCTGAAGGTAACGTCACCTACACATTGCTGAATTCCGACAACCGTCCAGGTATCGGTTACGATGGCGACAACATCCTTCAGCAAACCATCTGGGCCGGCCGTCAGGTCGACTGGGAATACCTGCGTGCCAACTACAACCAACTCGACAACATGGGTCGTGTTGTAAACTGGAACCACAACTACCAGAACAACCCCTTCTTCTCGTTGTACAGAAATACCAAGCCGCAAACCCGTAACCGCATCAATGGTTACTACGCCATGCACTTCCAACTGCTTGAGTGGCTGAAATTGTCGGGCCGTATCGGTACCGACTACTACAACGACTACCGCGAAGTTCATTTCGACAAAGGAACCAATACCAACCCGAACGGTCGTTACGACCGTATGGAGTACAACTCCACCGAAACGAACAGCGACGTTATGCTGACGGCCAACAAAAACATCAACGACAACATTTCCATCGTTGCTACTGCTGGTGTTGCCCGTCGCGACAACCGTTTCCTGGGCAATGAACAATCGGCCACAGCTCTTGTTGTACCTAGCCTGTTTAACTTCTCCAACGCTGACGGTAACGTTTTGTCAAACAACTTCCTGGAGCGCCAGCGCATCAACTCGGTGCTCGGCAGCGTTTCGCTCGGATTTTACAATTTCATCTACCTCGACGGTTCGATCCGCAACGACTGGTCGTCGACTTTGCCTGCTGACAACAACAGTTTCATGTATCCAGCTGTTAACCTTGCTGTGGTACTTTCGGAAAAAATCACCATTCCTGGTGTTACTTACCTGAAAGTTCGCGGTGGTTATGCTGAAGCCGGTAAAGATACACGTCCATACCGCCTCAACTTCACCTACGGCGCCAATGCACCATGGGGTGGATTGCCCAACTTTACGGTTCCTGGCGCACGTCCGAACAACCAGCTCAACCCGGAACGTTCCAAATCGTTTGAAACCGGTCTGGAAGCCCGCTTTTGGCAGGATCGTGTTCGTCTGGACCTCACGTACTACAACACAAACACCATCGACCAGATCATACCGCTCAACGTATCCAGCACAACCGGCTTTACCAGCCGCATCACCAATGCAGGTACGATCCAGAACGACGGTGTTGAAATTCAGTTTGGTTTAACACCTGTACGTACGAAAGACTTCCGTTGGGATATCGACCTCAACTGGGCTAAAAACAACTCCCTCGTGAAAGACCTTCCCGAAGGTGTTTCCGAAATTACCATCAACACCAACTGGGGTATACGTCTTGTAGCCCGCGAAGGTGAAGAATACGGTGTACTTGTTGGTCGCCGCGTAAAACGCGCTCCCGATGGCCAGATCATCGTTAACGAAGCAACCGGCAGCCCCGTCCTCGACGTGGATGAAAACGGCAGCAACACCAACTTCGTGCTTGGTTCCATCACACCCGATTGGGTGGGTGGTATCCGCAACACGTTTACCTGGAAAGGTCTGTCGCTTAGCGCACTCATCGACGCACGCCAGGGTTCCGACTTGTTCTCCATGACTTACGTCTTCGGCCGCTTCGCCGGTGTACTTGAAGAATCGCTCGAAGGTCGCAATACCCTCGACGAAGTTATGAACGGTTACAACTTCGGTGGTGTATACGAAACTGTTGACGCCAACGGCAACATTACCTACTCACCCAACCAGGTAAAACGTTCGGCTGAAGCACACAATGCCGATTTCTACAACCGCCGCCACGACCGCGGTGTGTTCGACGCTTCGTTCGTAAAACTGCGCGAAGTTACCCTCGGTTACGACCTGCCACGCGCATGGTTCCAGAACTCGTTCGTAAACGGTCTGCGTCTTTCCGTTTATGGCCGCAACCTGGCCCTCCTGGACAGCAACGTGCCACACGTCGATCCCGAAACGGCTTTCGACAACAGCAATGCCATGCAGGGCATCGAATTCGGCCAATTGCCTTCGGCTCGCACCATCGGTATCACGCTGAATGCCAATTTCTAAACCATCCATTGCAATCAAACCTTTTATTGATATGAAAAATTTGAAAGTATGGTTGTTGATCCTCATTGTGGGGTTTTCAAATGCCTGCACCAAAGATTTTGAGGAAATCAACACCAACCCAAACCAGGCGGAAGAAGTGCCGCTTACCAACGTATTGCTTTCTGCTGTCACCCAAGGTGTTCGCCGCACCCATGGCGCAAGCATGAACATGACCTACGCAGGTTTGTGGGCTCAGCACTACGCCAAAATTCAGTACATCGACGAAGACTGGTACGAGTACCGTTCCGACGCCCTTACGGCGCACTGGGATGGTTTGTACGGTGGTCCGCTTGCCGACCTTCAGGATATCCTGAACCGCGCACCCGAAACCAGCAACATGCGCGCAGCAGCACTCACCATGAAATCGTTCTACTTCGGCATCATCACCGATGCTTGGGGCGAAGCTCCTTACTCGGAAGCACTTGATCCGGACCGTACGGTTAACCCGACTTACGACAGCCAGGAAACCATCTACGCAGGTATCATTTCCGATCTGGAAGCTGCCTCCGCCATGTGGGGAGTTAGCAGCGATCCGCTGGGCGCCGGCGATGTGATTTACGGCGGCGATGTAACGCTTTGGAAAAAATTCACCAATTCGTTGCTTGCCCGTTACCTCAACCGCGCAAAGCACAAAAACCCTGCTTACGCAACCAAACTGGCTGCATTGCTTTCCAATCCGGGCAACCTGATCGCCAGCAATGCTGAAAATGCGCTGATGACCTACCCGGATGCTACGCCGGCCGGCTCCAACCCGCTATACAACAACAAGTACAACGACGGCCGTAACGACCACGCTGTGAGCAAAACCCTCGTTGACCTTATGGCAGGCGATCCACGTCTTCCTGTTTATGCTGAAGTGAACAACGCCGGCATTTACGTAGGCCAGCCAAACGGCACCGTTGAACCCAACCCGTTCTCTGCAGTTTCGCAAATTGGTGCGAAGTTCCGCGACGATTTTGCCGCGCCTTCTTACCTGTTTACGTATGCAGAAGTATTGTTCATTCGTGCTGAAGCTGAAAATTTCAAACCTGCTTACCTTGCAGGTATCGAAGCTTCCTGCGAACAACACGGTGTAACAGCCGACCAGGCATTCCTCGACGCTGCCAGTGCTGCTTATGATGCCAATCCGCTGCAAGCAATCATGACTCAGAAATGGATTGCCCTCTTCGGCGATGGTTGCGAAGGTTACGCGGAGTTCCGCCGTACCGGTTACCCAAGTGAAATCGTGGAAGTACCGCTGAGCGCCTACCCGGGCCAGGGCGTACCCAAACGTTTCGCCTACCCAACCAGCGAATCCGGCAACAACAAGGTCAATCTTGAAGCTGCCATACAGCGTCAAAACATCGATCCTTCCGGTATTTACGGAAACGACATGTGGTGGAAACTGTAATTCAATAGCAACGATTCAACCTCCGTTTGTTACCCCCGGCGCCCTTTTTTGTGCGCCGGGGGTTTTTTATTAGGTGCGACCACCAAAAAGACAGAAATTCGCATCCATCAAAGGAAGTCTTTCCGGAAACTTCCCAAAAGTTGAACACCATGTTTTCAGACGAACGTATCCGACGCAAAAAGGCCGTCAAACAACCATTGCTTATCCTGGGCGCAGCCATGACCCTTATTTACCTCGGTCTCGGTGCATGGCTTTTTCTCGACAAAAATTTCCTTCCCGGCATCCAAACGGAGTTCCGGAACATCTTCGCTACCATGCTGTTTGTTTACGGTTTTTTTCGTGGCTGGCGGTTTTGGCAGGATTACCGCACACATTAACTTGTTCAACACCAGAAAATACCAACATTATGATACGCCTCATCCCAACGCTCTTTTTATGTACCCTGTTTGCCGCCTGCGGCGAAAAAACCGACAAATCCGGTAAAGTTGTGGATACCCCAACCACCGGAACCCTCACCATCATGGCCGATGAAGGGTACCAACCCATCATCGCTTCTTCCATCGAAGTGTTCAATGCTACCTACCGACGCGCCAAACTCAGCGCTGTTTATACCTCTGAAGGCGAAGCGGTGAACAACATCCTGAAAGATTCCACACAGGTAATCATCATCACCCGAACCCTGACCGAGCAGGAACTTAAGTTCTTCAAACAACGCGGCTTCGAACCCAAGGTGACACCCATCGCCTACGACGCAGTAGCTTTTGTTGTACACCCCACAAACAACGACAGCGTGTTTACCATCGGGCAAATGCGCGACATCCTGCAAGGCAAAACCACCAAATGGTCAGAATTCAACCCCAAATCGAAACTTGGCGATATGGTGTTGGTTTTTGATAATCCGCTTTCCGGCACCGTTCGCTACGCCAGAGACAGCATAGCCGCCGGCGCGCCCCTGCCCGCCAACGCCTCTGCTTTGAATACCAATGAAGAGGTGATCAATTATGTGGCCAAAACACCCGGGGCCATCGGCATCATCGGCGCCAACTGGATTTCCGACACCGACGATAAAGGCGTGCAAAAATTCCTGCGGGATATTCGTTTGGTCGACATCGCCAAAGAAGCCGGTGCAGAAGGGTTCGGACCTTACCAGGCCTACCTCTCAACGGGCGATTATCCTTTCAAACGCACGGTATACATCATCAATGCACAGGCCAGAACAGGCCTTGGACAGGGCTTCGCCTCTTACCTTGCCGGCCCCGACGGTCAGCGTATCGTGCTTAAAGACGGCCTGCTGCCGGCCCAGGCGCCAACCCGGCTCATCCAGGTTTCCAAAGAATAATTGTTTGCCTTTTGTTGAAAACGGGCTTTAAACAACCTTTTTGGGCCTGTGAACGTTAACCTTATATTAAAAAACACAGTTTTAGCCAAATGCTTTGTGGATTTGTTGCTGAAAAAGCGTCTAAAAAACGGAACTTTACAGCCGCTGTCCTAACAGCAAAGCGTACTAAAAACTTTCTTCGAACAATGACGACTTTTTTGAAAAACGGCGCCCTTTTCCTGGCGGTACTTTTTGTGAACACCCTTGCAGCGCAAACACCCGACGAGGGTATTTCCGCCATGCAACTGGAAGAATGGGATAAAGCCATAGCACATTACACCAAACTCACGCAGGCCAATGCCGGCGATCAGGACGCATGGCTTACCCTGGGCAATGCCTACATCGCCAAAGGTGATAAGGACAAGGCAAAAGCTGCTTTTGATGCCGCTTTTGCTGCAAAATCCGACGCACCTTCGGC
>JADLBE010000220.1 GCA_020847915.1 Saprospiraceae bacterium | reverse complement strand
GTGCTTTTGCCTGCGCCTGGTGCGCCGGTGATGGCCACGCGCATCGATGGTTGGGAAGGGGGGGCCTCCAGGAGCAGCGTTGCGATCACATCGCGGGCGCGGGCCTGGTGCTCCGGACGGGCACTTTCCACCAGCGTAATGGCCTGGCCAAGCAACACACGGTTGCCCGACAAAATACCTTCTACGTAGGTTTGGGTGGGAAGTATGGGACGGCGCATGCAGCAAAGATGCAATACCGGCACAAAAACCTTTGCATCTTCGCACGTGTTTAAAATTATCAAACAGATTCAACCATGCGCCTGATACCCTCTGCACTGCTGTTAGCCAGCTTTTTTTTCTTGTTTTCCTGTAAAAACGAAGCGCCTTCGGCGCAAAACAACACCCAAACAACCGCCGGGGAAACCCAAAAACCTGAATTGAAGCGCAAAAACATCGTTTTTTTTGGCACCAGTCTGACGGCAGCATACCAACTTGCTCCGGAACAAGGTTTTACAGCCCTCATTCAGAAAAAAATTGATTCATTGAACCTTCCCTATACCTGTGTGAATGCGGGATTGAGCGGTGAAACCACTGCCGACGGTAAAAACCGTGTGGATTGGGTGCTTCAACAACCCGTCGATGTGTTTGTGCTCGAGCTTGGCGCCAACGATGCCTTGCGCGGATTGCCCGTTGATGTTTCCAAAAACAACCTGCAAATCATACTGGATAAGGTGAAAGCCAAATACCCCGATTGTAAAATTGTGGTGGTGGGCATGATGGCGCCGCCCAACCTTGGCCCCGCATACACCAAGGCGTTTGCCCAAATGTTCCCTGAAATCGCCAAAACCAACGATGCTGCGCTTGTCCCCTTCCTGCTCGAAGGTGTGGGCGGCGAGCCGTCGCTCAACCTCGGCGACGGTATCCACCCGAATGAAGCAGGACACAAAATTTTGGCGGAGACGGTGTGGGAAACCCTTCGTCTTAACCTGGATTTTTGAGATTTTTGGGATGGGGATTTAGGTCCCACGCTTCGCTGGGATGACAAAAGGGATTGGGAAGATTGGATTGGATTTAGAGGAATTGCCCTCACTTCGCACAAAGCATTTCTTTAAATCAATACAAATCCAATAAGCGAAGTGAGGGCAATTCCTCTAAATCCAATCCAATCTTCCCAATCCCCAAATCACATTAAAATCCCCATCCTAAAAATCTCAAAAATCCAGGTTAAGACTAATTTGTTCGGCGTACCTGTGCGGACTTTCAAGTTTCAAAAGCTCCATTTTGGCGTCGAGGCCATAGAAGTAGCCGCGCAGTTCGCCGGCTTTACCGATGACCCGGTGGCAGGGCACGGCGATGGCGATGGGATTTTGCCGGTTGGCCATGCCTACGGCGCGTACGGCTTTGTCGTTGCCTATGGCGCGGGCGATGTCGGAATAGGTACGGGTAGCGCCGTAGGGGATTTTCAGCAGTTCTTCCCAAACACGGCGGTGGAATTCGGGCGCGCCGCCCCAGTCGATTTTGAAATCGAACGTCTGGCGGTTTCCTTCAAAATACTCGGTGAGTTGCTGCTGCGCCTGCGCCACGGGATGGTCGTCGGGCAGGTTGGCAACTTCCGGGCGTACGGCGTCCTTTTTGAGCCAGTGAACGCGGCTTACACCGAGATCGCTGCCGGCAATTTCAAAGTCGCCGAGGGCGGTTTGGAGCAAGGTGGAGAATGCCTGCATGGTTGAAGATGGTGAAACAATTTGCCCACAATTTACAACATTTTTTCGGCAGTTTGTTATTCCTCCACGGCATCGGTCGCCGATTGTTTTTCGAGCAATTCGGCGTAATAACCGCCGCTGGCAGCGAGTTGTTCGTGTGTGCCGGCTTCCACGATGCGGTGGTTGTCGACCACGATGATTTTATCAAACTGCAACATGCTGTAGATGCGGTGGGTGATGATGATGGCCGTTTTGTCGGCCAAAACACGATCGAGGTAGCCCAAAATCTGACTTTCGGTGTTGGTATCTACGGCCGAGAGACAGTCGTCGAGCACGATGATGTCGGGTTGTTTGGCAAAGGCGCGGGCGATGCTGACGCGTTGTTTTTGTCCGCCCGACAACGTCACGCCCCGTTCGCCCACGATGGTGTCGTAACCTTTGGGCAGTCCGGAGATGTCGTCGTGTACGGCGGCGTAACGCGCAAACTGTTCGGCGTCTTCGCGGCTCAGTCCGTCTTTGCCGAAGGCGATGTTGCCGTACACGCTGTCGGAAAACAGGAACACATCTTGTGGAACATACCCTACGCGGCGGCGCAGGTTATCGAGGTCGTGCGTGCGCAGGTCGCGACCATCGAGCAGGATACGGCCTTCTGTGGGATCGTACATGCGCACGAGCAGGTCGGCGATGGTGGTTTTTCCGCTACCGGTTCTGCCGATGATGGCGAGTTTTTCGCCTGGTTTTACTTCAAACGACACATTTTCGAGGGCTCGGATGCCGGTGTCGGGATAATCAAACGTCAGGTTTTCAAAAACGATGTGTCCTTTCAGCGGCACCGGATTGTGTTCCGGATTGGTGATGGTGGGCTGGGTTTGCAGGAATTCGTTGATGCGTTTTTGCGAAGCGGCGGCCTGCTGGGTAAGCGAGGCGATCCAGCCGATGGCCGTGACGGGCCAGGTGAGCATGTTGATGTAAATTACAAACTCGGCGATGTTGCCGGGCGTGATGGCGCCTTTTACAACCTGCAATCCACCCACATACACCGTGATGATGGTGCTGGCGCCCACCATGAGCAGCATAAGTGGGAAAAAGAACGCGTCGATGCGCACCAGTTTGAGCGATTTTTTGCGGTATTGTTCGCTTTGATCGGCGAAATGTTGCACCATGGCTTGCTCCTGGGCATAACTTTTCACCACCCGGATGCCGCTGTACACTTCCTGGGCTGTGCCGGTGAGCACGGCCAGTTGTTGTTGTATTTTTTCGCTGCGTTTGTTGATTTGGGTGCTTACGTAATAGATCGAAATGCTGAGAAACGGCAGGGGCAGCAGCGACCACATAGTGAGTTCCACGCTTACGCTGAGCATGGAGGAAATGGTGAGCACGAAGAGGAAAATAAGGTCGAGCCCGTACAACATGGTGGGGCCCAGGTACATACGCACTTTGGAAACGTCTTCGGAAACGCGCGACATCATGTCGCCCGTGCTGTTGCGTTTGTAAAAAGCGAGATCGAGTTTTTCGTAGTGGGCAAAAATCACCTTGCGCAAATCGTATTCGATGAGGCGGCTCATCACGATGATGCTTTGGCGCATAAAAAACATAAAAAGGCCCATCATTAGCGCCAGTCCGATCACCGCCGCGCCGAACCAGGCGATTTGGGTACCCAATTCCTTAAAAGCTTCGGGGTGGGCGGCAATACCGCCATGGGCATTGTAGTAGGCTACCCTTTCTATAACCGTATCGAGGGCCTGGCGGATCACCTGTGGCTGCCACACACGGAACCAGTTGGCCAGGCCGACGAAGATGATGCCGAGCAAAAAACGCCAGCGGTATTTCCAGAAAAACTTATTGAGGTAGGCAAGGTGCTTCATATGGGAGGGGAAACAACAATTGAAGGACCAAAGTTCGGAGAAAGTGGGAATTGATGGACGAAATAAGGAATACGATTTTTGAAATTTGAAATTAAAGGGGAGCTTGTCAAAAATATCCTATACGTAACCCCAGCTCAGACAGAATATGCCAAAGCAAGATTGGCCAGTTCTGAACTGCCTCGATACTTCTTGCTTATGATGTGGTCCACCTGGTAGGGGTAAAACATATCATCTTCATGCACAAGGCAATATTCGCAACGAAAACTTGCCAGGGAAGCTACTTTTTGTCTAACCTTATCTGGTATTTTCACCGGACTCATGCAGCTTGCAATTGGATTTTTGCCTGCGCTTTAGCCAATGCAATAAGATGTTCCAATGCCAGGTAGCGGTCCAATTCATAGTGCTCTTCGATATTCAGTTCTGCTTCTTTATTCTTGAGCATCAGCTCCTCAACACGTTCTAAAACGTCTTTAGACGGCTTTAATTCCAACAACTTATGGGGATCCAGGCTTGCTAGAAATACAGCCACCTCTTCATATGCCTGATTTAAATTACCCATCTTTCTTCAATTGTATAAAGTTGACAAATATAGCAAGATTTTGTTGAAAAAACCAGGCTGATTCGGACTGCCTGCTGCCTGCTAACTGCTGCCTGCTGAAATTCAATGTTCCTCCGAAATATACATCACCGTATCCAACTTCGCTCTTACACCCAACGCGATATCCACCCGCAAACTGCCCCAAACATCGTGCGGGAAATACAGACTGTCGTATCCATACGCCACCAACCAATGCCTGCCTTCGGGCACGGGATGTATGCAGCCGCGGCCATCGGGACCGGTGGTGAAACTGTCGTCGTAGTACGACGGCGGTTTGTCGTAACCCGGAAACGAATCGGCGTTGTACTTCACATACACCGTCGCCTTCGGGATGGGCTGGTGGTGGTGCTGCGTTTTGACGCAAATTTCAGTGGGCAAAGGCACCGTTTCGGGCTCCGGCGGACGGCACATGGAAAGCGCCAATACCATTCCTAGGATCAATATACTGAGTCGCATGTGTTGTAGACGTCTTGTGGTTACAAAGATAACGCCCAAGCCCGTCCAAAGATTTGCCTTTTGTGGCACTTTTCGTTAAAACTTGACGGATGCTGCGTATTTTTGGGCCATCCTTTGCCCTCACCACAACATACGTTAAAACCATGGCCACCACCAGCAAAAAAACAACCGACAACGGCGCCACACCAGCTACCCCCACGTCGCCCACTTCCGGAAGCCGCATCATCACCCTCGACGAGTTCATCATACGCTCGGAAAAGGATTTTGACTTCGCTACCGGCGAGCTCACTGGCCTCCTGCGCGACATCGGCGT
>JADLBE010000219.1 GCA_020847915.1 Saprospiraceae bacterium | reverse complement strand
GCAGCAGGCAGCAGGCAGCAGGCAGCAGGCAGCAGGCAGCAGGCAGCAGGCAGCAGGCAGCAGGCAGCAGGCAGCAGGCAGCAGGCAGCAGGCAGCAGGCAGCAGGCAGCAAAAAAAATACCCAATCGTTTGAAACCAAATGATTGGGCATTTTTTTTGCTGCCTGCTGCCTGCTGCCTGCTTTTTCAATGCCCGCACACGCAGTTGGCTTCGTGGCAGGTATGGCCGTTCATGCTGCCGGTGGTTTCGCCGCCGGGTTGTTCGAACCAGAATTTGCTGCGTTTTTCAGGATGGTTGCCCAGTTCGTCGAGGGTCATGGCATCGAACAAACGACCGTTGACCATGGTGTAACGCACGGTTTCGGAGTTGCGGATGTTTTCGAGCGGGTTTTTGTCGAGCACCACCAGGTCGGCAAGTTTGCCTTCTTTGATGGAGCCGATCTGATCGCCCATGCCGATGTACTGTGCACCGTTGATGGTGGCGCACCGCAGGGCCTGCATGGTGCTCATGCCGCCTTGCTGAAGCATCCACAATTCCCAGTGGGCGCCGAGCCCCTGGAGTTGTCCATGGGCGCCAAGGTTGATGTTTACACCCACATCCTGGAGCTTTTTGCACGATTGGCTGGTCAAAATGTAGCCGTTTTGGTATTCCTCGTCGGGTGCTTTGGTTACGTGGCGTGAACGTTCATCCACGATGTGGCGTGGCGTGAAGTTGAGCAGGCGTTGTTGTTTCCAAACATCCGTGTTTTGGTACCAGTAGTTTTCGCCGTTGAGTCCGCCATAGTTCACAATGAGCGTAGGCGTGTTGTGGGTTTTGGTTTTGCTCCAAAGTGTGGTTACGTCTTTGTACAATGGTGCTACGGGGATGTTGTGTTCAATGCCCGTGTGGCCGTCCACCACCTGGGTGAGGTTGTGGTAAAAAAACGATCCACCTTCCGGCACAACAAGCATGTTGAGTTCACGTGCGGCTGCAATCACCTGCTGGCGTTGTTCACGACGCGGTTGGTTGTAACTTTTTACACTGAAAGCACCCCAGACTTTGGTACGGCGCAGGTGACTGCGCGCATCGTCCAGACTGTTGATGACTGCTTTGAAGTCGCCTTCCGCGCCGTAAATGATGGTGCCTGTGCTGAACAACCTGGGCCCGCGCATTTTGCCCGATTTGATGAGTTCGGCATTGGAAAACGACATTTCAGAATTCACCGAAGGGTCGTGGCTGGTGGTTACACCGTAGGCCAGGTTGGCGTAGTATTCCCACTGTTTTTGCGGATTGAGGCCATAGCGGAAGTTGCCCGAGTGCGCATGTACGTCGACGATGCCCGGCATGATGGTTTTGCCCGAACAATCGATGGTGCTCACCGAACCCGTTGGTTTGGTGCGGCGCTGATAGTCTTTTTTGGTGCCGGCAAACGTGATTTTGTTGCCCGTAATTTCCACCACGCCGTTGTCAATCACGTTGTCGCCTTCCATGGTGATGATGCGGGCGTTGGTGAGCACCACGACACCAGAAGGAACATCGGACTGAAGGACCAGACCAATGTGCAGGCCCGTACTGTCGAGGCCGGGCAAGGAATCGGGGGCGCCCTCCAGGAAAGCGAAACGTTTGTTGAGTTCGGAAGAGAAATATTCCTCTCCGAGCGTCCAGTGCACCCGTTTGCTGTCGGCACTCCAGTGCAGGTTGATACCGGCATCGCGCGAAAGTTGGGTCACCGGAAATGCCTTGGTATCGGCACTGAGGTCGATGGTGTGGCCGGCCGGGGGCATGGCGCAAACGTAAACCTTGTGCAACTCACTGAAAGCAAGCCACTTGCCGTCCGGACTGGGCGACCATTGGTTTACGTATTTGGATTTGAAATGCACCTGTTCATCCTGTCCGTTGAGGTCGTAGGATTTGAGCGATTTGTCCAAAGCACCAAACAGATAACCGCCGGTACTCACCACGATACGTTTGCCATCGGCGCTGAAACGCGGGTTATCGCCGTTTTCCGTCACGAATTTTGCCGATTTGGCGCTTAGTTCAAGCACATAAATGCCCGGTTTTTTGCCGTAGGCAAAACCCAATTCGTCATCGCCACCCTGTTTGCGGTACACAATACTTTTCCCGTCAGGCGAAAAGGAAGGCGTGCGGAAGATGCCCTTTTCGGTGGGCAGGCGACGCAAACTGGCGGTGCGGTAATTCAGCAACCAAACGGCTCCAAGGTTTTCATCACTCCAGCTTACAAAAACGATGGACTGGCCGTCGGGCGACCACGATGGTTCAAACTCGTGGTGTTTGCCATGTGGATACGATTCGTTTTCTGCACGCACACTGGAGGTAAGTTTTTCAGGTTTCCCATCAGGCAGTTTTTTACGCCACAAGCTGCCATCGGCACTAAAAACGAGCGTATTTCCGTCTGGAGAAGTTACGGCATGGCGCACAGCGCGCACGGTGAATTGTTCTTCAAAAGCAACCTGCCGGCTTGTAAGTGTTTCAGCCACAGGGGTATTTACCGTAACTTTGAAAGGAACATCCGAAACTTTGGCCAGCTTGGGCGCTGTTTGTTCAAGGTCCAGATCAAGGCGTATGATTTTGCCCTGTGCCCAAATGACGATGGCTTTGTTGTCGGGCGCCCAGGCAAAACCCGGATAACATCCGAAGATCGTCCAAGCTTCCTGCTGGTCTTTGTCAAGGCCATCGTACAGTGGGAACTCCAGTCCGCTTTCGAGGTTGTGTACGCAAAGTACCGATTTTTGGTATTGCCTGCGCACAAAAGCGAGCCATTTGCCGTCGCGGCTGATTTGCGGACGGCAGGCGCCGCCCGATCCGCCGGTGATGTCTTCAATTTTGCCCTTTTCAATGTCGTAGCGGCGCACGGCGAAAATCTGTTGGTTGGGGTTTTTGTTGTACTGGAAAAAACCTCCCGGATACATGTCTTCGCTGAAGTAAATGTACTTGCCGTCGGCGCTTATGCTCGGTTCGTTTACGTCCTGCTGGTCGTTTTTACGTTTGGTAATTTGTACACCTTCGCCGCCGGAAATGTGGTACATCCACAATTCGCCGGCACCGAGCGAGCGCGCACTGGTGAAGTGTTTACGCGCCACGATGTACTGGCCATCGGGCATCCATGCGCCGTTGTTGAGCAGTCGGAAACTTTCTTTGGTCACTTGTTTTGAGCCTGTGCCGTCGGCGTTCATCACCCAGATGTTGTCGCCGCCTCCGGCATCGCTGGTGAACAGTATTTTTTTACCGTCGGGCGAAAAACGGGGCTGAACTTCCCACGGCAAACCGTTGCGCAGGCACGATGCCGTACCGCCGGATGCCGGCATGGTGTAAATGTCGCCCAACATGTCGAACACGATCGTTTTTCCGTCGGGACTCAGATCGAGGTTCAGCCAGGTGCCTTCATCGACATCGAAACTGACGTTGGAATAAGGAATACCTGTCGGTTTATTCACGTCCCATTTGGGTTTGTCCTGGGCGGTGAGCATGGTGGTCATACCTGCAACTGCAATGCCGGCAAGGAAAAAGCGCTTTAAAAACATGGAGGTCTAAGCTGTTGTTGAAAAGATGTTTTGCCTGCGGCAAAAAAAGGAAGCGCAAACATAGCGCTTGCACACGAACATGAAACAACCGCCGGGTTGCGCTGAAGTCTAAATTCCGTACATTTGTCGAAGAGCTTGCTCTTAGTCCAACCCAATATTATGGCGAACACCAACATTCTCGACGATTTTGAATTCGAGGATAACCAATTTTTTGAAGATGGCAACGAAGGCGAAGTGGTGGCTAAATACTATTCATCCATGGAGGCTGAGGTTGCCGCAGCCCGTTTGCGCTCAGAAGGCATACCCTGCTTTTTGGCCAATACCATTTCACAAAGTGTTTTACCCCACATTCAATTTGTGCTGAGGTTGCACACACGTCCGCAGGATGTTGAAAGGGCCAGGGAAATCCTGAGCGAAGCCGCCGCTGAAACTTCCGAGTTTAAACCGCGCAGTTCGAACCGGGAAATGGCCCGGATCATCGTGTTGATCATTGGTTCAGCCTTGTTGATATTGCTTGTTAGGATTGTGTTAAATATTTGATTTTCAGTTATTTAATACAATTCCGAAACAGTGCCACTACCCTACTACCTCACCGAACAAATCAAATTCCTCGGCGCTGGTAATGCGCACGTCGGCGAAATCGCCGATGCGTACGTAATTGTTTTTGGCCAGTACAAGCACTTCATTGTCCACTTCGGGCGAATCGGCTTCGGTGCGGCCGACAAAATACTTGCCTTCTTTGCGGTCGAACAGGGTTTTTAAAACCTGGCCAACTTTGGCTTCGTTTTTACGGTGGGAAATTTCCTGTTGTACTTCCATCAACATTTGTGCGCGTTCTTCCTTCAGTTCGGCGGGCACATCGTCGGGCACATCGTAGGCACGGGTGCTTTCTTCATGCGAATATTTAAAAACACCGACACGTTCAAATTCCTGTTCACGTACGAAATTGAGCAGGGTTTGGAAATCTTCTTCGGTTTCGCCTGGATGGCCCACCAGAAAGGTGGTACGCATGGCGATGCCGGGCACTTTGGCGCGTATTTGATCGAGCAGTTCCACCGTTTCGCCATAAGTAATCTGACGGCGCATCCGTTCAAGCATGTTGTCGGAGGCATGTTGCAGCGGAATGTCGAGGTAATTGCAAATTTCCTTGCGTTCGGCCATGGCATCCAGGATTTCCAGCGGAAACTTACTTGGGTAAGCGTAGTGCAAACGAATCCAATCGATGCCGTCTACATCCGCCAGGGCATGCAGTAGCTGGGGCAATTCACGTTTTTTGTAAATATCGAGCCCGTAATAGGTCAGTTCCTGAGCAATAAGCAGCAATTCTTTTGTACCACGACGGGCGAGGCTGCGTGCTTCAGACACAAGATCCTCGATGGGTCGGCTCACGTGTTGTCCGCGCATAAGCGGGATGGCACAAAACGAACAGGTACGGTTACAACCTTCCGAAATTTTGAGGTAAGCGTAGTGGTGGGGTGTGGTGATGAGTCGTTCGCCCAGCAGCTCGTGTTTGTAATCGGCTTTGAGGCGGGCAAGCAGGTTGGGCATCTCGAGGGTGCCAAAAAAGGCGTCGACCTCCGGAATTTCCTTTTCCAGGTCATCTTTGTAACGTTGTGACAAACAGCCGGTTACATAGAGCTTGTCGATGCCGCCGGCATTTTTGATGCCAGCATACTCCACGATGGTATCGATGCTTTCCTGTTTGGCCAGGTCGATGAACCCGCAGGTATTGATGATCACCACATTGGCGTCGTCGGCGCTGCTGTCGTGTACCACCTCGTAATCGTTGCCACGAAGCTGGGTAATGAGGTTCTCGCTGTCGACCAAATTTTTGGAACAGCCGAGGGTAATGACGTTGATTTTATCCTGTCGGAGGGTACGCGCTTTCATGCGTTTGTTTTTCTGATGCCGGCGTAAAAAATGGTTCCCTGGGGGTGCCGACTATTTATTTTGGCCGCAAATATCCGTGAAAACCCTCAGAATTTTCAATTTCGATTATTTTTGCCGACTCTAAAGCCCGGACGGTGTCAGGAAACACTGTTTTTAGCCTGCTTTTGTACCTGAATGACACAGACTGAACTGTTGTACCAACTGGAATCTGACCTTCGAAGCGTCCTGGAAGACGTGCGCAACAACCTTGTGCCGCTGCCTGAGCAACATTTGTCTCACCGCCCGGACCCGATGGAATGGAATGCACTGGAATGTATCGCGCATCTGAACGTGTTCCTCGATTATTACCTGCCCCGTGTCGAGCTGTCCATTCACAAAGCCAAGGCACGTCGCTGGAAAGGTGGCGGCGATGTGGTTTATCGCGGTCGTGGAGCCAGGCTTATCCGAAAAGTGACTTCGGATAAAAAATACAAAACGGGTAAAAAATACAACCTCTCCAACTTGCCTCTGGGTACCGAGGTGGTAAAACGTTTTTTGATCAACAACGAAATGTTGCTGCGCAGCCTGCAGGCCGCCAAAGACATCAACATCAACAAACCTAAGATCCGCAAGTTGAACGCCTGGACAGCTTCCTATTCCCTGGCGAACGTAATGGAATACCTCATCCGGCACAGCCAGCGGCATGTAGCGCAGGCCAAACGTGCTGCCGTAGCTGTGTAAGAGCTTGTTCGTATTTCGGTATTGAGCTCTAAAGTGTTAAAATAAATCCGAAAAACGCTACACACACAACTACCCCTATCTTTACCCCCGATTGCAGGTTCCTGTGTATTGCCACAGGACGAAAAGGGAACCCGGTGCAAATCCGGGGCAGTACCCGCTGCTGTAAGTTTCAGGTTTTAAAAAAAACCGGATTTCGGCCCAATGCCACTGTTGAAACCAATGGGAAGGCTGCTGAAGTTGAAACGAGCCAGAAGACCTGCCTGTGATCGCAAAACCAAACCGGGCTTCGGGAGAAAAGCCGCTTGGATGTGCTTATTTTTTGGAAAAAGACGTTGATTCGTCTTTTTGACCATGGGTACATGCCACCCTTCTCACCCGTTTGCCTTTCATTTTCACCTTTTTTACCATTAAAATGAAAGTCAAACTTTTTTCAAAAATCCAATTTCTGGCACTTGTTGCCATGCTGTTCGCCGCAGGTTGCGACCTCAGCACCGACGATCCTTACTATTACACCAACGATTACAGCGAAGGCGTGTTTGTGGTGAATGAAGGTCCTTTCAATGGTACGGGTTCCATCACGTTTTACGATCCGGAAACGGAAGAAGTTGTACAGGATGTGTTTGGTAAAACAAACAACGGCGCATCGTTGGGCCAATTTGTGCAATCCATCAGTTTTTACAACGGTTTCGGCTACATCGTTGTGAACGGCGCCAACAAGGTGGTGGTTGTGGATGGTTCCAGTTTCGAATACATCGGCGAAATCACCGGCTTCCAGCAACCCCGCTTTTTTATCCCGGTGAGCAGCAATTTCGCGTATGTGAGCCAATGGGGCGCCGACGGACTAACCGGCTCCGTGGCCAAAGTGAACATAGGAACCCTTAAAATCGTAAAAACCATTCCTGTCGGCAAAGGCCCTGAAAAAATGTGGCTGCAAGGCTCCAATGTATTGGTAGCCAACAGCGGAGGATTCGGCATCGACTCCACGGTTTCCATCATCAATACGTTGGACGATACCGAATCGTCCCGACCTTATGCCGGCGGCTACAATCCAGCTTCCGTTTCTCCATTCAAAAATACCAGCGGCAATGTCCTGACGTATGCCCTTTGCCGAGGCGACTTTGCATCCTCCTCCTCCACTGCCGGATGGCTCGGCGACTTGAACAATGGTGGAGCAGGTTTTGTAGCTTCAACCGGGGCCGACGACCTGTGCACATCACCTGAAGGCGATAAGATGTACTTCATCGGCAGCGGCGCGGTGTGGTCGGTCAATCAGTTTGCTGTCAGCAAACTGTACGATCAAAACGCTTACGGCATGGCCTGCGATCCGTTTACCGGCAACCTCTACATTGCCGATGCCAAAGATTTCAGTTCCAACGGCGAAGTGGTGGTTTACAGCGCCAATGGTGGTAAAATCGCCACGTTTGAGACTGGTATTGCACCGAACGAGGTCGTGTTTAGGTAGATGAAAGCTGCTGAAAGCTGAAAGTGGAAAGCTGAAAGCTGAAAGTGGATTAGTCTGGCTTCCACTTTCAACTTTCAGCTTTCAGCTTTCCACTTTCAGCTTACCACTTTCAGCTTTTAACCACCTTCACACCAACCGGCGCTTTTCCTGCCTGTAAAATGCGCAACGTGTACAAACCTGAAGGCATTTCAAACATGTCGAGCTGGTAAGCATCGGTGCCGGGTTGCGACTGCCAGGTGCGGACCAGGCGGCCATGCAGGTCGAACAATTCAAAGGACCCTTCAAAATTGTTCAGATCGATGGCATTGCTGGTGATTACGCACTGGTCTGATACAGGATTGGGCGACACACGCCAGGACATATGGTCTTGTGCAGGCGTTACGGCACCCACGGCGCCGGAGAACAATTGATTCAGATCGGGCGGTGTGCAGTTGTTGTTGAACAGGCAACGCCAGCCCACGTTGTTGGAAATACCGTTGGACAAGGGGTAATCGTGCACTTCCTGGTTGAGCTCGTTGTTGGGGTCGATCACCGCTATGATTTTGGTATTTGGGCTGACATTTTGCGGAATTACCCACGGCATCTCCACAATTTCATAATCGAACTCATTGATGCGGCCCCGGATCGATTGGTTGATGTAGGCACATCCGATAAACTGCGGGATGGCTGTAGCCAGCGGATCAAGGTTGAAAAAACATACTTCGACAGGCACATTGTTTGGGGTATCATCGAAGCCGTAGTTGTGGATACGCGCACGCAAAGTGACGGTATTGCCGCCTTGCGGAAAAGGTGTAACAAGAATGTCGCGGGTAAGGTACCGGGTAGCTTCCGACAATTGCGTATTGCCCTTTTCGGGCTCCAGTTGGAAGGGCAGCAGAAATGCCGGATCGTAGGAACTGTAAAAATTTTGCCAAAAACCGATGTTGGCTATTTCAACAAGGTAGTCGAGCGTAAGCGAGCCGTCAAGCCCCCAATAAATGACGGGTTTTACGGAGTAGTTGTAATCGCCGGGTATGTTGGAAATTTCCCCTTGTCCGAAATACCCGCTCAATTTCACATTTTCCTGGTATTTGGAGGTTTTGGTATTGACATCCGAAGAAGCGTAGGTGCCGTTAACGCTGGCGCCGAGGCTAAAACCTTTGAAAGCGCCGCCGGCATTTACACCCACCTCGGTTTTGGTTGTTTCTTCGGTTTCCACGCCGGAGGCTGTCGCGTCGGTCCATTCCACCGAAAAATTGGAGTCGAACCCCGAAAACTTGCTGATTTCCTGTTGATTGATCTCGTACACACCTGGATTGCCTTCCAGCTCGAGGTCAGCCAAGTCCTTGGGATAGGAAAACAGGTTGCCATGGTGGTGGCTGAGTTGGTAGCGGTGCACCGGACTGCGGGCGCCTGTAAATGCGAGGTCGATGTCGCGGGGCATCACCACCATCACGTGCGTGATGGGTTGCGGGTTGGAGGAATTGTACACCGGATATTCGTACAAAACGTATTCGACGGTGTAGGCCAGCAGTTCGTCGTCGAGGATGGCGCTGCGTTTTTGGGTAATGGTGATGGAAGAACTGCTTTGGTCCACTTTGGAAAAACGTTCGCCGTAGGAACGGGTAAATTTTGCACCCAGGTCGAAACCTGAGGCTGAAAAACCCGCCTCCACGGAAGTGGACACCGCCCAGTCGGTGGTAAACCGGGTTTCAAAGGTGAATTCGTTGGCAGTAATTTCCTCGTACACCCCATTAAAATGGTTGATGGTGACCGGAGGAGCAGGATCGCCAACGCCGTAGATGTTGCACACGTCGTATGGCGTATTGTTGAAAAAAGCGAAATGGGTCGGGGGTGCATTGATGACCACCAGGGGAGTGAGCACATCCGACATCACGGTTACATTGGGCTCGCCGAGCAGGACTGAGCCACCGTTGAAATCACCCATGGCCAGCGCATAACGCCGCAGGTCACTCTCGTCGTTTATGTCGTGTAAGTTTTCAATTTTATTGCGCAAAACGGCTGAGTTGAAATTGATTTGGCTTGGATTACCCGGATCGCTGTTGAAGCCGTAAACGTTCAGGAAAAAGCCCTGTTGTTTGTTGTTGGAGGCATCGTCGGGCAAAATACGGTTGCGACCTATGAGAATTTCAGACCGGAAGTCGAAACCGAAATTACCGTTCAGGTCGTCCACATTGCCCACGGCCAGGATGTTGTTGCTGTAGCGTCCCTCTTCCTGGAAAATCTGGAGATTGTGGCTGAAAGATCCCAATTGTTCGGGGATCATGTAGGCGTTGGCGTCGTTGGTTTCCAATACTTTAAACATCCATACCTGTGATCCAACGTTCAAAACTACGTCTTCATTGAGGTCGCCATCGAGGTCGCCTGAGGCCATGCCGAGGCACATTACGCCGTCGGTTTGGTTAAACTGTGTGGTGGAAAAGTAATGGCTGGTATTGGTGGCATCCACGATGATTTCCGGTGTACCAGATTGTTTCAGACGCATGGTGTAAAGGCGTGTATCGGGATCGTTGGGGTTGCCGATGCCGCTGGTGATGCCCCAACGGCAGGCTACGGCAAATTCATCGCCGGCAAAAGCTGCATTGTAGTCGCCGGCCGTAGCGCCTACCGCTTGCGTAATGTGGGTAAAATCGGCATTAAAAACATCCTTTGAGGTTTTCAGCGTCATGGCGCCGAAATTATCGATGTCGTAAATGCTGACCGTCAACGTACTGGTGCCTGCTTTGATGTGGGCCAGGATGAGTTCGTCGTACCCATCTGCATCCACATCGCCTGCGGAAAGATCAAACGTTGCTGTTTTGATGGGGTTACCCATGTTCGAAAATGCAGGTCCGGTTTGAGTTGCGACAAGCGTGATTTCAGGCTCACAGGTTGGACAAGGTTTGGAAGGTTCGTAATGTTCCATGGCCAGGACGCCATCATCGGCCTGGTACACAAGGATGATTTCATCGTTGTTGTCGGTATTGAAATTTCCGGCTACGACACGTACTTGCGGAAAAATGCTGCTGCTCGAAGGCATCAGATTTTTCAAAGCAAACACGGTGCTGCGCGGATAATCGAGGGTTCCGTTGAAGGCAGCCAACGGATCGCCGATCTCGAGTACAACTTTGTTGTTTGAAACACCGTCCTCGCCGCGCCAGCACTGCACGGTTCCTTCGGTACTTCCCGGATTGGAGCCGAACAAGTAACCTGTAGCAACATCCATACTGCCTGTGCCGTAAGTGCCGAAAAAAGTTCCAAAGTCGGTACTTGTACCAAGATTGTTCAGGTTGGTATTGGCCGGACCGGGCACAAAATCGAGGAAAGTTGCATGTTTCTGTCGTGTATTGCTGGGTTCGTCGGTTTGATTCCAAAGCAGGATGATTTCATCTTCCGAGATCAAATGACGTACACTGTTGAGTGGATCGTTTTCATTCACTTGTGCGGAAAGGTCATAAAATGAAAACATGATCACCAAAAAAATGGCGGAATAAAGGGTGTTTTTCATTACGGTGGCGGTTCTTGAAGAAAAATGGATAAATTCAAATGTAAGCAAATCCATTGTACTAATTCATTTGTCAAAGCAACTTTAACGCTGGTTCTGGTATTACCTTTGGGCGAATTTAAAAAACCTGTACTTGGCAGCGTCTCAATTGGTGGATTTGGCGGTTAGCACTGTTTTGGCCCTCGTAATGTTTGGGGTCGGACTTTCGCTGACGATGCGGGATTTCACGCGGGTAGTCCGCTACCCCAAAGCTTTGCTGACAGCATTGAGTGCTCAGATGTTGGGATTACCCATCATTGCTTTCATCATCAGCCTTATGGCGCCGCTACCCGCCGAGTTGAAAGTTGGCTTGATCATACTTGCCGCCAGTCCGGGAGGCGCCACCTCAGGATTTCTCACCTACCTGTGGCGGGGCAATGTGGCCCTTTCGTTGTCGCTCACCTCCATCAACAGTTTACTTACGCTTTTTTCCATCCCCATTGTTGTAAATCTGGGGTTGCGGGTTTTTCTGGGTAAATCAACCGAACTGCACCTGCCGTTTCTGGATACGGTGAGTCACATCTTTTTCATCACCATTATTCCGGCATTTTTGGGTGTTTGGGTTCGCAAACGTTACCCTTACACGGCTGATTTGATCAGCAAACCCGCCAAATACGTCATGTTGGTTTTGCTGGCCGTGGTGTTTTGCATCAAACTTTTTGCCGGTGAAAACCAGGGTGGCTCGGGCATAACCATAGAAGATTTCATCAGGATCACGCCGATTGCCCTTTTTCAAAACGCTTCTTGTCTGTTTTTTGGGTATTTTTTTATGAAATGGATGGGACTGGACCATCCTTCGCGGATAACGGCAGCGATGGAAAGTGGTGTGCAAAACACGACCCTTGCTTTTCTGATCGCCAGCAGCATGCTGGGCAACCAGGAGATGGTTAAACCGGCGTTGGTGTATTCGTTGTATTCTTTTTGGACGGCCTGCCTGTTTGCTTTCACGGCCAACAGGATCGCAGAGGGAAAACGATGAGTGTTTTTTCCTAATTGTAGTTCGTGTTACGCAATAAAATGGTAAAATTTTACGTACTTTTGCATCCATTTTGTGACCAACCACTCTGATTGACGTTTGAATTGTTCCAGGGAGTAACCTGACGCTGTCAATCAGCATCCAATACCATTGATTTTGAGCGGATTTCACTTTGCGCTGTGGTGCAAAGTGCCGTTAATAAGTATTTTAATCAAATCGCGTTAAAGCACCTACAACAATGAACGCATTCCGACGTATCGTTCCTGCCCATTTGCGCTTCCTTGTGGCAATACATGTTATTTTGCTGGGTATTTTTTCGATCTTCCGAGGGATAACGCTGCTGTACAACCGTCCGTCCTACTTCTTTTCGATGGACCGTTCCTTGTCGCTCATGGAGGCCTTCCAAATCGGTTTGTGGTTTGATGTAACTGTTGCGACTTACGCCCTTATCCTGCCCTATTTGTTGCTTACACTGGCCTATTTCCGGCCGCGCGAATACCAGCGCATGTTTGCTTTTGTACGTATTTATTGTGGCGCTGTTTTGCTTGTTTCACTTGTGATTTGCGCAGCAGACATCCCGTATTTCAATTTTTTCAATTCCAGGCTGACTACGGCGGCTGTACATTGGAAAAACAACCTTCAGGTTGCGAAATTCATTTTTACACAAATAGAGTACTACCCTTTCATCCTCATTTTTGCCGCAGGTATTTGGAGCGTTGGCAAACTCATCAGGCAGCTTTGGCACCAAACGTGGGTAAGAACTTACGCCCACCACAATGGTCGCAACAAAGCTTTGGCTACCGGAATGGCTTCAGTCCTGATTCTGTGCGGTTTGTGGGGAGGAGCAACACCAAAAGCTCCCGACATGAAAAGGGCATGGTTCAGCAACGACGGATTCATCAACCAACTCACGCTAAACCCGGTGCATACCTGGTTCGATTCCTACTTCGATTTCAAAGTCAACATCCATACCATAGGCGCTGCAGTTTCAAAAGCCCAACAGCAACTTGGCGTCGGCGATGTACAATACTCGTCGCCGCTGGCACACGAACACCGCTATGCCCAGCAGGCCCGCCCCATGAACGTGGTACTGGTGTTGCTGGAAAGCATGAGCGCCAACCGCATGGGCATTTACGGTGATCCTGCCAACCTTACTCCCTACCTCGACAGTCTGGCCCGAACCAGTGTCTTTTTCAACAATTGTTACTCCAACGGAATTCACACCAATGCAGGTTTGTACAGTACATTGTACAGCATGCCCATCATGATGATGCAGCATCCGATGTACAACGGGGTTTCCGAATACACACAGTTTACCGGACTGCCCGTGACCCTTCGTGAAAAAGGATACCAAACCCAGTTTTTTTGCACCCACCCCAAGTCGTTCGACAACCTCGACGTTTTTCTTGAAAAAAATGGATACGACAGGATAAGTGACGTAAACGACTATCCACAGGATCGTGTAGCGAATTCGTGGGGAGTCGGCGATGAATCCTTGTACGAACATGCGCTGAATACCATGGACAGCCTGGCATCCGATCCGGAAGGCAAGCCATTTTTCACCACCATCCTTACCATCACCACACACCCGCCTTTTACCCTGCCGGCCTTTACAAAATTTAAACCTACCCGGACCGATCCGGTTGAAATCACGTACGAATATGCAGACTGGGCAGTAAGGCAATTTATGGAAAATTGCGCTGAAAAGTCGTGGTACGACAACACCTTGTTCGTTTTTGTTGGCGACCATGGCGTGAACCTTCCAACCAATCTGGATGTGCCCCTTTCGTACAACCACGTTCCGTTGATTTTCCATGCACCGGCACTTTTCAGCAAGCCGGAAGTCAGGCACCAGTTGGCCAACCAAACCGACATCTACCCTACCATTATGGGCCTGCTTAGGAAAAACTACGTACAAAATACCATGGGTTACGACCTGTTCAGGGAAAAAAGGCCATTTGTATTGTTTTCACAGGACCATAAACTTGGCGTACTCAACGAACAATTCCTTTTTGTGGCGCGCAAATCCGGTCGTGAAACCTTGTTCGACTACCGCAGCGGCTCCACCACCGACCTCAGCCTTATCTACCCGACCCTTGCCGACAGCATGAAAAACTATGCCTGCACCCAATTGCAGGTTGCGCAATGGATGATTGAAAACAACCATACCGGAACACCGGTGCGCATTGAAAAGAAACAGCTGTCAAAATGATTTGGAATCATCCTGTTTGAAAACAGAAGACAGAATCCGTCCGGAATATTAAAATTCTTGCTAAATCGGGCATTTGTCGCGAATTAGCCGTCTAAAAGTTGCGATTGAAGCCTTTTGGTGAAACAACCGTCTGTTTGTCTTGTTACCTTCGCGATCTACTTCAACGACCTGCCTGATCAACTTCGTTCTGCACCACTGTGCGGACCGTAATACATCCTCAACACTTTTTTGTTTTTCATGAAAAAACTGTTTTCAAACTTTCTGGGACTTGCACTTATGCTGGTCACCTTTCAAGGTATGGCACAAAATGCCAACCTCGAACTTCGCGCCACGGTAACCTACCCAGGCCAAACACTGGCTAATATTTGCGGTTACGCACAAAACGGCAGGGAATACGCGCTTGTAGGAGCTTCCAAAGGTCTGGTTATCGTAGACGTTACCGATCCGGTGAACCCCGTCAACATCGTTCAGATTCCAGGACCGGACAACCTTTGGAAAGAAATCAAAACGTATCAAAACTACGCATACATCACCTCGGAAGGCGGCGGCGGTTTGCAGATCGTTGATCTGAGCGACCTTCCCAGCGACAACCTCCAATACCACAGCTATACAGGCGACGGCATCATCACCGGTCAGCTCAACTCGATCCATGCCCTGCATATCGACGTAACCAAAGGTTTCGTTTACCTCTACGGCAGCAACCTCTACAACGGTGGCGCCGTGGTGCTCGACCTCAACGCTGATCCATTTAACCCGACCTTTGCAGGTAAATTTGATCAGCTCGGTTACATCCACGACGGCTTTGCCGACAACGATACGCTGTATGCCGGCCACATCTACACCGGTCTGCTCTCTATTGTCGACATGACGGACAAATCCGCGCCCGAACTGCTCGGCACGGTGCAAACACCTGGTAAATTTACGCACAACGCCTGGTTGACCGACGACCACAAACACATCCTCACAACCGACGAAACGACGCCGTCGTTTTTGACCTCGTACGACATCAGCGACCCGACCGACATCATTGAGCTCGACCGCTTTTCCACCAACGACGGTTACAACTCCTACGGTCACAATACCCACATCCTCAACGATTACGCTGTGACTTCGTGGTACACCGATGGTTTAAACATCGTGGATGCACACAGGCCCGACAATCTTGTTTTGGTGGGCTCTTACGACACATGGGCAGGTTCCGGCGCCAGTTTTGACGGCTGCTGGGGCGTTTATCCTTACCTGCCATCCGGCAACATCCTGGCAACCAACATTGAGCCGGGACAGCTTTTTGTACTCAGCCCCACGTATGTGCGTGCCTGTTACCTGGAAGGAACCGTAAAAAGCGGCTGCACAGGACTACCCTTGAGCGATGTAGAAATCAGCGTCAACAGCAACGATCCTTACATCAATACAACAACCAATCCATTTGGCGTTTTCAAAACAGGACAACACACACCCGGTACCTATACGGTAACCATTTCCAAAGTAGGGTTCGACAGCCAGACTTTCGACGTGACCCTTGCAACAGGTGAGGTTGTTGATCTGGACGTTACCCTCGAATCGCCCAATGCCTATACGGTAAACGGCACGGTGGTAGACGGTTCCGACAACACGCCCATCGGCAATGCTCCGATGGTGCTTTCCAACGGACAACAATCCTACGACATCCAAACCAACGCCAACGGTCAGTTCAACCTTACGTGTGTACTTGGCGGCGATTACCAGGTAACCACTGCCGCATGGGGCTATCTCCCGGGTGAAGCCGTTGTAAATAGCAATGGCGCCATCACCGTAAGTCTTGAAAACGGTTATTACGACGATTTCTCCCTCGACCTCGGATGGACCGTCAACACCGATGCATCGGCTGGTTTCTGGACCCTTGACGCTCCTCTGGGAACAACCTACCAAAATGATGAAGCCAACACCGGCGCAGATGTTGATTTTGACGGCAACAACCTTTGCTACATCACCGGAAACGGTGGCGGCGCTGCCGGCAACGACGATGTCGACAACGGAACAGTAACGCTCACGACCCCTGTTGTTGAGCTTGGCAACTACGAAGACGGTATCCTCAGCTTTTGGTACTGGTTCTTCAACGACGGCGGCCAGGGCACTCCCAACGATCAGTTTGAAGTGCGTGTAAGCAGCGGCGGTCTCGACGATGTACTGGTTTTTTCCAGCAATGAATCGCAAAGCACATGGCGCTTCTCGGGTGAAATCAACCTGAAAAATTTCGTGCCGATGTCCGACGATATGTATGTGTCCTTCATCACCTCCGACGTAGCCACCTCCGGCCACCTCGTGGAAGCTGCAGTGGACGCTTTCCGGATTGTGCCAACAGGCCTGTCTTCCGGAACCAATACGCCGAGCCTTGATGTTCAAATCTCAGTGCTTCCCAATCCGAGCACCAGCAATTTCCGGCTGAATTACAACACGCCGAACAGCGTTGGTAATCTGCTGCTCGATGTTCGACACGCCAATGGCCAGCACGTACAAACCATCAGCCTGAACGCTGCTTCCGGACAAATCATCCTCGGCGCCGAATGGCCCGCCGGTGTTTATTTCGCTACCATGCGTAGTGCAGACGGACAGACAGGAAAAGTGGTGAAACTGGTAAAATCCTAAGTCGGTTGGTCGGTTGGTCGGTTAGTCGGTTGGTCGGTTAGTCGGTTGGTCGGTTGGTCGGTTAGTCGGTTAGTCGGTTAGTCGGTTGGTCGGTTAGTCGGTTGGTCGGTTAGTCGGTTGGTCGGTTAGTCGGTTAGTCGGTTGGTCGGTTGGTCGGTTAGTCGGTTAGTCGGTTGGTCGGTTAGTCGGTTGGTCGGTTAGTCGGTTAGTCGGTTAGTCGGTTAGTCGGTTAGTCGGTTGGTCGGTTGGTCGGTTAGTCGGTTAGTCGGTTAGTCGGTTGGTCGGTTTGTCGGTTGGTCGGTTAGTCGGTTGGTCGGTTAGTCGGTTAGTCGGTTAGTCGGTTGGTCGGTTGGTCGGTTAGTCGGT
>JADLBE010000218.1 GCA_020847915.1 Saprospiraceae bacterium | reverse complement strand
CGGGCGTATTTTGCTGCAAAAGTGCTTTTTGAAAAACAACCAAAGCTTTTTCGTTGTCGCCCAACCGGGTGTAATGGTTGCCAAGTGGTTTGTAAAGCCATTGGACCGCTTCGTATTCGGGGAAATGGTATTCTTCGAACAACATGAGGGCAGCTTCGTAGTCTTGCACGGCCGGCCAGATTCGGCTCAGTTGCGACAAATGGTATCCCTGAAACGTGTAGAGGTAAAGCATCTGTTCCCATTCATCGGGAGTTCTCGGTTCCCGCCAGGCGTTCCGCAATGCTTCGTCAAGGCAGTACAGAGCTTTGACATGATCCTTTTTGTGAAAATCCTCAAGGTCCAGGTAGGATTCAGTCCAATCGGCCATCCGGTCCAGTTTACGGGTCAGGTCGCGTTTTAGGGAGATGTAATGCAGAAAGCTGTCCAGCTTTTCCTGCGCTGCAAAGTATTCGATTTTGTCGTTTAAATGCTGAAGCTGAATCTCCGGATTTTGCCCGAAAAGACCAAAATGTAGCGCCAGAAGCCACCAAATCAGGGTGATTTTTTGGATAAATTGAAGGTACATGGTTGTAAAGGGTGACGTGAGGTGAGATGTCATCTCCTCCTGCGTCGGAGATGACATCTCACAAAAAACCTACAATTTAAATTCAAGCGACAACTGCACAAAGGGTTTCACCCCATCGTCGAGGATGCCGCCTGCCCGGATGCCCACGTTGGGACCGATGCGCACGGAACCCAGGGTCAAACCTGCAAAAAAACTGACGTACGTGTTGGTTTCAGAAACCGACACCGTTTCGGTGCTTTCCGACAACCCTTTGATGGCATAAGGAACCGTAAACCCGGGTTCGAAATACTCTTCACGAACCCTTGTATACACTTCGTCTTCTCCTTTGATGTTCACCACCCGCAAGGATGCACCCAGCCCTACACCGATGAATTTTGAAAAGTTTTTGCGCAGCAACAACGGCATTTCAAACGACAACAAACTGCGGTATCCGTTGGTAATGGTATACGTGGCTGTGTCGGGAAGTAAAACACCTGTGGTGTTCCCGCCATGAATTCTGGTTACCGTGGTGTCTGAAGGAAATGTTTCCTGCCCCTTGATGCCGGTAAGCAACTCCAGTTGCGGGTAAACTTTCCAGGATTGGTAAGGCGATAAACTTGCCCCGAAGAGGACATAACCATCCTCAAAATTTTCAGGGTCGAAGCCGTAACCAACTTTTAAACCAGTGGATAGTCCGGTTTTAAACCGTGTTTTGGAACGGTGGGTCACTATTGGCGGATTTTTATCAAAAACGATGCTTGCACGGCTGCTGAAACTGCGTTTGGGCATGCCTTTTTGAGGTTCAATCCGGTATTTGACAAATCCTTTGGTCGAATCGTATTCCATCACGCCGCGTTGGTTGCTGCCGGGCAGGTAAATGTTGCGAAAGGTAAAAACCAGCCCGTCTTTGGTAAATGCCGTATCGAGGCAACTGCTTTGGGTCGGCACCTCGGGACAAATCGGGCATTTCGGGTACCAATCGATCGGGCGCATTTGTGTGGTATTCAGTCCCTCCGGCACCTCCACCGTAAGTTCTACGGTTTCAGCTTGTCGTTCACCGTTGTTTTGAAAACGCACCTTGTAATCGAGTTGTTTGTTTTGCACCTTTCGGTACCCTACCCTCGTGTCGGAAACGGCGATGGCATTGGGGTCGTGTGAGTTCACAATTTCCATTTCCAATGCAAACGAATCGGGTGGCACTGCCGGATCGAGGGGTACAAAAACGCCAAGCATGTGTACAAAGGCGCTGGTATCCCGGAGCATGTTTTCACTGCCCTCCAGCGTGAGGAACATGTTTCTGGTTTCAGCAGTCCGCAAATCGGTGAAACGCCAGGCTTTTTCATCCCGGTAGGTTCCACGCGCTGCAGCGAGCAGGGATTGGGCATCCGTGTTTTTAAACACCAAAAACGCCTGATCGCCTGTGCTGCTCAACCCTTCAGATAAAGTCAACCAATCGAAACTTCCGGGCGTCGGACCGGCGTCGGTCAGAAGTGGATCGGGTATTTCGCCGTGGTGGGTACGCGCTTCCTGGAATTGAAAAAGCGACCTGCCAAATTTGTCCTCATTAAAAAACAAATGCACAACGCCGTCGGTCGTGTACAAGCTGTTGTTCCGGTAGCTGAGTACGAGTGTAAGTTCTTCCAAAGCGCGTGGTTCGCGGTTGTTTTTCAACCCAATGGTTTTATCGACATCTGGAATGACATACCTTATGTCCTCGATTTCAGCCAATCCGGAGGCCACATTTTGCTTCTTTTTTTTCTTTTTGGGCATGTCTCCGTCGTCGTAATGCAACGTGAGGTGCAAAACCGTTTCCACCGAGTCGTTTTTTTCAAAAACATGGAAAGGTTGTTTTTCGGTACTGAAGGAACCGTCGCCGAACTCCCAAAAACAGGAAAAATAAGCCGGCGGCGCACCCGCGATTTGTTGCAAAGGCGGTACCACCGCGGTGTATTTGTATCCCTCATCCACAGGCGTAACCAAAAAGTCGGCAACACGAACCGGCAACGTTTCCGATGGCTGGGCAAACATCAAAAAACTACCAAACAGAGCAGGAATAACAAGGATCGTTTTCATGGGCGCGGTAGGGTTTAGGTGGAAACAAAGATAGGGGATTCGACGCTTGTCATCCCAGTGAAGCGTGGGAACTGTTCCCTTATCTTGCGATCTGAATTTGGGGTAAGGGAACAGATCCCACGCCCTGCGGGCTGGGATGACAAGTTCCCTGAGGTCTTTATTTTTCAAATTTCGAGGGGTAAAAAACCAGAGTGTTATGCCGCCCTGGCGGCATAACACTCTGGTTTTTTACCCCTCGAAATTTGAAAAATGCAGATTGAGGATCTAGTGTGTATCCAAATAAACAATCACCGATGCTGCTATCGATCCTGCCGGACCGCCGAGTTCAAAACCGATGATGTCGGCCCAAACCCAATCGGGGATTTGTGAAGGTTCTACCGTGCCGCCGTTGCCTTTGGAGATGCTCCGCCAGTACCAATAGTAGCGGCTGTATTTGATGGTGGAAACGGTCGACAAAACCATGGCCGGATCATCAAGTTGTGTGTTGTGGACAAGGTTGTTTTCGATTTCTGTGAGCCTGGTAACAAATTTGCCAAGATCTTTTACGTTGCCGATGTCGAACCCCGAAACCTCATCCATGATGCCGCGAAGTACGTTTTTATCGTTGTCCGTCATGCGGGTTTCTTCCAGTCGTGCCGTGTAGTTGGAGTAATCCATGTCGAATCCGAGTGCACGAACTTTTTGTTGTTCGGTTTGGCTCACAGGCACGCCGGCTTCTTCCAGGTAAGTAAAGGTTTGGTCAAGGACAAAGGATTCGATGGCTTTTTGATCGTCGCCCAGACTTGCTATGTGGTCCCGGTTTTCAGGGCTGAGTATGACCTGCATGGCCAGGTTGTGCAGTTGACCGATGTTGTCCTGTGGGTTATTTTCGTTGACCAATTGGGGTAAGGGACTGTAATTTTGTACATCGAATGGTACCATGGCGCCGGCGGGTGTGAATGCCAGCGGGTAAAAACCGGAAGGCAGGGTTTGGGGCTCGATGCCCAGTTTTGCTGCTTCGTCGGCGGTTACAACATAATCGGCGGTAAGTGGGTAATAGTTTCCGAAATACTGGCTGGCTGCGTCGGGGTTGTTGAACCGAAGTGCAAATCTGTTGTCGAAGTTTGTTACTTCCGTGCCCCAGCCGATCCAGATGCAGTTGCTGAAGCTGTACAGGCATCCATTTTGGGTGGACGTGCCGAAGTGGATGATGATGCGGCTGGCCTGTGGTACGGTGGGGAACGTATCTTTAACGATGGGTTCTTCGATGGCTTCGGGTTTGCAGGAGGTAAAAAAAGCGCAGGCTGCAAAAAAAAGAACGACTGGGAAAATTTGAAAGTTTTTCATAACGATGAAGTTTTGGTAAATTGCTGTTGTTGGTTTTGCCTACTGTTTTCTGCGGATGTTCGGCTTCTTCCGTTGGTGATTTGCTGCATTTTTTCGTGCTGCTTTCCTTAAGAGCGTGTTGAGTTTTCGGGTTTTGGGCTGCGAACGGCAAATTTTATTTTAAAGTTCGTTAAAATTTTCACCGTAGACACCCGGCTACGGTTGCAAATTTTGCCTTCTTTAAAACAAAATTTGCTCGATCTCGCCTCAAACCCGAACACTCAACACGCTCTTACATCGCACCACGGAAAAAACCTTACCCTCCCGGCGAAAAAAAATTTCAATTATTTTTTCTATCATCGTTGCGCCATGCATCCAGACCACCAATACATCGAAGCGCTGCGGCAAAACGACCCGCGCGGCATCCGTAAAATCTACGACCTGTATTCCACCCAGGCCATCAGATGGGTAACCAACAACAACGGTACCACCGACGATGCCAGGGACGTGTTCCAGGAAGCCCTGATTGTGCTTTACGAAAAAGCATCCGATCCAGCGTTTGTGCTCACCTGCCCGCTCGGAGCGCTCCTGCACGTGATCTGGTCCAGAAAATGGATAAACCGTATTCGTTCAAAAAACAAGGAATCGGAGGTAAGAAAATCGGAGGGACGGCGATATGACCTTGAAGTCGGAGATGATGTACTGGTTGTGGCCGAAGATGCGCTTGCTCAAACGAAGGAACAGGAACGCCTGTCCAGGGCATTTGAACAACTGAGTGAACTTTGCCGCCGCATGTTGTCGATGCTTTGTGAAGGCATGGAGGCCAAGGCCGTCGTGCTGGAACTGGAACTGAACAGCGTGGATACGTTGTACCGGCGCAAAAACGCCTGCACACAACGCTGGCGCACCCTTTTTCTTGAATCCTAAAGGCGTTTTACCCATGAAAGACGAAGATTTTGACCTGCTCGACGCCCATTTCAACGGGCTGCTGACGCCCGAGGAATCGCAGGCGTTGTTGCTTCGGTCGCAAACCGATAAGGAGCTTGCCGTTGAACTGGCCCTGCGCGAAAAAATGGAACGTTTCCTGCGCAGCCAAAAAGAAAAACTGGCCTTAAGCGACAACCTGGATACCATCGGAAACGATTATTTCCAGGAGGAAACTGAAAAAATCGAGCCGGCGATGAAAGCGGAAATCAACTGGCACCGCAGAATTATGGCCGCAGCTGCAATGGTTGTATTGCTGGTTGCAGCATGGTTTGTGATGCGCCCCGAACCAATTTCTTACCAGCAATTTGCCCAACACGAACCTCTGCACTTCAGTGTACGCGGCGAAGCGGATGTGTTGGTCACAGAAGCAGAAAAAGCTTTTAATGCCGGTGATTACGGCCGCGCTTTGCTGGCACTCGACAAGTTGCTGGCGATCAAACCCGACAACGGCACCGCCCGGCTTTACAAAGGCATTTGCCAACTGGAACTCCACCAGCCCGAAGTGGCCAGGACGACATTGCAACCCCTTGCCGAAGGACGCTCGGCCCTGCGGGCTGATGCAATGTGGTATATTGCGCTCGGTTTTTTACAGGAAAACAATCTTCAACAATGCAAAACCACCCTGCAGCAATTAAAATCCGGCGATGCGCATTTTGAGGAAGCGTTGCAACTTTTGAAAAAACTTTGAATTACATACATGGAAAAACAAACCAACAACCCCTTACACGGCATAACCCTGAAGGCGATCCTTGAACATCTTGTCGACCTCTACGGCTGGGAAAGTTTGTCGCATGTGGTGGACATCAACTGTTTCAAAAGCGACCCGAGCATTTCATCAAGTTTGAAATTTTTGCGCAAAACACCGTGGGCAAGGGAAAAAGTGGAGGCGTTGTACGTCCATTCCCTGAAGCATTAGTCTTATTCCCCATACTGGTAATGCCCGATGATTTTGTGTTCAAACAAACAGTCCTCCAGCACTTGTCCGGCGCCAATGTTGTGCACGATCATGTTTCGTTTGCCATCGGCCGATTTTTTGTCCACCACCAGTCCGATGTGTGTGGTATTTCCGCCCAAATTCCAGCAAACGATGTCGCCCGGGATGTAATCTTTGGGATTGGTCGTGATGGTTTTTGTTTTGCCGTGGCGTGAAAACAAAACCATGAGGTTGGGCACCCGGCGGTGGTCGATGTTTTTGTCCGGTTTTTTCAGACCCCAAATTTTGGGATACAGGTTGAAATGCGCGCGCATGTCCTCATGCACGTCTTTTTGCAAATCGATGTCGAGTTTGCGGTAGGCGCGAATGATGACGTCGGTACAAACACCGCGATCGGCGGGTACGTCACCGCCGGGGTATTTTAAAACAAAATACGACGGGTCGTACACGACCTCTTGTTTGGTGAGTTCGATGGCGGCGTTGGAAAGGCGTGTGGCGAACGGGGTTTGGGCAACGGTGGCAAACACCGTAACAAGCAGCAGCAAAAAGGAAAGTGCGGTTTTCATGATTTGAAAAACGCATTGCCCATGGAAAAAATTGGAAATGCAGAAAGAACCTTCTTATTCTTTCTTTTTCTCTTCATTTTTTTTCTCTTCTTTTTCTTCCTTTTTTTCTTCTTTGTCCTCCTTTCTGGCTTCTTTTTTTGCCTTCCGGTAATCCTTTTTGTTGTCCTTCGACATGATGATGGTTTCCTTCAGGCCATCAAACGCCGATCTTAAAAGGATGTTTATAAACCCCTTGTGCATGTCCCTCTCCGCATCAAACTGAACGATCCGAGGCGGCAGGTTGTCCATGGCGGGATTGTCCCTGAGCAAGAAGTTGTTGGCTGCGAAGGACAAAATGGAATTGGTCCAATCGCCCTGCTTAGCGAGGTCAAGATCTACGTCCAGATCATGAAAAAGGAATTTCATGGTACCCGATGCGCGGGTATAAAAAGCGGTGCCCCAAAAATGGATTTCATCAATTTTACCCCCTTTAACGGCTGCCGGTGCGAAGTCGGTAAGAAGTCTGTTCAGATCCGTTACATCAAACTTGTCAAACCTGCCATCAAAACTGTATTGTGGAAGTTTGTAGCTGTAAGACATGGTTAAATAAAAATGGACCTTGTTTTCCAGATACGCTTCTCCACGGATTACCAAAGGTTGGTTGGGGGTAAGGTTGGTTATGTTTTCAACCCTTATGGTACCACGGCTTACGGTGGCTTTGGCCATGTTTCCGTCCTTCTTTTTTTCTGTACTTACAACGTTGAAGTTGCTGATTTTTAAAGTTTTAACCAAAACAGGTATGGAGATGGAGGCAATTTGTTGTCCAAAATACGGTGGAATCCTGTTGACATTGATGGGTTTGGTTTTGTCCTTAAAAACTGCCGACTGAACACCGCTGATCAACAATTCATCTACCCGAATGGCATTGTGGTAAATCAACGAATCAAAATGCACATTCACGAGGTTGATTTTACCCACCGTACCTGAAAATTGTGCCTGTTGAAAGTTGAACTTGCTTTGCATGGCGGCTTTGCTGATGTTCAGTTTTGCTTCACCTTTTGCAAGATCGATGGTTTTGTCGCGGTAAGAAAGTTTGAAGGAATCCAGCGAGAAGTTGTACGAGCTGTCCATGGTGAGCACATCCAGTTTGTTCAATCCGGCCGTAAATTCGCTGAACTGGAACATGGTGGTATCCATCGTATTGTGGACCTCAATCGAATCGACGTTGATGCTGAAATCCTTAAATTCAAGATCCTGAAACGCACCTTTTTTAAATTTGGCCTGGCAGGCGCCCATCAACATTTCAACCTTTTTGTAGGCCATGAGGTTTTCGCCCGAACTTTGGTCAATGTTCAACTCGTAAACATTAACATTGAAATTTTGAATTTCGTAGCTGCGTTCCTGGTGAAAATTGACAACGTGCACGGTGGCTTTTGACAGCACCAGTTTTTGCAACAAAAAGGACAACAGCTTTATTTTTTCTTCCGTTTTTGTCGAATCCGTCTTCGTTGTGTCTGCAAAAGGAAGGAATATATTTCGTTTCCCGGCAAGTTCTATCGCTACATCGGGGCTTTCAATTTCGATGCTGCCCACGTTCAATTCGGACAATCTGACCAGCTTCAAAAGGTCTACGTTTTTAAGCGCCAGTTTGTTGGTTTTGAATTTTACCGTGCTGTTGATGTAAGGGTACAAACGCACGGAATCTTGCCGAGGCATCAGGGTCACATTGTAAACCTGGATGCTTCCCTGCATCAGATTGACACGCAGTTTTTCAAACTTCAATTCATAGACACCTGCAAGGATGTTTGAATTAAAGTTTTTGGTGAGCGCCGTTGATAACAGGTGGTTGAAATTGACGTATATAAAGATGGATGCCACTCCAAGAATGACCACCAGGGCCGAAAAAACGATTAAAAGCTTCTTTTTAAGGGACTTATTTACCATTGAAATGTTTAAAATTGTGTTTGTTTTTTAGGGTGTGTACCGGCTTACAACTTCGACAAGATAGGTATTTTTTTTGTAAATCCGGCATAAAAGCTTGTTCAAACCCACTCAAAAACAGCCAATCCGGAACCCATTTCCTACCTTTGCCAGCCTAACACCCTCACGTCATGCGTTTAAGCTTTCTGCTTTCCTTGCTTCTTTTTGCCCCAGCCTTGTTTGCCCAGGCCGACCTGGAAAAACAAATCCAAACCCAACTGATCATGGCCGAGGACGGCGATGTGATTACCCTGCCTGCCGGCAAAATCAGCCTGAGCAATACCCTGTGGCTCGACGGTAAAAACGACATCACCATACGCGGGGCAGGAATCGATAAAACTACCCTGACCTTTAAAGACCAAAAACAAGGCGCCGAAGGCCTGAAAGTGACCAACGGGCGCAACATCGTGCTCGAAAACTTCACTTTGGAGGATTCCAAAGGCGACCTGGTAAAAACACAGCAGGTTAAAAACATCGTTTTCCGCGACCTCAAAGCGCAATGGACAGGCAAACCGGACAAAAACAACGGCGCTTACGCCATTTACCCTGTACAATGCCAAAACGTGCGCATCGAACGTTGCACCGCCATCGGAGCTTCGGATGCAGGCGTGTACGTTGGGCAGTCGGACAGCGTTTGGGTATCCCAATGTTTTGCCAAAAACAACGTGGCCGGCATCGAAATTGAAAACACCACCAACGCCTGGGTTTGGAACAACATCTCAATGGAAAATACGGGTGGTATTTTGGTATTCGACCTGCCAGATTTGCCCAAAAAACGCGGCGGCCACGTAAAGGTTTGGAACAACAAGGTGTTGAAAAACAACTACAAAAACTTCGCGCCCAAAGGCAACATCGTGGGCACGGTGCCTCCCGGAACAGGCATCATGGTGCTGGCCACCAACGATGTGGAAATTATGGAAAACACCATTTACGACAACAAAACAGCTTCCACGGCCATCATCAGTTATTACGTGACGGAAAATCCGATCAACGACAAGGATTACATCCCCTACCCTTCGCAAATCAACATCCACAACAACCGGTACTCTGACGGCAAACGTATGCCTACGTGGAAAAACAAACTCGGCTTTTTGTTCTGGACCAAATTTGGTCGCAATGTGCCCCACATCCTGTACGATGGCATCCAAAACGAAGCCTGGACCGATGCCGCCACCGGCCAACTCAAACCGGGATACCGTATTTGTGTGCACGACAATGAAAACGGTACGTTTGCAAACATCAAAGCGGACAAAAAATTCAAAGGCATCACCAGGGATTTGGCGCCTTACGATTGTACGTTGGAAACCATGGATGTTTTGCGGTAAAGTTGAATTTATGAAAAATTACAACCTGTTTACAATCAAGGCCTTACCCTTACCGATCATCCTGTTGTTTGCAGCATTTGATCTGAAGGAGCAGCCGGAAGACATGGCTTCAGCGCCCAAAATGAACCTGTCGGAATACGCCTTTTTTACGGGTAAACTGGCCGACCTGAAACCAGCAGAAGGTGTTTTTCCTTATGAGGTGAACGCGCCGCTTTTCAGCGATTATGCCGAAAAAGCGCGTTTCATCTACTTGCCGGCAGGAACAGAAATGGTCTACGACTCAGCGGGCGCTTTTAGGTTCCCGCAAGGCGCCGTTTTGATCAAAAACTTCTACTATTTCACAGACGCAACCAAACCTGAACTTGGCCGTCGCATCCTCGAAACACGCCTGCTCATCCACGAAGCCAAAGGTTGGAAAGCGTTGGAATACATCTGGAACGATACGCAGACCGATGCCGTTCTGGAAGTGGCCGGAGGTACCATGCCCGTAAGCTGGATCGATGCGAACGGTAAAAAGCAAGCCATTGATTACATCGCTCCCAACCTCAACCAATGCAAAGGGTGCCACTCGTACGACGGACAGTTTGTGCCGATCGGCACCACTGCCCGACAACTCAACCATACGCACGAGGGTGTGAACCAATTGCGCAACTGGCATATGTCGGGCCTGCTCCTGTTACCTGTTGGATTTGATGTCACAACGGCGCCACAACTTACCGATTACCGCAAAACTGACGCTCCGCTTGCCGACAAAGCGCGCGCTTACCTGGACGGCAACTGTGCGCATTGCCACAACCCACACGGTCCGGCGAGCACCAGCGGCATGTTCCTGGAGGCTTCCCAACAGGATCCCGAACGCCTGGGCATCAACAAACCACCCGTGGCGGCCGGACGGGGCAGCGGCAACCGCAAATTCAGCATTGTGCCCGGTAAACCCAACGAAAGCATCCTGCTTTACCGCATGGAAAGCGACGACACGGGCATCCGTATGCCCGAACTTGGCAGGCAACTCGCCCACCGCGAAGGCGTGGAAATCATACGCCAATGGATCAAAAATATGTGATGAAAACCTATTCGCTGAATTGCCGCGGAAAATTGCTCGACCTCACCGAACCGGTTGTGATGGGTATTCTCAACACCACACCCGATTCGTTTTTTGATGGTGGACGGTTTACCGGTTTGGATGCAGCTTTATTGAAGGCTGAAAAAATGCTGCGTCAGGGAGCTGTTTTGCTTGATGTCGGCGGCGCTTCCTCCCGTCCCGGTGCTGAAGTTGTTCCTGAAGACGAAGAAAAACAACGCGTTTTGCCCCTCATTGAAGCCATTGTCCGGCGTTTTCCGGAGGCGTTTGTTTCGGTGGATACCTGGCGTGTTTCCGTGGCACGCGAAGCCGTGGCTGCGGGCGCCCATCTGGTGAACGACATTTCCGCCGGCAGGTTGGACACCTCGGAAAACATGTACGAAACCGTTGGGGCACTCCAGGTTCCGTACATCCTGATGCACATGTCTGGCTCTCCCGACAACATGCAGCAAAACCCAGCGTACACGGACGTAAACACGGAAGTCCTTGATTTTTTCATCAGGGAAATAAGCCGTTTGCATGCGGCGGGTGTGTACGACCTAGTGCTCGACCCCGGGTTTGGTTTCGGAAAAACAGTTGAACACAATTACAGGCTGCTTAACGGTTTGCATGTGTTTGAAAACGTGACCGGCTTGCTCGTGCTCGCGGGTTTGTCCCGCAAATCCATGATTTGCAAAGTTTTAAAAGTCAACCCTGAAAACGCGCTCAACGGCACCACGGCATTGCACATGGTTGCCTTGCAGCAAGGTGCGCGTATTTTGCGGGTGCACGATGTAAAAGAGGCTGTGGAGTGTGTGAAATTGTGGAAGGTGGTGAACGGCGGGGTTTAGGTCAATGGTTTAAGCAACACTTACACGCCTTTGGTTTTGCTGTTTTTTGAAAAAAACGAACCCTCAGGGTTGCGTTGCATAGTTGTCAAATTCGATTTTGCACGCAAAAGCCTGTAAATCAAGCCTATCCCGAAACGTTGAATTCTTTGGGAGATCATTTGAGGAAGGTGCGTCTTGACAGAGGACTCTCGCAACCGCAAGTGGCCGGGTTGTTGCAGGTCACTACGGACAGCGTAGCAGGTTGGGAAACGAACCGAAATCACCCTACACCCAAGTACGCAAAAGCAATCATCACCTTCCTTGGGTACTTCCCTTTCACAGAAGGATTAACGCTCGGAAAGCGGCTTTACCATGCCAGACTAATGGCCGGAAAAACCCAGGAGGAAGTGGCAAAAATGACCGGTTGCGATGAATCGAATTTGCGGTTGATCGAACTGGAGAGAAGGAAACCGAGAGGGCGAAATACGCGGAAGATTGGGGAATTTATTGATGGGGTATTTGGGGGATTTCGGGAGTGTGTTTATCCATAAACTCCCGGATGGTGCAAATGCGCGTTATTCCATACACGTCGAGTACCAGCAAATCAGCATCGCCGGTCAACAAATAATCGGCGTTGCCATCCTTGGCCAGGGACAGCAAGAAGTTGTCCTTTGGGTCCCGGCAAACAGTCACCTTTGATGGTACCGGAACACACAAAACAGCGGCCTTAAACATCTTGAGAAATTGATCCACATCGTTTTCCTGGAACGACTTTTGAAACT
>JADLBE010000217.1 GCA_020847915.1 Saprospiraceae bacterium | reverse complement strand
TTTCGGCCAGGTCAAACGCCTCGGCGGTCATTTCGAAACATTCTGCCGGATCGTCGGGAAACAACAACACGTGTTTGGTGTCGCCGTGTGAGGCGTATGCGGCAAGCAAAAGGTCGGACTGCTGGGTTCGCGTGGGCATGCCTGTTGAAGGTCCGCCGCGCTGAACATCAATCAAAACCGCAGGTATTTCTGCAAAATAGGCCAGGCCTAAAAATTCGTTCATCAGCGATACGCCCGGTCCGCTGGTGGCGGTAAACGCCCGTGCGCCGTTCCAGTTGGCGCCGATGACCATGCCGATGGCGGAAAGTTCGTCCTCCGCCTGTACCACCGCGAATTTGTTCGTTCCCGTTGCCGGGTCCACACGCAGGCGCTTGGCGAATTTTTCATACGCATTCACGACCGAAGTTGAAGGCGTGATGGGATACCAGGCAGCCACCGTGGCGCCGGCGTACAGGGCGCCCAAACCACAGGCGGTATTGCCGTCGATGAGGATGCGGTCGCCCACATTGTCGCGGCGTTCCAGGCGCAAATCAAGCGGGTATTTGTAATGCTCGTGGATGTAATTGATGCCCAGTTCCAAAGCTTTGTAGTTCGGTGGAACCAGTTTTTCGTTCTTTTTAAACTGAATGCCTATCAAAGTTTTGATGACCTCCACATCCATGTCGATCAGTGCCGCCAAGGCGCCCACGTAAATGACGTTTTTCAGCAATTGGTGTTGCCGTGGACTTTCAAAATGCTGCTGGCACATCCGGATCATGGGTATGCCGATGAAATGGATGTCCGTGCGGTTGAGGGTTTTGTCCAGCGGCTTGCTGTTGTCGTACAAAAAATAACCGCCGGGCCGAACGCAAGCAATGTCTTTGGCAAAACTTTGCGGGTTCACACTCACCATGATGTCGATGCCTGCACGTCGGCCGAGGTAGCCTTTTTCACTGATGCGCACTTCGTACCACGTCGGCAGTCCCTGAATGTTGGAAGGAAATATGTTTTTGGGCGTCACGGGAATGCCCATGCGAAAAATGGCTTTGGCAAAAAGGTTGTTGGCGCTGGCGGAGCCTGTCCCGTTGACGTTGGCAAACCGCACCACAAAATCGTTGATGGCTTTTAATCGTTGCATGTTAAAGTAAGGTTCAGGCGGTTGTTAGCAAGGGGTTGTCGTGCAACACCGTGCAGGCTTTGGTGACACTGTAAATGTATTTTTTCATATCCCACGCAGCGGTTGGACACCGTTCGGCGCACAAACCGCAGTGCAGGCATACGTCTTCATCTTTGATCATCACCCGGGTGGTAGGCAAAGGTTTGGAAACGTACAGATCCTGGTCCAGTTGGGTAGCTGCGGCGTTGAGGCGGGTGCGCAGGTCGTCTTCTTCACCGTTGTGGGTAAAGGTGATGCAGGTGGTCGGACAAATGTCCACGCAGGCGTCGCACTCGATGCAAAGCTCCGGCGTAAAAATCGTTTGTACATCGCAGTTCAAACAGCGCTGGGCTTCCTTAAAACCTGTCATGCGGTCGAAACCAAGTTCCACCTCCAGTTTGCGGTCTTTCAAAGCCACTTCATTGGAGGCGTGGGGCACGGCGAAACGTTCGTCGTCGGCCACGAAGCTGTCGTACATCCATTCGTGGATGCCCATTTTTTGGTTGATCAGGTTGGTCATCGGGTCCGGACGTTTGTCCAAACTTTCACCCCTGCAATACAAATCGATGGAAACAGCGGCCGAGTGACCGTGTGCCACGGCGGTGATTACGTTTTTAGGCCCAAGCGCCGCGTCGCCACCAAAAAACACGCCTTCGCGCGATGAAGCGAACGTGACGGGGTCAACCGTGGGCATTTCCCATTGGTCGAACTCCAATCCGAGGTCGCGTTCTATCCAGGGGAAACTGTTTTCCTGACCGATCGCCACCAGCACGTCGTCGGCTTCAAAAAACACTTCGGGTTCGCCGGTGGGTTCGAGGCGGCGACGGCCTTTTTCGTCGTAAACGGGCGCCACTTTTTCAAAAGTCATGCCCCGCAAGCGGCCTTTTTCCACCACAAAAGCTTTGGGCACGTGGTTGTTGTAAAATGGAATGCCTTCGCGTTTGGCATCTTCAATTTCCCAGGGACTGGCTTTCATTTCAGCGAACGGACTGCGCACAACCACTTTTACCTGTTCGCCGCCGAGGCGACGGGCGGTGCGGCAGCAGTCCATAGCCGTGTTGCCACCGCCAAGAACCAAAACACGTTTGCCTATTTTTTCGGTATGCCCAAACGCCACACTCGCCAACCATTCGATGCCCACATGGATGTTGGCATCGGCAGCGGCACGACCGGGCACATCGGCCAGGTCGCGGCCCCGGGGTGCTCCCGTACCGACGAACACGGCGTCGTAATTTTTTTCCAACAACGCACGCATGCTGTTCACACGGTGGTTGAAATGGGTATCGATGCCAAGACGCAAAACATAACCTACTTCTTCATCCAACACAGACTCAGGAAGTCGGAAAGCCGGAATCTGGCTGCGCATCATACCGCCGCCTTTCGGGTGTTCGTCGTACAAATGGATGGTGTATCCCAACGGCGCCAGGTCGCGCGCCACGGTGAGTGATGCCGGTCCGCCACCCACCAATGCGATGGTTTTGCCATTGGGCAAAAACGGTCCCTGGGGCATGTGCGACAGGACTTCGCCTTTGTTGTCGGCGGCCACACGTTTCAGGCGGCAAATGGCGACGGGTTCTTCGTCTACACGGCCTCGCCGGCAGGCAGGTTCGCATGGGCGGTCGCACGTTCGGCCCAAAACACCGGGAAAAACGTTGGATTCCCAGTTTACCAAATACGCTTCCGAGTACCGCTCGGCGGCAATCAGTCGTATGTATTCGGGAACAGGCGTATGGGCAGGACATGCATACTGGCAGTCGACTACTTTGTGGAAATATTCCGGATTTTTGATGTCGGTCGGGTTCACGGCGCAGCAGATTTGTAAAAGTTACTTTCAGGCTTAAATGTAGTTTATCCCATTTGGCTTTTGCAAATATCAACCACTCTAAATTTGCTATTTAGACAACATCGCAATTTGTTTTTAAAGTCTATTTTTATTTGGATAAAATAAAAATTGAAAACAAGGCCTTGTTTGCCGGAATAGGAATGTCCGCACGAGGCTTCCGCAACCTTAAGTATAGGTCCTGCGTTGTTGTCAAGTTAACAATAAGACAGCTTCAAACCACAACAGAACATTTATTCAAAGCATTAATTAGCGTACCTTTGCGCCCGCTATGCTATCGTTATCCAACATTTACATCCAATACGGCAACCGTATCCTGCTCGACCGCGTCAACATGGTCGCCAAACCCGGTGACCGCATCGGCCTCGTAGGCCGCAACGGCGCAGGTAAATCCACCCTGCTGAAAATCATCGCCGGCGAAATGTCGCCCCAGGAAGGCAACGTCGTTCAACCAAGCCATTTCACACTCGGTTACCTGCACCAGGACATGCTCCTGCCCAAAGGCAAAACCGTGATCGATGAAACCATGACCGCCTTCGCTGAAGTATTGGCCGTGGAAAAACGCCTGCACGACGTCCAGAACGATCTCGCGGTGCGTGAGGATTACGAAACCGACTCTTACGCCAAACTTATCGAAGAGCTCGGCGACCTCACCGAACACCTGCACCACCTCGGGCACGCAACCACGCAGATCGACGCCGAACGTGTACTCGCCGGTCTGGGTTTCCAGCACAGCGACATGGGCCGCCTCACCGACGAGTTCTCCGGCGGCTGGCAAATGCGCATCGAACTGGCCAAAATGCTGCTTCGTTCGCCCGACCTGTTGCTGCTCGACGAACCGACCAACCACCTCGACATCGAAAGTATCCTGTGGCTCGAAGACTGGCTCGCCGGCTACACCGGCATGGCCATTTGCATCAGTCACGACAGGCGTTTCCTCGACAACGTGACCAACCGCACCGTAGAAGTGGTGCTGGGCAGGCTCGACGACTACAAGGTCCCCTACTCCGCTTATGTGGAGCTCAGTTCCGAACGTCGGGAAAAAATGCAGTCGGCCTACGACAACCAGCAACGTGTCATCGCCGACCGCGAACGCACCATCGCGCGTTTTATGGCCAAAGCCACCAAAACCAAGATGGCGCAGAGCATGCAAAAGCAGCTCGATAAAATTGATCGCATTGAAATAGACGACATCGACTCCTCGGTGATGAACCTGCGTTTTCCGCCGGCTCCGCGCTCGGGCGAAGTGGTGGCCAAAGCCGAACGTGTAACCAAGCGTTACGGCAACACCAAAGTTTTGGAAAACGTCGATTTTGAAATACTGCGCGGCGAAAGGATTGCTTTTGTAGGGCAGAACGGACAAGGTAAAACCACACTCGCCAAAATCCTGGTGGGCGCCGAACCTCCAACTTCCGGCAACACCACGCTTGGTCACAACGTACAGATCGGTTATTACGCCCAGAACCAGGCCGAAACCCTTGATCCTAAAATTACGTTGCTGGAAACCATGGAAAAATACGCTCCGCCGGAAATGCGCACCAAACTGCGCTCCACGCTGGGCGGCTTTTTGTTCAGCGGCGAAGACGTGGATAAAAAAGTAGTGGCACTCTCCGGCGGCGAACGCGCACGACTGGCCCTGGCCTGCATGCTGCTGCGTCCGATCAACTTCCTGATCCTCGACGAACCGACGAACCACCTTGACATGCTTTCCAAGGACGTGTTGAAAAACGCGTTGCTGGATTTCACGGGCACCTTGCTGGTGGTGAGCCACGACCGGGAATTTCTCAGCGGCCTGAGCACACGCACCATGGAGTTCCGCGATCACCGACTGCACGAATACCTCGGCGACATCAACTATTTCCTCAACAAGCGCAAACTCGACAACATGCGCGACGTTGAAAAACGCACTGTTGCAGCAACAGCTTCAACCCAGGGCGGCGGTTATGCCGCTCCGGATACCAGCGTGGAGGCCCTGAGTGCAGAGGAAAAAAAGCAGCTGCAACGGGTGGTTCAAAAAACCGAAAAACGCATCAGCGAACTGGAAGGTCAGATTACCGACATGGAGCAAAAAATGGCCGATATGGCCTTTTACAACCAGCCCAACGCCGACAAACTTATGGTGCAGTACCAGGATTGGAAAAAGGAACTTTCCACGGTGTATTCCGAGTGGGAAAAGGCAGTTGAAAAACTGGGGTAACATGACCACCGCAGACCTCATCAGCGGCGCCGG
>JADLBE010000216.1 GCA_020847915.1 Saprospiraceae bacterium | reverse complement strand
GCAAAAGCAAAAGTGCGATGCCCAATCCGCCGCCCACGAAATAACAGGTGCGCCAGTCGAAAAGTTGGTCGATGACCCAGGCCAGCAAAGCGCCACTAAGGCCAATTACAGCCACCAGCATGGTGCCGTAACCGCGTTTTTCTTTGGGCAATACTTCGGCCACCAACGTAATGCCTGCGCCGAGCTCGCCCGCCAATCCGATGCCTGCAATGAAACGGTACAAGGCGTAATCGTCCGGCCCCGTGGCAAACCCGTTCATCAAATTGGCGATGGAATACAAGGCGATGGAAAAATACAACACGGAAACGCGTCCTTTTTTGTCGCCCAAAATGCCCCACAAAATGCCGCCTATCAGCATGCCGGCCATTTGCCAGTTGAGCAGGGAAATACCCACATCGGTGAGTTGTTGCCCTTCCAACCCAAGCGCTTTCAAACTTTTAACCCTTACGAACCCAAACAGCAACAGGTCGTAGATATCTACAAAATACCCAAGCGCAGCCACGATCACGGCTGTGTTCAGGAGTTTGGTTTGTTGGTTGTCCTGGAGCATCAGGCGTTCGCTTTTTCGTCGTCAAATTCGCCTTCCCAACGCGCCACCACGGCCGAAGCGAGGCAGTTGCCCATGAGGTTTACACCCGTGCGGCCCATGTCCATCAAAGCATCCACACCCAAAATGATGGCGATGGGCCATTCGGGGATGTTGAACTGGTTCACGGTGGCGGCGAGGATCACCAGCGAGGCGCGGGGCACACCTGCCACACCTTTTGACGTGAGCAACAAGGTGCCCATCATCGCAAGTTGTGTTTGCCAGGTCAGATCGATGCCGGCGGCCTGAGCGCAAAAAATGGCGGCCAGGGAAAGGTACAAGGTGGAGCCGTCGAGGTTGAAACTGTAACCCGTAGGCAGCACAAACGAAACGATTTTGCGCGGTACGCCGAAGTTTTCCATGGCGGTAAGCGCCTTGGGTAAGGCTGCTTCCGAACTTGCGGTGGCAAAAGCCAGGGATACAGGTTCGTAAATGGCTGCAAAGAACTTTTTAATGGGAATACGGAAAAGCAACAAAACGGGTATAAATACCAGCAAAATAAATACAATAAGCGCTGCATACAAAGTGCCGAGCAATTTGAGCAGGTTCCAAACCACTTCAAAACCCATGGTTCCAATGGTGTAAGCCATGGCGCCACCCACAGCAAGGGGCGCGGAGTACATGATGATGCCCGTAAATTTAAACATCACTTCGGTGAGCGATTCACACCATTCCAGCATTTTGAGTCGGTGGGGCTCGTGCACTTGTCGAAGGGCAAATCCAAATATCAAACTGAAAACCACAATTTGCAAAACAGCGCCTTCAAAAATCATTTTGGCCACGTTTTCAGGGAAAATGTGCATCACAATTTTTTTCCAGTCCTGTTTGTTCACCGGAGGCGGCGGGGCGAGTTCTTTGCCGTGGTAAAGCAGTTTGTAGGTGCCTTTTACGGAGTCTACCTGTGCGGTGAGTTGAGCACCGTCGAGATCCACCGGTGCGGAAACCACCAGGTTGGGAATGTTGATGCCTTCACCTGCTTTGGTGTAGTTGATGGCAACCAATCCGATCACCAGGGCTATGGTGGTAGCAAAGATGAAATAAGAAAACGCCTTCACACTCATTCGCCCCACTTGTTGGGAATTGCTTTGACCTGCGATGCCCACCACAAGGGTGCCAAAAAGCAGGGGCGCAATAACGGTTTTGATGAGTTGAATGAATATTTTACTTAAAATTTCCAAATTGGCGCCCACTTTTGGGAAATCGACGCCCACTTCCATACCGATCACCATGCTGAGCAGGATCCAGGTGGTGAGCGAATTGTTTTTGTATCCAAAAATGCACAAAGCACCCACGGCCCACCAACGGAAAATCATCAGGGTGGTTTCGTCGAGCGACCACACATTGTAATGTGACAACAGGTGGATGCCTGCCACAACGGCCACACTGGCCAAAGCAAACCACAGCGTATTGGTATTTTTCATAAGAAACAGGGTAGTTCGTGCAGCAAGGCCGCTCTTTTTGAAATGAGGCGCGAAAAATACGGTAATTCACCAAAGTGTTGGCAGTTTACGCTTCTTTTCGTTCTTTTGACCTGCGGCGCTTTTACACCTGCCGTTGTTTTGCATGATGCACCGTTTTCTCGTATTATTTACCCTGCTCACAGGTTTTAACCTGAACCTCAGCGCCACCCACATCGTCGGTGGCGAAATTACTTACGAATGTCTCGGCAACAACCAGTACAGGATCAACCTGTCGGTGTACCGCGACTGTTACAACGGTGTGCCATGGTTCGACAATCCGGCGGCCCTGGGCATTTACGACGCCAACTGGAACCTCGTTCAAAACGTTTCGATGTTTCTGAACACCGCCAACAACGATACCCTGCCCATCATCCTTACCAATCCCTGCCTCACCGCACCACCCAACGTGTGTGTACACGCCACGAGGTACACCACCGTGGTTACCCTGCCGTTTATCCCAAACGGCTACACCTTCGTTTACCAGCGCTGCTGCCGGAACAAACTTATCCGAAACATTCCTGACCCGCTGAATACCGGTATTTCCATCATCGGACAATTGTCGGAAACCACCATGCTGGAGTGCAACAGCAGCGCCGTTTTTACCAACTGGCCTCCGGTGGCCATTTGTATCAACGAACCGATAGACTTCGACCACGGCGCCACGGATCCCGACGGCGACTCGCTCGTGTACCGGCTTTGTACACCGCTCAATGGTCCCGACTCTTTGATTCCGGCGCCCAATCCGCCCTTCCCGGGGCCCTACCTCGAAGTTGTGTGGACAGACCCGCCCTACAGCCTCAACAACGTACTTGGTGGAGATCCGCTGACCATCGATCCCATGACGGGTTTTATGACCGGCATCCCGAATACCATCGGCAACTTTGTGGTGGGTGTTTGTGTGGATGAATACCGCGACGGGGAAGTAATTTCCACCACAAGACGCGATTTTCAGTACAATGTAGCCGACTGTGGTAAACCGTTCGCCGCGTTTTTTGTGCCTGAAGTGTTGTGCGATACACTCACGGTGCGGTTTACCAACGAAAGTGCCTCCGCCACGTTTTTCAGGTGGTTTTTCGATTGGGGCGGCGACCTGTCATTAACTTCCACGGGTTTTTCACCCTTGTTTACCTACCCGGATACCGGCGTGTACACGGTTGCGCTCATTGCAGAGCCCAACGACCCCTGCAGCGACACGATGTTTACGCAAATCCACGTCACCGAAACGTTCGCCGACGCGGACCTGAGTTTTACTTTCCCGGATTGTACGGGTGGTGTGCTTGAAATCCAGGCCACAGACCTTAGCACGGATCCCGTTTACGGCATCGCCACCTGGGATTGGAACCTGCTCAATGCTGCCGGCATGGTCGTCGCCGAATCGTCGGAGCAAAACCCGGTTTTTAACGTGACCGACCCGGGCAATTATGTTTTAACATTGGTTTCCACGTCCGGCAACGGTTGTCCGGATTCCACCGCTTTTCCCATCGAAGCGCCTTTTCCGCCAATAGATTCCCTGAGCGACGCCTTGTCCATATGCGCCGGCGATACCATCCCCCTTTTCCCGGCAGCCGATCCGGCGTATACGTATGTGTGGACGCCAACCGGCACACTCAGTTCGGGCAGCGTACCCAACCCTTTGGCTTTCCCGGTGGAAAACACCGTGTACAATGTCGTTTTGTCGGGCAACGGCCCTTGTACGACCACAGGAACCATCACCGTGGAAGTGCTTAATCCCGGTACACTTACGGCTACAGCCAGTCCTGTGACCATTTTGTTTGGAGAAACCAGTCAACTCGAAGCCATCTTCCCGGGCGCTGTGGAGTTTTTCTGGACACCCGCCGAAAGTTTGTCCAATCCCAACATTTTCAATCCGGTGGCTTCGCCGGAAGAAACGACCACGTATACCGTAAGTATTTTGTTGTCAAGTGGTTGTCGTTCGTCTGATACGGTTACCGTTCGGGTTTTTTCACCGGAGTGCATCGAGCCTTACGTGTTTTTCCCAACAGGATTTTCACCCAACGGCGACGGCGAAAACGACGTCCTTAGGATGGAAAGTCAAATTGTCGACGAAGTGTACTGGGCGATTTTTAACCGCTGGGGCGAAAAGATTTTTGAAGCCAACAGCATAAGTGAATCCTGGGACGGCACCTTCAGAACCGAACCGCAACCGGCCGAAACCTACGGTTATTATTACCGTGTGCGGTGCCGTAACGGATTGACGACGGAGCAAAAAGGAAATGTGACGCTGCTGCGGTAAGGATTTTGCAGATAATGGAAGAAGTTTCACACAGATT
>JADLBE010000215.1 GCA_020847915.1 Saprospiraceae bacterium | reverse complement strand
GATGCGTGATATGAAAATTTGAATTTTACGAAGCGGCCCCTGTAAATCGTGACTGGTAATGTATGCAAAGGCTTGAAGTTGACTATTCAATGTTTCTAATTCAGCATTTTTAATGCTCATGATTTCTTCTTGTTTCTTTTTTTCTGTTAAGTCGGTTATAATCACACCTATTGTTTGGACTTTGGGAAACAATGAGGTAAGTGAAATGTAAACAGGAATTATTTTATTGGCAATACATAAATTTATTTCACCTTTTGTATTTGAAAGTGAACCTGCGTCAAATAGTTCTTTGAATTTTTCCTTTGATTTTGGATGTATAAATTGAAAAAAAGAGTTTCCAATGACGTCTTGGTAAGGCAGTCCCAGGAGCTCAGGAAAATAATTGTTGCTGTAAACAATGAGACCTTCTTTGGATAAATTAAGTGCGCCTTCACCAAAGTTTTCAACCAGCATTTTATAAGTATAATCTACGCTGTGAAGGGTGAAAATTTCAGACTGATCGTTTGTCTTTAATGCAAAGGCATCTACTTCACCCCCCTTAATGGCTTCAATAAGCTGCTCGTATTCATCCAGGCGGCTTTGCAGCTCTGTAATTTTTAAGGCAGATTGGACGGCAGATAATTTCATTTCAATAATATCATTGATCGAAGGTGATGCCTAATGCTTTTAATACTTTTTGGGTATCAGATAATGTTCCTACCAAAGTTTTTGTAGGCAACGGTAATTTTTTCAGAAGTGAAGGACTAAAAACAATATGTTGTTCTTCAGCAATCTTGGGATTTTTATAAATATCTATGATTTCCAGTTCAAAGCAGTTTTTTAAATGTTTGTCGCACAGCCACTTAATGTTTTCAATTGCTTCCATGGATTTACGGGTCATCCCGGCAACATAAAGTGTTAGAACGAACTTCTCTTCAATAGGTGTTTGGTTTTTTGTTTTGCTTTTCATATTTGAGATTATTAATCAGATAACGGACGGATATTTAAACCAACCAATACTTTATCTTCATTGGAGAGGTCCCCGATTATTTTTCTAAGGGGCTCCGGAACTTTTCGCACCAGGGTAGGTATGGCAAATATCTGGTCGCCTTCAGCCAATTGAGGATTTATTAAAAGGTCAATTACTTCGATCGTGTATTTTCCTTTCAAATGTTCCTTGCAATACTTGGTGATGTTTTTAAGAGCAAGTACGGAATTGGGTGTTTGTCCGGCTATGTATAAACGCAGTTCCCATTTTTCTTCTTTTATCATGTGCTTTTTGTTTTTTTGCTTGAGGAGGTAAAATGAATTCCTTTATTTGTTATGGTAAAATCTTGTTTGTTGTTTGTATGTCCCATACCCCGCGATTTTACAATTAATAAACTGCGTACCATTTCACTGTTACGTTCTTCGTTCTCTAAATTAATCCACGTGTCTGCAAGAGAAGAAACCATATCAAGGGCAGAACTGTTGTATCCTGAGTGCCCTTCATGTGTAAGCGATGTGAATAGTGCGTTGATCTGATTTATTTTGAGCGTATCCATAAGTCTGACCAACATGGCACGTACTTCACTGCTGTTGCCAATGGTTATTAAACTGCTGATGGGGTCAATGATTACGGTACGTGGTTTTAACTCCGCCAATAAGTTGTTTATAACCATCAGGTGCATTTCCAAACCCAGCAGGGAAGGCCGTGACGCGTGTATGTGTAGCAGTTTTGATTGAATAGCCTGCTTAAAATCAATTCCGATTGTTGCCATATTTCTTTCCAATTGGTCGGGTGATTCTTCAAAGGAAAAATAAAGCGTGGGTTCTTTGCGCTTGCAGCTGCTCATGGCAAAGTAACTTGCAAGAATGGTTTTGGAAGTGCCGGCGGTACCTGTTATAAGTGTGCTGCTTGCACGGTAAATGCCTCCTGTTGAAAATGCATCATCCAATGCAGGTAATCCCAAAGAAACAATCTCTGTTGATGATTTGTAATCTAACTTAAGTGAGGTGACCGGAAGAACGGAAATGCCATTTTCGTCAATGAGAAAGGGGTATTCGTTTGTGCCGTGGGTGCTGCCACGGTATTTTACGATACGCAATCTGCGTGTAGCAATTTGTTCTATTACCCGAAAATCGAGGAGTATTACGCAGTCGGAAACATATTCTTCCAGTCCCTGCCGGGTTAATGAACTTTCGCCTCTTTCGCCCGTAATGATTGCTGTTACGCCCTTTTCCTTGAGCCATGAAAATAATCTTCGGATTTCGGAACGGAGTAATGCCGTATTTTCCATTCCTGAAAACAAGGATTCGATGGTGTCAAGCACTACCCGTTTCGCTCCAATGGCATCAATGGCGTAATTTAGCCGGATAAATAGTCCATCTAAATCATATTCGCCTGTTTCTTCTATCTCTGTACGTTCAATGCGCACATGGTCTATGCGCAGCTTTTTTTCTGCTTTTAATTTCTCAAAATCAAATCCCAGGGACTTGAAATTTTGTGTAAGATCGCTTGCTGTTTCTTCAAAACTCATGAATACGCCCGGCTCATTGTAATCAGTAATTCCTTTCACGAGAAACTGTGCGGCAAACAACGTTTTGCCGCAACCCGCACTACCACATATAAGAACCGGGCGACCTTTGGGGAATCCTCCGTTTGTGATCTCATCTAACCCGCTTATACCCGTGGGTGTTTTAAGTAATGTTTCTTGTATGTTTTTCCCCATTGTATGGTAATATTTTCCTCTTTAATCGAAATGTTTCCCACAAGTTAATGTAAAAAGGCCAGACATCGGAAACAACCCCGCTTTTTATATTATCCTAAAAAGTCAAGGTACTGGCCATGCATTAGCCCCGCCTGTGACATTGGAAATTCTAAGGTTGCATATCCCCCCAAACACCGTTTCTTTGCACCCACATGACTATCCTGCTCACCACACTCAATGCCAAATACATCCATACCAACCTGGCCATCCGGCTTCTGTACGGGCTGAACAGTGATTGGCCTGGACTGGCGTGGAAGGAGTTTACCATCAACCAGGACCGCGATGAGATTGCCCGGTATTGCGCTGATTTCCAGGTGGTTGCTTTCAGTTGTTACATCTGGAACATCACCCAAACTCTGGAAACGGCGCGAAAGATCAAGGCTTTGAACCCGCAAACGCAGATCCTGCTCGGAGGCCCGGAAGTGAGTTACGACTGGCAGGAGGTCATCGCCAGGCCGGAGGTGGACTACATCATCACAGGCGAAGGGGAAACGCCGTTCCGGGAGTTTTTGTACGCCTGGCCGAACGTGGATCACCTGGCAAACCTGGCGTCCAAAACGCCCTCCGGTGAGGTTCGCTACGTTTCCGACCCCGCCATTTTTGATCTTTCGTTGTACCGCGACATCCGGCCCTGGCAAAACGATCCGCCGGAAACCCTGGCAGGAAAGGTGCTTTATGTGGAAACCTCCAGGGGGTGTCCTTACAAATGCGAGTTTTGTCTGGCCAGTCTGGACAACAAGGTGCGTTACCTGCCCGACGAACACATCAAATCCTCCCTGTTGTACCTGATGCAACACGGGAAGGTGATCAAGTTCCTGGACCGTACCTTCAACATCAAACGGGATTTTACACTCGACATCTTCCGTTTCATCCTGGAACACCACCGTCCTGAAAATGTATTCCAGTTCGAAATCACGGCCGACATCCTGCACCCCGACATCGTCCGGTTCATTGAGGAAAACGTGCCGCCGGGATTGTTCCGCTTCGAAATCGGCATCCAGTCTGTGAACGCCCGGGTGAACCTGGAGGTGAGCAGAAAGCAAAATTTCGACAAAACCAAAGGCATCATTCAGGCTTTGCAGCACAAGGTGGAAATGCACCTCGACCTCATTGTTGGACTTCCTCTGGAAACCCTACCCGACATCCGCCATGGTTTTGAAGAGGTGTTCCGACTCTTTGCGCCGGAACTGCAGCTCGGCTTTTTGAAGTTCCTGAAAGGCACGCCCGTTCGGGAAAAATACGAACAACACGGCTTTGTGTTCGATCCCGAACCGCCGTACGAGGTCATTAAAAGTAACTACCTCTCCCAGGCCGAACTGGACCGCATCCGACTGGTGGAACACGCCCTGGAGATGTATTGGAACAAACCACGCGCCATCCGCACCCTGAAATACGTGACGGAGCGTTACAGTATTTTCGATTTTTTGGAAGGACTGGGCGGGTGGTTCGTACAGGCGTTTCCGTTTCACCAATACACCCAGGCCCAGGCGTACGAACGTTTGTTGTCGTTCGTACAGCACCAATTCCCGGAGGATCCTTTCCTGCCACAACTCGTTGAACTGGACTATTGTTCGCAGCACAAATCGCGTCCCAAGCCACTGCTTCTGCCCGAGCTTGACTCCGAAGTCAAAGCGGATCTGATTGCTGCTTTACAGCCCAATTGCTTAGCCAAGGCGCGTTTTTTGGCCTTTAAAGTCGGGTTTGATCCGAACATCATGGATGTGGAAAACCGCTTTGAGCCTGGGGAGTTTCAGGTGTTGCTGGTGTATGAGGGGCAGCGCATTTGCACCCTGAAAGCAATGGCAAACCCTAGGTCGTTTCCTGATTTTGTAAATCAAACAAAATCTTTTTCAGCTCATTAATGTGGCGCTGCATTTCATCCTGTTTTTCAAGATTGTTGATCGATAAGGACTTGTAACCTTTTTTGGCAAAATCGACTTCCAATTTTTTTAAAAGATGTTTACGTTCCTCCATCATCCGAAGGGCTATCCATAAAGTTTTACTTGCTGTTTCATTTTGCTTTATGACCAAATCTTTTTCGGTGTAGGCGTGTCCTATATGGCAACGGTAACGTTTATTTCGATCGTCTTGTACAGACCATAAGTTGCCACCACAATCAGGGCATGCAAAAACGCTTTTATCCCCTATTTTTTCAATATCTTCTATTCCTATAGCAGTGGTTTCAGCTATTCTTGATTCCAGTATGACTTCTTTGGGGACTGGTTTTTTCCTTCCTTTTTTATGCTTTAATATTTCTGCAATGAGTGTGCCTATATCTTCCAGGTTTGCCACATGATCCACCTCCATATTGTTAATAACGGAAAGCACCATATCGGGATACTCGGCCTGGTCAGGGTCCTGGACGATACAGCTACCACCGCTTCTTTTTATGGCCCACATGCCTGAGGTACCATCATCCAACATACCGCTCAGGATAATCCCAATGGTATTTGAGCTGTAAGCAACTGCGGCCGAGCGGAACAGTACGTCGATCGAGGGCCGAAAACGGTTTTCCTCAGGGCCACCACCCAGAATAAATTTGTTGTCCTTCACCAGCAGATGTTGGTTTGGCCGTGCAATGTAAATGGTATCTTTTTTTATTGCTGCGCCGTTGACGGCAAGGCTGCAATCCAAAGAGGTGACTTGCTTCAGGCGATGCACTATAAAATCGCCGATCGCTTTACGAGACAAATGAAGTACAATACAATAGGCAACATCCAACCCCGTTTGCAGGGTATGTGCTATTTCCGTTAATGCATTTAATCCTCCTGCAGATGCGCCGATTACGACTATATGTTTAGGATGTTTATCCATTATTTATGGATGCCTTCAACCAGATTCATAAAATCTCCAACCAATGTATCGCTGTACATTCCATATGCATCAACGATGGTTCCTTTTTCACCTTCGTTGGTCTCAATAGCATAAAGAATTGAATTGTCATCCGGATTGGATTCGCCTTCAAATCGGTAAAAGTGTGCAACTTTAACCTGGTTTGGTTGGTAAATTTTTTGTGTTGATAAAGAAATTAAACCTTTGTCGGTAATGTTAAATTGTGTGTCAAATTCGGATAAAGCCTTGGAGCTAAGAACCGAAACCAAAGTTTCCATGTGTTCTTTTTCTTCCGGGAAATTATTTTCCATGGTGCGTTAAATTTGGTATTTTGTTAAATGAGATTGTTCATTGTCTGATGTCCTTCTATTACTCCCATAGTTAAGAGCATGTTTAAATTTCGGATTTGCGGCCATAGCGAACAAAACCGAGATCCAAACATGCTCTTAGGTGTGATTTAACAGTAAAATAGTAAATTACAAATATCCTGTAACCATACTTGAAAATTTTACAGGTTTCTATATAAATGTTACATATTCAACAGATTGTAAAACGGGCTTGACGTATGAGGGGCAACGTGTGTGTGTTAATGCGTACGATGTTTGGGGGGATACGGTGAACACGGCTGCACAGATGGAGAGCAGCGGAGAGCCGGGTAAAATCAACATGAGCGGCGTGACGTATGCGCTGTTGCGCGGTGCGTTCGAATGTGCGTATCGTGGGAAAATCAGCGCGAAGAATAAAGGAGAGGTGGATATGTATTTTTTGGAAGGGGAGGGGACGAACCTCCGGAATTAATGGGTGGAATCGTTTGCTTCCAATTACATCAAATTTGGATGTACCATCCTTCATTTATCCTTCCTCCTTTTGCGAATCAATTTCTCCAGTTCCACTGCATGAAATACGATGAGTGAAACGACGATGCAGCCGCCCAGTTCGGTCCATGTGAGGGCCTGGGTGGAAAATATTTGTTGTAAAAAAGGGACGTGAAGCAAAGCCAGTTGCAACCCGAACGTAAACAGCACGGCACCAATCAACGGCAGGTTGCTGAAAATGCCCTGACGGAAAAGGAAAAAATGCTCGCTGCGAATGGACATAACGTGCCCCATCTGGCTGAAACAAAGCACCGTAAAAACGTAGGTCTGCCATTTTGGGTCGTCGTTGTGCATGGCCCAGGCCTGCACACCTAAGCAAACAGCACCGAGGAGCAAGCCTACCCAGAGGACGTGCCAGCCGAGTCCGTGCGCGAAAATACTTTCACCCGGTTTGCGGGGCGGGCACTGCATGATGTTTTTTTCGGCAGGCTCGCCTGCTAAGGCAAGTGCGGGCAGCCCGTCCACCACCAGGTTAATCCAAAGGATTTGAATTGGTATCAGCGGGATGGGAAGCCCGGCAAGGGGGGCAATAAAAATCGCCCATACCTGGCCACTGTTGCCAGTGAGGTTGAACCTGACGAACTTGCGGATGTTCTCAAAAATGCGCCACCCATCACGCACCGCTTTGACAATAGTGGCAAAATTGTCGTCCAGCAAAATCATGTGCGCGGCTTCTTTCGATACGTCGGAGCCGGTGATGCCCATGGCCACACCGATGTTGGCGCGGCGTAGGGCCGGGGCATCGTTCACGCCGTCGCCAGTCATAGCGACGAAATGTTTTTTGTTTTGCAACGCCTTGACAATCTGCAATTTTTGCTCCGGCGATACTCGGGCATAGACTTTTATCCGCTCGATTTCATCCTCGAATGTTTGTTCCGGTATTTTCAGCAGGGCTGCGCCAGTGATGATTTTGTCGTCCGGACTGTTCAAAATGCCGATTTGCCGGGCGATGGCCGCCGCTGTTACAGGGTGGTCGCCGGTAATCATCACCGGTACGATGCCCGCCGTGCGGCAGTCGGCGATGGCTTGTTTGGCCTCCTCGCGGGGCGGGTCCATCATGCCGGCGAGGCCGAGGCATTGAAGGTTGGTTTCGAGGGTAGAAAAGTCGAGTTGGGTGGGCAATTCGTCCAAAATGCGAAAGCCGTAGGCCAAAACGCGGAGGCCGTTTTCTGCCATTTTTTCAGCCTCAGCGGTCATGACGGTTTCATCCGCATTGTCGTCGCAGGCTTCGAGAACGGATTCCAAAGCACCTTTTGTGATCACTAAAAATTTCCCGTCTCCCCGTCGGTGGACGGTCGTCATCATTTTTCGGACGGAATCGAAGGGCAGTTCGGCCATCCTCGGATAATCGGCGGGGCGCAGAGCGGTCAAATTCGCTTCCGCAAAAACGGACAACGCGACCTCCGTGGATTCGCCAACCAACTCGCCCATTTCGTTCCTTTTCACGTCGTGGTTGAGTGACATGGCGAGCAAAAGGCCATCCTTCGGAGTGATGCGCAATGCCTGATGAACGGTGAGCGGGGGCGTTTCGGCCTGCTTTCTGCCGTATGCCGGCCAGATTTGAGTCACTCTCATCCGATTTTGCGTGAGCGTCCCGGTTTTGTCGGCGCAAATGAAGGTGACAGAACCGAGGGTTTCAACGGCGGGGAGTTTTCGAATAAGTGCATTTTTTTGCACCATCCGCCGTGCGCCTAGCGCGAGCGCGATGGTGACGACAGCTGGCAAAGCCTCCGGGATGCCCGCAACAGCAACCGAAATGGCGGTCATCAGCATCTGTATAGGGTCTTCGCCACGCAAAAGTCCAGTGACATAGATGACGGCGCAGATGCCCAAAACGGCGAGCGAAAGTTATTTGCTGAATTTGGCAAGGCGCACTTGGAGAGGGGTGAGCACTTCGTCTTCCTGCAAAAGTTGAGCGATGCGCCCGATTTCGGTGTTCATACCCGTTGCGACAATCACGCCGCTACCGCGCCCGTAGGTGACGAGGGTGCTTTTGTAGGCCATGTTGGTACGGTCGCAGAGGGGCAATTGCTCGCCGTGTAGTTCGTCGGTTTGTTTTTCGACCGCGTGAGATTCGCCCGTGAGCGAGGCCTCTTCGATTTTTATGGAATGCGATTCAATCAAGCGGAGGTCTGCCGGTATCATGTTGCCCGCTTCGAGCAGGACCACGTCGCCCGGCACGAGTTCAGCGGCACTTATCTGAACAGGCAGCCCGTTTCGCAGGACGGTGGCGGAAGGCGCGGACATTTTTTTCAATGCCTCGATAGCTTTTTCCGCCCGGTATTCCTGTACGAAACCAACGATGGCGTTGAGCACAATAATGATCAAAATAACGACCGTGTCTTTCACATCGCCAATCATGCCCGACAAGACGGCGGTGGCCATCAATATCAGAATCATCGTGTCCTTGAACTGGCCCAAAAAAAGGAGCCACGCGGGCTTTTTCTTCTTTTCCAACAGTTCGTTGCGGCCAAATTCCAGGAGACGCTCCTCAGATTGAGAATTGGTGAGTCCGGCGGGTTGGCTACCGATGAGTTGGAGGACTTCTTCTTTATTTATTAAATGCCAATTCATATACAAGCGCTATTTGCCGGTTTTGTGAAAAACGAGCATGGGGGTTTTTGTAACGAATGAATATGTTTCTGATCTACTTGAAGAGAATAGTTTGTCTAACCAGGTTTTGTTGGTTTGGGTAAAAAAGGCAATTATTGAAGGCTTTGTCTTTTTTATCAACCGGTCCAACAGCCCGGCAAAGCCTTCGTCCAATTCGAACTTTTCGAGAAAAACCTCGTCAAGGCATTTGTGTTTTTGCCGCCACATAGCCTTCAGAGAGTCTTGATCCAGTGATATTTGACTGGGAAAATAGAAATGCGCCAAGTTCACTTTAACTTCCATGGATTGGAAAAATCCCTCAACGGTAGACAGCTCTTCGTTTATGTTTTCCAAATCGGATGCATAAAGAACTGTTTTGATTGTTTTTACCCGATAAGTATGAGGAACCACCAGGACAGGTACGGTTGATTTAAAGATGATTGTACTGGTGTTCGTGCCGATGATCTTTTGGATGGAACCGGCGCCCCGAGTACTCATACAAATCAAATCAAACTTGTTTCGTTGGGCATAATCCAAAATGGCACTTTGCGGACTCAAGTCCTCCAATACAGCACACCGGTTTGGGCCAGGAGTGACCTTTAAGGCTTTGTATTGAGCTGCCACGAATTTTTCAAGTTTATACAAATGTGCCGCAGTTTGCTCCCGCACATCATTTTCTATACGGTTACGATGTAATGACGTAGGAATCAAAGCCTGAAAGCAATGAAAGAATACCAACTCAACCTCTTTTCGGGTGGCCAGTTGGATAGCAAAGCGCAAACCCGCTTTTGAATGGTTGGAGAAATCGGTGGTAACGAGTATTTTTTCCATAAGAAATAATTTTTGCCATCAGATCAAAGGAACAGTAGGGTCAATCATGGGCTGGTTTTGAAGATCTGTTTTTTCTTAAGTCATTTTCACAAATACCCGGTGCCAGATTTATGATTTTCATTGGTGGTCTTTTCATCTCAACGGCAGGTATTCCCTCCTTGCAGGTCTTGTTTTCTCCTTACAAATATAGTGAAATACTCTTTTATGATAGTAATGCTATAAATCATCGTTCCTTATGATGTATATCAATGTTCAATATCGGTTGTCGGTAGAACTTCGGCAGTTGGCGTGTAGACCACACGTTTAGGAGATGTGGTTGCCGGCAATTCGCCTCAGGAGATTAAAACCAAAACCATTGATAGAAACATCCTTAACAAAAAACAACAAGTGTTCCATCATCCTGCCGGAACTAGGGTGTGTCTGAAAAATGCTGCCGGAGATGAAAACAGCAGATTTTGGGTTCTGGACAAGCATTCTTTTTTGGGGAATAGTGGCTTCTATTGCCCTGAAAAGACGCGCTGAACAGGTTCCAAAAGATGCGTTTTCAGCCCGGCGAGCATTTTTCGGACACGCCCTAAACTCTGAAGTCCGAACAAGCTCTTAATGCGCCAAGCACATTATGCGCAAACTCATCATCCCCTATGATAAGCATCACTAGTCAGCATTGCATGTCAACCGAATTTAGCATGTTGAGTTTGCTGTTTTGAGGCGAGGAAGAGCTTGGGCAACATGTTAAAATAGAACAACATGCTCTAAACAGTTTGGAACTATGATTTTGTAAATAACCAATGATGGAAAAGAAAGAAACTTTGCTCGACGAAACGAAAGCATTAAAAACCCGAACCCGCCGGGTTAATGAAGGCGATGTGGTTGGCGGAGATACGCCTCAGGAGATTCAAGCCAAAACCGTCAATAGAAACGTCCGTAAAAAAATCAACAAAGAAGCTGCGGCGTTAAACGATATTGTTGACAACACACCGGACGACAAAAAAAAGGTAGCGGAAAATTACCTGAAAAGTTTCCCCATCGATGAGCAAAAGGCGCTTTTGAAAACCTTGTTGGACGAGGTCAAGGTAAAAGCAAGATCGGGGATCCATCCCGACGAAGAATTGGCGATTGATTGGCGTGAAGGCAGTTATCCGTATAAGAACCTAATGTCCCGCAAAAATTACGAAAAACAAAAGTATGATTTGCAAGTGGAGCTCCTCAAACTGCAAGCCTGGACAAAGCAAACAGGTAACCGGGTTGTCATTTTATTTGAAGGTCGGGACGCTGCCGGAAAGGGTGGGGCGATAAAACGTTTTATGGAGCATTTGAACCCGCGTGGCGCCAGGGTGGTGGCGCTGGAAAAACCTACGGATGAAGAGCGCGGGCAATGGTATTTTCAACGATACATCAAATACCTGCCGTCTTTTGGCGAAATAGTGTTGTTTGACCGCTCATGGTACAATCGCGCCGGCGTAGAAAATGTCATGGGATTTTGTAGCAAAGAAGAATACGCCGAGTTTATGCGGCAAGTACCCGATTTTGAAAGAAATCTGGTGAGAAGCGGCATCATACTGCTTAAATTTTGGTTTTCAGTAAGTAGGGAAGAACAAAAAAGGCGGTTTAAAGACCGCGAATCTCATCCACTCAAACAATGGAAACTTTCACCGATTGACAGGGCTTCGATGGATAAATGGGAGGATTACACCACCGCCAAAGAAAAAATGTTCTTTTTCACCGATACCTCCGATGCACCGTGGATCGTCGTAAAGTCTAACTGTAAAAAACGGGCGCGGTTGAATGCCATGCGTTATGTGCTGCACAAAATTTCTTACGATAAAAAAGACATTAAACACATAGGTCGGATTGACCCATTGCTCGTAGGTCGCTCCAATGTTATTTACGAAAAAGGTGAGAGTTTTATGCTTGGAGAACATGGATTTGGAAGTGGCGGCGGGTAGAAGGCGTTTTCGCTTCATCAATACCAATCTCCTCTATTGCTTCACTATTTTAAACATCTTACTGTGATTGCTGTGCTGATTAACCGTTTTTACAAAATACAAACCTGCAGGAAACGACGATACATCAACGGTATAAGATGATTGGTTGGTATCAATTTTTCGAAGCGTTCGACCAACAGCATCGTATATTTCTATCTGGTACAAGCTCAGGTTACCTTTGATCGTAAACGCATTCAGGACTGGCATTGGAAAAATTTGAATCCATGAATCATCAACGGTTGGATCGTTTCCTGCCGTGGTTGTCGTAGGATCGTAGAAACCAAAATCTACGGTGTTGTTGCCACTCGCATCGTAATTAAAATAACAATTGGTCGGATCACCGTCATTCAGTGGTTCTTCATCTGAGGTGAGCGTCATGATGCCCGACATGATGTCCGAAAAAGGATTGCCAAAACCGTTGTTATCCAAATCCACATCATCGTTTGCATTTGCCTGGAAACCATTGGTGGAGATGAAGTTTTCCAGGGGCTCTCCGGGGCCCCAATTGTTGACGCTCCATACAAATACCACATAGTTTCCGGGTTGCAAACCGGAAAACCGGTAATATCCATTTTCATCCGTCACCCGGACACCTCCGAAGCCCTGCCAGTCGGGGATATCATCACCATCCGAATCCGACCAAATCACCAGAGAGACGCCTGGGATACCCGGCTCATCCGGGTCATTTTTACCATCATGATTCAGGTCGTTCCATACCCTGTTGCCGACGGATACGATTCCGGGAGATACGGGGTCAGCACAGTCTACATGGCAAAAAGCCATGTCATTGATGGCCAGGATCATTTCATCACCCATGGCTTTTCCTGTGTTTAAAAAGGTCAGGGCATTGTTGTTAAAATGGTAAATGGCGTCTTCAGGCGATGCCGAAAGATTCCTATAATAGGGTTTGGTATCAACAAAACCTACTTGACCACCATAAACGCTATCATTACAACCTACGCTTTGTTGTGCGACAGAAACGATGTTTTGCATGCTCTGCACCCAAAGGTCATCGATAACTTCAAACCCACCCTGTCCCGAACTTGCAATGACTACGGGCAGATCGGGTTTGTCCAGCTCATTTCTTACATCATTGACCAAATGGTACAAATTGCTTTCGTATGCATTCAAAAAATCGTCATTTGCGCCATCATTCCAACCCTGAAACCAGACAAATCCTGAAAATTCG
>JADLBE010000214.1 GCA_020847915.1 Saprospiraceae bacterium | reverse complement strand
TGCCTGTTCAACAACGTTGCCATCGCTGCGCAAAAAGCGGTAAACGAGGGCAAAAAAGTGCTCATTCTCGACATCGACGGGCACCTGGGCGACGGCACCATGGACATCTTTTACGAATCCGATCAGGTCCTTTTTTGGTCGCTCCACCAATACCCCACCTACCCCGGCAACGGCGCGCCCGATGAAATTGGTCGGGGCCGCGGACTCGGCTATACCGTCAACGTACCTTTGCCCGCCGGCAGCGGCGACGATATTTTTTGGCATGCCATCGACTACATGCTGCCCATCGCCACCCAGTTCAACCCCGATGTGGTGGCCATTTCCGCCGGTTTTGATGCGCACCAGTTCGACCCACTTTTGCAACTCAACGCTACGGGACATTTTTATTACAAAATCGGCAAACTGATGTCCGAACTTTTCCCCGGCAAGGTTTTCGCCGTGCTCGAAGGTGGCTACAATGTGGAGGAACTGCCCAAATGTGTGGCCAATTTTATGGCCGGCGTAAACGGCGAAACCACGATGCCCTTCCACGAAAAAACAACCACCAGCGGTTTGCGCCTTTGGGAAACGTATGAAATGCACCTGCACATGGCCGCCAGTTTGCTGGCGAAAAAATGGAAGTTTTGACCCGGATTTTTGGGATTTTTGGGATGTGGATTTTAAATGGATTTTTGGATTGGGATGATTGGATTGGATTGCACCCGTCCAATGCTAAAAATTCGGAAATAAGCTGGTGAAAATCCAATCCAATCTTCCCAATCTTCAAATCATTAAAAATCCCAATCTCAAAATCCATAAAATCCAGGTATGCAACGCATTCTCGATAAATTCTTCTATCCCAAAAGCATCGCTGTTTTTGGCGCCAGCAACGATAAAAACAAGGTCGGTTTTGCCATTTTGCGCAACCTGCTTTCGTTCGAAGGCGACGTGTTCCCGATCAATCCGAAATACGGCGAACTGGAAGGACTACGCTGTTACAAACGCGCCAAAGATTTGCCAAAAACGCCCGATCTGGCCATCATTTGTACACCTGCCGCTACGGTGCCGGGATTGATTGAAGAAATAGGCAAAAAAGGCTGCGAATGCGCCATGATTTTGTCGGCCGGTTTTAAAGAAACGGGCGAACAAGGCGACAAACTGTTCCGTGAACTGCGCGAAAAAGCCGCCAAAAATGGCGTGCGACTTTTGGGGCCGAACTGTCTGGGCCTCGTAACGCCCTCACTCAAACTCAACGCCACCTTTGCGCCAGCCATGCCCGCACCGGGCAGGGTTGCTTTTTTATCCCAAAGCGGCGCCCTCGGCTCGGCCATCCTTGACTGGGCTGCGGAGAAAAAAGTTGGGTTCAGCCATTTTGTGTCGGTGGGCAGTGTAGCCGATATAGGTTTTGAGGAACTTATCGATTATTTCGGCGCCGACAGCCGAACGACGTGTATCCTCATTTACATGGAAAACCTCGCAAATGCCCGCAAGTTTATGAGCGCCGCGCGGGCTTTTGCACGTTCCAAACCCATCGTGATTTTAAAAGCAGGCTCCAGCCGCGAAGGCGCCCGGGCGGCCCTTTCCCACACGGGTTCCATGGCCGGCAACGACGCGGTGTACGACGCTGCTTTCCGCCGGGCCGGTGTGATCCGGGTTCAAACCATACAACAACTTTTCGACTGCGCCCAGGCGCTTGCCTCCGTTCCCCTGCCTGCAGGCAACCGTCTGGCCATCGTGACCAACGCAGGTGGTCCGGGCGTTTTGGCTACCGACGCCCTGTCGCAACGCGGCGGTACCCTCGCCAACCTGACACCCGAAACCACCGCCACGCTCAAAGCAGCCATGCCGGGCCCGGTAAACGTGCAAAACCCCATCGACATCCTCGGCGACGGCAGTGCCGAACAGTTCAGGATCGCCGTACGCGCTTGTTTATTCGATCCCAATGTGGATGCCGTTTTGGCCATCCTCACCGGACAAAGCATGATCGACTCGGCCGAAGTGGCCCGCGCCATCGCCGCCGAAGCCAAAGCGGTCTACAGCAAACCCGTGTACGCCAGCTGGATGGGACAACGGAGTGTGGCAACAGGCCGGGCAGCCCTCGAAGCCGCCAAAATTCCGTGGTATCCTTTCCCCGAGCGCGCTGTGGTGACGTTTATGCACATGGCCCGCTACCGCGAAACGTTGGACTTGTTGTACGAAACACCGCCCGATTTGCCCATCGACCTCGAAGGCATCCACCGCGACAAGGCGAAAAAACTGATTGCGAAAGTGCGCAACGAAAACCGGGTTAACCTCAGCGACCACGAAAGTCGCGAACTGCTGCATTGCTACGGTATCCCGGTCAACCACAGCATTTCCGCAGCCACCGAAGATGAAGCCGTGGCTGCTGCGCAAAAATTGGGCTACCCCGTGGCCGTCAAAATCGAATCGCCCGACATCTGGCACAAAACCGATGTGCACGGCGTACGCCTTGGCATCGAAACCGAAGAAGGTGTACGGCAGGTATTCAGGTTTTTGATGGAAAATGTGCGCTCCAAACGTCCGGACGCCCGCCTCCTGGGCGTGGGCGTGGAACGTATGGCCGACAACAAACACGAACTGCTCATCGGAAGTATGAAAGATCCCGTGTTCGGACCGGTCATCGTGTTTGGCTCGGGCGGCACGGATACGGAAATCTGGCAGGACCGCGCCATAGGCCTGCCTCCCCTCAACCTCGCCCTGGCAAGTCACCTCGTGGAGGGCACCAAAACGGCACGCCTGCTGCACGGTTACCGCGGCGAACCGGGTGTGCCGCTTGAATTGCTGCACGAAGTCCTGGTGCGTTTCGCGTATTTGCTCATGGATTTCCCCGACCTGCGGGAATTCGACATCAATCCTTTCGCCATGAACGCCAAAGGCGGCGTAGCCCTCGACGCCGTGGCCACCCTGGAAAACAATCCGAGCAGGCAACGCGATCCGTACGAACACCTGTGCATACAACCTTACCCGACGCAGTGGGTCAAAACCATCAAACTGAAAAAAGGTCAGGAAGTCTTGTTGCGGCCCATACGGCCTGAGGACGAGCCCATGGAAGCCGAACTGGTTCAACGTACGTCGCGGGAAAGCTTGTATTTCCGCTTTTTTGGCTACGTACCGGGCATAGACCACCGCATGCTTTCACGGTTCACCCACATCGACTACGACCGCGAAATGGCCATCGTAGCCGTGGTGGAAATAAACGGCAAAGAGCAAATTATCGGCGTGGTGCGCATCGTCGGCGACGGCTGGCGCGAAACCTGCGAATACGCCATACTTGTCGACGACAAATGGCACGGACAAGGCCTCGGCGGCATCCTCACCGATTACATCATCGACATCGCGCGCGCCCAGGGCTACCAGAAAATCCTGGCCTCCTTCCTCAAAACCAACGGCTCCATGCGCCGGCTTTTTGAACGCAAAAAATTCAAGGTGTCGGGCGGAGAAGATGAAGCCGATAAAGCGGAATTAAACTTAAAATGATTGACGAGATACGAAATACGAGATTTGAAATTTGAATTTAAGGACCCTCACTCCGCCACTTTGTCTGAATCAGGATTTCCAGGATTAAAAGATTTTCAGGATTTTAAATTTCAGGATAGAGAAGCTCCTTGAATAGGTTTGATCCAAATCTTGTAATTCAAAATCTTGTAATTCAAAATCCTGAAAATCTTTTAATCCTGAAAATCCTGATTCAGACAAACAGGCGGAGTGAGGGCCCTTAAATTCAAATTTCAAATTTCGTACGTCGTCAATCGTCAATCAAATCCCTCTACTGAGCGAGGTATCCTCCATCCACGGCATAATACGCGCCGGTGACGAACGAAGCGTTGTCACTGCTCAGCCAAAAAACAAGTTCGGCGACTTCGGAAGCTTCGCCCAAACGGCCAATGGGGTGCAGTGCCACAAGGGACTGGATGACATCGTCGGTGAGGTTTTTGGTCAGCAGGGGCGTTTTGATGTAGCCGGGACCCACGGAATTGACACGTATGCCTTGAGCACTGTATTCCAGTGCGGCGCTTTTGGTGAGTCCTACCACACCGTGTTTGGCGGCCACGTAAGCGGAGGAACCGGGCGTGCCGGCCTGTCCGAGGATGGACGCGATGTTGACCACAGCGCCACCACCCGATTTAAGCATGGCCGGAATTTGGTACCGCATGCCGTAAAACACACCCGACAGGTTGATGCCGATCACCTTGTCCCATCCGTCAATGGGATATTCCCCCACGGGCCCTTGTGGTCCACCGATGCCCGCGTTGTTGCAGGCAATGTGCAGGGCGCCATAGGTTATGAGGGTTTCGTTGACGAGGCGTTCGTTGTCGGCTGCCGAGGACACATCCGCTTGGACGAAGATGGCTT
>JADLBE010000213.1 GCA_020847915.1 Saprospiraceae bacterium | reverse complement strand
CTATTAAGGATTGCCTGACGTTTTATCCGGTACTTTTCTATGAGGGATTTGACCCAATGTTTGGGCAGGCTTTCGTACAATCGAAAGGTGATAAAAAATGCCGATCCACATGTGCGGTTTCACAGGATAGACACAGATTTCTGGCAATAGATCATTCCTGAAGGCCAGGGGTATACGTCCGGTAACGCGGCGTTCACGCCGCAACGTACCAGCGGCATTCATGCCGCATCAAAAAAAGGTACAGCGGCATTTATGCCGCACTAAAAAAAACACCTCCCTTTTGCCATACGTCAGTCCAAGCCAAACCTGTTTCCCTAACAATACAATTTCAAAATTCTTTATAAAGGCTTTGAAGAGCGCCACCAGACACTTCAAAGCCTTCTTTTTTGCCGCGATTGCAAGGTGAAAAAGGGTGTTTTCGCGCGATGTTTAATATTCGTTAAAATAAATTATAAGATGTAAACTGTTTATTATAAATATTTTAAAATGGCTTAGAAAAAAAAGCGCCAAAATCCACTGGGCGATGGAGGGCGTTTTGCTGTCCTGTGATGGGGGTGTTTGTGGTCGGACCTTTGACTTCATAATCGAATTCAATCACCCGTAACACGAATTAATCATGAAAAAGTTCAACACCCTCAAGTCTGTTTCGCAAATCCAATTCAACAACAATAACGGCCGTGTAGACATCACGGGTCTCGATCTGATCGGAGCCTGAAGCGTCGCGCCATGCGCCAACCAGCCGCCATTTATTCACCCGTAAATCAGACCATACTATGATTGCCAATCTGATGCTTTACGGCCTGGAACAACGCCACGCGCCACCGCGCTCGGCCTTGTTGAGCCACCGGCTCGATCCGGGCGCGCATTGTTTCCACAGCGATGTGATTTTCGGCGCACCGAGTGCCGATTGCCGGGGAACCGGCATTTGCAAAATCGTTGCGCACGGCATGTTGCCACAAGGCCGAACACGTCAGGCCTGTCGCCATTCCGAAGCGCTTTTTACACAAGGAACCGGCGGAAAAGGGGTCGCCATGTACTTGTTTCGTGAGTTGTTGTGCATCAACATCTACAGAAACCATTTGCGCGACGGCGTGCTGACACTTAACGAACCTTGTCCGCTGCCCCGTTCCATGGTCAATTATTTAAAACTCGAAATACACACACTTCCTCCTGGAAAATACCCTGTTGAATTGCACCAGGGGTACATGCGTATTTTCTTTTCCTGATCGAATTCAAATTCAAAACCCACATGGCTGAAGATATCATCATGTAACGCACGCAAAACGTGCCGACACCAATGAAAAAATCAAATCCCCTTTGGGTTAAATGCTGAACAAATATACCTGTCCCCGCAAAAGAAACCAGTAGTAAACGGGCGCCGAACGCGGCGTCCGGCGAGCCTGCTACACGTGGTTTCCTTTCGGGAAAGGTTTTTACTCCTTGCTCGATTTATTCATTAAAATGACAAATGACATGAAAGGTCAAATCGGATGCCGGAAATCTGGTCCACTGCTGATGTGGGTATTTCTGGCATGCGCCTTTTGCCTGTTTTCCAACAAGGCATCAGCGCAACTCGTCCAGAGCTCGGCCATTGAAAACCAGAATACCATCTGGTTGAACTCCAATGCTGCCGAACAGGTACTGCTTAATGAGATGCACCTGCTTCAGCTCGATCTGCCTGGTCTGACACCGGGTACAACGCAGTACATCGACAATGTACGTCGACAAGCGTATTACAAAGCCATTCTTGTGGCCATGCGGGGCGGCGCGCCCATATCGGGCGCTCTAGAATCCTCGCTTCCAGCCGCCGCCACCCTTGGTGGGGAAGAAGAAGGTGCGTTTACGCCCAAAGCCGCATTGCGTGCACTGTACAATGAAACCCGAACACTTCTCAGCCAATGACAGCCAGCGAAGTTTTCCATCATCTGACCATCCTTTAATCATTCAAGCGATGAAAAAGATACCTCTTTTCCAAAAAGCCTTTCTGATGGGCATTCTGGCCGTTTTCGCGTGCCAGCTATCAGCACAAACAATCATCAATTTACCCCAAAACGGTGCGGGCGCCAATCAAACCATTGATCCGCCTGCCACGTGTTTTTTCAATTTCTACGACAACGGCGGCGCCGCCAACAATTACACCATCAATGTGAACGCAAGCGTCACGTTTCTGCCATCCAATGCAGCAACACACCGCGTTCGTATTGATTTTCAAACTTTTAATGTCGAGGATCAATTCGATGCCTTGTATGTTTTCAACAGCAACACTGCTGGTGTAAACCAGGTCATCGGACCCGATCCCGCCACCATTTCAGGTTTTCCTGCGGGTAACTGGTCGGCCACTGCCCCCGGCACCATTACAGCCAATACGGGCATCGCTTCCGTCGGCGTCAACGCAGCCGAAGCTCTGACCATTGGTTTCCGCTCCGACGGCTCTGTTACCGCAGCAGGTTGGTGGGCCATCGTCAACCAGGTGTCCAAAGAGGTTTGCAACATGGATGCAGCCCCCGACATCACCAATGCAGTTTCTCAAAGCAATACGTGCAATGCCGACATCGTTACGGCGGCACCAACGTTCAGCCCAGGAGGTTGCAACGTCGATTATACATTAAGGTACCGCATCAACGGCGGTGCACCTGTTGTGGTTGGAAACGTAATTCCCGCCAACATAACACTCGACGATGTTCCGGTGGGTAACAACATCATTACCTGGGAACTCATCGACCTCTGTGGCGGCGCTGTTGTAAGCTCCGACAATCAAATTGTGGTTGTTAAGGACCAAACCAAACCTACCATTACTTGTCCAACCAACACAACCATCAACCTCCAGCCAGGAGAATGTACGGCCGGATTTAATTACAATGCGCTGTGCTCCGACAATTGTCCGCTCTCAGCATCCAGTACGGTAACCCATCCCTTCGACTTCAACAACAGCCAGGCTGGTCTGATGTTCGACCTCACCAACCTGAGCTCCGGATTGCTTAGCGTGAATCAGTTTGCACCTTCCTTAATTCCCGGAACCTGGGAAATTGAGGTGTATTACACCACCAACACTGGCAGCTGGGCAACCTATGCCAACAACCCGGGAGCATGGACGCTCGCGGGGCGTCAGTTTGTTACGTCAACAGGCTCGGCTGCAGGTACCGTACTGCCCGGTTTTGGCATTTCGCTTCCCGCCGGAGCAACCAGAGGTATCTACATCACCAGCACCTTCGGAACGCCTGTAAACTACACCAACGGTACCCGACAGGTGAGCGACAACATCCTCCGCGTATCGTCGAACCCCGGCGCCGGCAGGGCATATCCGTTTGGTACTACTTTCAACAACCGCAGCTACAACGGCTCGGTGAGTTATACCTCTACCTTGGGTGGCACGGCTGAACTTGTTGCCGGACTACCTTCCGGTTCGCAATTTCCCATCGGAACTACTGTGAACACGCTGCGATGCACCGACCTGGCAGGCAACTCCACCGATTGTGTTTTTTCGGTAACGGTAAATGAATACAACGGTCCTACAGGGTCACTGGCCTGCAACGACGTGATCACCATCGCATTGGGGCCCGGCTGTACAGCCGAACTTACCGCCGATCAGATCCTGGAAGGCGGACCCTACAGCTGTTACGACGATTACATCGTTGAACTGGATAAAACGCCACCATTCAACAATGGTCCGTGGATCATCAACACAACCCTGACATCGGCTGATTTGGGTAAAACCTACGGTGTTCGCGTTACGGACCCGTCCGATGGAAACCGCTGTGAAGGCAACGTAACCATTGAAGACAACCTGCCGGCACAACTCGTTTGTACGTCGCTCGATTTGCCATGCGGTATCAATACATCGCCGACAGCATCGCAAAACATAGCACTGACACGCACGTTTACACCTACAACTTCGCTGCCACAAACGGTGAACGACTTCCAGTCGGTAGAACTGCTTATTCCTGTGGTTGCACCAGCAGGTGCAACGGTGAATGACGTTAATTTCCGCGTTCGTGTCAATGGCGATGCTTTTGAAGGCAACCTGCGTATTGTTCTGGAAAGCCCTTCGGGCAACATTGTAACCATGTGGAACCAGGGTACGGGTTGCCCGGGATCGTCTCTTTTTGTTCGTTTCGACGACGAAGGCGGGAACATTGTGAACTGCCCCTCCTACACCAATGACCAAAGTTCAATCATTCCATTCGGATCTGATCTGATGTCTGATTTTGATGGTGAACCTGCCAACGGTACCTGGAAAGTACGTGTAGCCGACATCAATGGCTTCGTTGATGTTTCCACCGTCGTACTTGCCGAATTGTTTGTAAACGTTCAAGGCAATTTTTCAACAGGTTTCCCGAACGGGCTTCAGTACCCGGGTCAGGTTACCCAGACATCGCCCAACCAATTCGTTGTGGCCAACCCGCTGCTGGATGATTGCTCCGATGTAATTCTCAGCTACTCCGACCAAACTACAAACTTCACCTGCCAGGCAAACTCAATTTTCAGCAGCATCATCATCCGTACCTGGACAGCTGAGGATGAAAGCGGCAATATTTCAACTTGTGCACAACAAATCCGTCTGTTCCGGCCAAGCCTCGCAGATGTTGTGCTGCCACCAAGTTACGACGACATCGATGAACCATCATTCAACTGTGGTGGGCAATATCCTACGCCGGCCTGGATAGAATTGCAAGGCCTGCAGGGGCAGCCCAATGTTTTCGGTTTAAATTCCGGATGCAACGTTTCGTGGACATTCATTGACGCCGTCATTGAGGGTTGCGATGGTACGTACACCATCAACCGCCGGTGGACTCTTGTGGATGTGTGTGCCAGTCAAACCCAAACTTACGACCAGATCATCCGTGTTCGCGATGAGTCCGGACCAGTAATTCAATGTCCGGCCAACATCGTGGTTTCAACCAACCTCTACGAATGTTGTGGTACAGTGAACCTGCCTGATGTGATCATAACCGATGGATGCTCGCAGATCAATAACCTGGAAGCCAGGGTTACGGTTCTCAATCCCAACAATGGGAACGTGATCGGAAACTACACCATCCCCGGAACGCTGGGAACATTCCCCGGCAACAATACCAATGATCCGGACACCCTCGGTATCCTGGGCAATACGCCCTGTTTGCCAAACGGCGTTCACATTGTTACCTACACGGCTCAGGACGACTGTGGCAATTCCTCCACGTGTTCCTTTACACTTACCGTAACCGACTACACGGAACCGGCAGCAGCCTGCGATGAATTTACAGTGGTGTCCATCGGTGCCGATGATCCTTCCGACTGCTACGAACCCAATGACGGATGTCAATTTGGCGGCGTTACCGTGGTAAACGCTGAAACTTTCGACGATGGATCGTACGACAACTGCGGTGCGGTAGCCTTTACCGTTCGACGCAAAGCGCCTTACAGCGATTGTATCCTTGGGCTTAACCAAACCAATGGCGGTCAACCGTGCAACGATCAGTTTCCCGATACCAACAGTGAATTTGACATCGCGATCTCTGAGGGCGATGCCATCAAGTTCTACTGCTGTGAAGTGGGTACGACACAAACCATCATCCTGCGTGTTTACCAACTCGACGCCTTTGGTGACATTTCCATTGGTCCCGACGGTGGTCCGATTTACAACGAGTGTGAAATTGAAGTGGAAGTCCAGGACAACCTGAAACCCGGGTGTATTCCTCCCGCAAACGTGACGGTTTCCTGCGAAAATTTCGATCCCTCCCTTTGGTCGCACGGCATGCCGACGGTACTGGACAACTGTTGTCTCGACTCGACGTACAGCTTTATGGGGCAAAAAGGTTTGACGCACACAGCGAACTTCAACAACTTTGATACGGTGTGTAACAAAGGCACCATTGTCCGTACCTTCCGGGTATACGACTGTCAGGGTTTCTCGTCGATGTGTACCCAGCGTGTTGTGGTGAATTACGAACAGGACTACTTCATCAAGTTCCCCAACGACAAACTCCTGATCTCGTGCGACAGCAGTTCGTTCGATCAGCCCACATTCTTCGGTGAAGACTGTGAATTGCTGGCCGTTTCGTACCACGATGAGATCTTTACCGTGGTCCCCGACGCCTGCGCCAAAATTGAGCGCACCTGGACGGTCATCAACTGGTGTACCTACGATCCGAACAGCGATTGCATTTATGTTCCGAACCCGAACAGCAATCCGAACCACTCGTCGAACTTGCAGGGCCCAACGGTTTCGCCCGCAGGCACACCATCGCCATGGGCGCCGACGGTCGTCAAAATCAATGCAAACGATCCGTCTGCAACCAATTTCAGTACGTACTGGGAAGCCAACGCCAACTGTTACAAGTACAAACAGATCATCAAAGTTCAGGACAACATAGCACCAACCTTTGTAAACTGTCCGGCATCGCCTGTAGAGATATGTGATGTTACCGAAAATGATCCGTTGCTTTGGAACGAAACCTACTGGAACGACCCGATTCACAGCATGAGCGACCTTTGCGAAGCGCCAACCGATTTGAGCATCACAGGTACCGACGCTTGTTCGGGCGCCAACGTGAGCATCAGTTACCTGTTGTTCCTCGACCTCGACAACAACGGTTCCATGGAAACGGTCATCAACAGCGTGAACCTGCCGCCAGCCAACACCGTGTACTACAACAATGCCTCCACACCCAACTTCAGCGGTGGTGTGCCCAGGGCATTTGATGAACGCGCTGTGGCTGCCAACCAGAAGTACCGCTTTGCCTTGCAGTCGGTCGCCAACGGCAACTCCCGTACGGCAAGCCTGCGCTGGAATACAAACGCATCGCCCAACAACTATGTCGTACCAGAATTGCCTTACGGTACCCACAAAATCAAGTGGATTTTAGCGGACGGTTGTGGCAACGAAAAAGTGTGCGAATACAACTTTACCATCAAAGATTGTAAACCACCGAATGTTACATGCCTCAACGGCCTGTCGACGAACATTACCAACATGGGTATGCGGGAAATGTTTGTTGCCGACTTTATCCTTGATGCATTCGACAACTGTACACCCGACAATCAACTGTTGCTTGCCATCCGCCGGTCGAACACCGGAACAGGATTCCCGACCAACCCTGATGGATCGCCGCAAACCAGTGTAGTTTTCACCTGCGATGATCTCGGAACGCAACCCGTTGAAATTTGGGCTCAGGATGTGGCCGGAAATGCAGGTTTTTGTGAAACGTATGTGATCATACAGGACAACGGCAACTTCTGCTCGCAAAACAGCGCGATGGTGGCCGGTGCACTGATCACGGAAGAACAGGACGGACTGGAAGGTGGTAGTGTTGAAATCACAGGAGCCAGCAACGCCGGTCCGGCATTCAGCTACTACGACATTTCGAACAACACCGGTCAGTACGACTTCAACTCGATCCCGCTGTTCAGCGATTATACCGTGACACCGATCAAAGACGACAACCACCTCAACGGTGTATCAACGTACGACCTTGTGCTCATCAACAAGCACATCCTGGGCATCGAACCGTTCGCTTCGCCGTACAAAATGATCGCAGCAGACGCCAACAACAGCAAATCGATTACCACTTACGACATCGCTGAGCTGCGCAAACTGATTCTGGGCATCAACAACGAACTGAACAACAACACGTCGTGGCGTTTTGTAGATAAAAACTACAATTTCTCCAATCCTTCCAATCCGTTTTCGCCGGCATTCCCTGAAAGCAAATCGGTGGCGGCACTGCAATCGAACGCGATGGAAGACGACTTCGTAGGCATCAAAGTGGGTGACGTGAACAACTCCGCCATCGCCAACAGCCTGCAAAGCATCGAGGACCGCACCTACGGAACTTTGTTCATCGACATTGATGATCGCGAAGTGCGCGCCGGCGAAATGCTGGAGGTAACGTTTACAAGCTCGGAAGCGAACACCACCGGCTACCAGTTTACCCTCAACTTCCCACAAATGGAAGTTTACGAGGTGATGCCTGGCCGCAACATGAGCGCCGACAACTTCGCAGCATTTACCGACGTACATGCCATCACGGCATCGGTCGATGGTGATGCCCGAACGTTTACTGTGAAGTTCCGTGCCAATGCCAAAGGCAAACTCAGCGAAATGCTCCGACTTTCGGGCAGCATTACCACCGCTGAAGCTTACGATGAAACCGGAGAGCGCCTCAATCTGGCCTTCCGCTTCAACGACGCCCAGGGCAACAGCATCGTGAGTGGACTCGGATTCGAACTTTACCAGAACCAGCCGAACCCGTTCATCGACAAAACAACGATCGGTTTCCACCTGCCCGAAGACATCGAAGCCACCCTCAAAGTGTACGATGAAACCGGCCGACTGCTGCTTGTTCAACAAGACGATTTCCCCAAAGGCAACAACGCCTTTGTACTCGACAGGGCACTGCTGCCCATCGGTGGCGTGCTTTACTACACGCTGGAAACGTCGACGGACAAAGCAACCCGCAAAATGATTCAAATGAAATAAATCAGCATTGGAGATGCGCCTCGCCTCATGTGGCGGGGCGCCCTTTTCCCGACTTTTTCTCGTCCCCCAACATAAGTCGATGGGTTGTTACTGCAACCGCAAATCGCGCTTCTATGGCCGCTTCCTTAAAAGGGAGCGGCTTTTTTGATCAGGATTTACAGGATTATTTTGTCTGAATCAGGATTTGCAGGATTTAAGGATTTACAGGATTTGGTTTGTTGTAAATTGTAAATGCTCACTTTATTCGGATCAAAATCATGTAAATCCTATTATCCTGAAAATCCTGATTCAGACAAATGGCGGAGTGGCGCAAATTTTAATTCAAATTTCAAATTTCAAATCTCAAATTTCAAATCTCGTATTTCTTTATTCAAACCGCCTGCCACAGCTGGTCAGGTTGAAGACTGCCTTTCCTCGCCGCCATCACCCCATAACGCACATGATGGATACCTTCCTTGCTGTGGGCATCGGGATTGATGGCAATTTTAATTCCGCGTTTCAACGCTTCGGGAATGAGGGTGTAATCGATGTCCAGACGGTACGGATTGGCGTTGAGTTCGATGGCGACGTTGTGTTTGGCGCAGGCGTCGAAGATGGCGTCCCAATCGAGTTGGTAACCTTCGCGGCCGAGCAAAAGGCGGCCGGTGGGGTGGCCCAGGATGGTGGTGTTCGGATTGGCGATGGCGCGTAAAATACGTTCGGTGGCTTTTTCCTTGCTCATGTTCAGGTTGCTGTGTACGCTGGCTATGATGAAGTCGAAACCTGCAAGCATGTCGTCGGGGTAATCGAGCGAACCATCGTTGAGGATGTCGCTTTCGATGCCTTTAAGGATGCGAAAAGGCGCCAATTCGATGTTCAGGGCGTCAATTTCGGCCCATTGTTCGAGGATGCGGTCGGGTTTGAGGCCGTTGGCATAAAAGGCGCTTTGACTGTGGTCGGTGATGCCGGTGTATTCGTAACCGAGGTCGCGGGCGTAGATGCACATGTCGCGAAGACTGTGCAAACCGTCGCTGTACGTGGTGTGTACGTGCACGATGCCTTTCAGGTCGGCTTCCGTGACAAGTTCAGGAAGCTGGCGGTTTTTGGCCAGGACAAGGATGTCGGCCGTTTCACGCAGTTCGGGTTCGATGTAGGCCATGCCTGCCTTGTCAAAAATTTCGTATTCGGTGTCGAGGCCGGTCACGTCAAACAGGTTGGTGAAAGCTTTTTGAAATGCTTCACTTCCGGTGCGGTGGAACAATTGGCTTGGGAAAACTTCGCCCCGGCACTGGTGGATGTACACGAGCGTATTGTTGTCGAGGCGGCCGGTAAACGTGTGGCCTTCCTTGTGTTCGAGCGTGAGTGTTTCACCGTCGAAAACAAAGTCGATTTCGCCGTTGTAACCCACAAGCATTTCGAGTTTTTCGATCACCGGACAGCGGCGGCGCAGTTCGCCCACCGGTGCCACGAGTGCGCCGCGAAGTTTGCCCGAAAGCCATGCGCCAAGCATGTCGGCTACTTCTTCGGCGGCGTCGAGGTGGAGTTTGTCCCGACTTTTTTGGTAAAATTCGAGCTTATTTTTGAGGTCTTCCTGCGTTTTTAGTCCAAATCCCTTAAAAGCAACAAGCCGGTTTTCATTGCAGGCGTACCACAATTCGCCGATGGATTCGATGCCCATGTCGCGCCACACGCTGCGCACTTTTTTCGGACCGAACCCATTCACCTCCATCATTTCCACCACACCCGGCGGCGTTTTTTCGCGGTATTTTTCCAATGCAGCCATTTTACCGGTACGTAAAAGATCGGAAATTTTGGAAGCAATGGCATTGCCAACACCTTTGATGTTTTTCATCTCCGTTTCGCTGAGCGTGGCCAGCGGCACCTCCGTTTTGCGAAGCGCGAGGTAGGCGTTGCGGTAAGAACGTATGCGGAAGTCGTCTTCCTCGTGGAGTTCCATGAGGTCGGCGAGGGTATTAAAAGTGCGTGCGATTTCTTTGTTGTTCATTGTTATGGACCAAGGTTGTAGCTTAAGATTGGCAGGGATTGATTGACGAAATACGAGATTTGAAATTTGAAATCTCGTATTTCGTCAATCAAATGGTTCCTGCCATTTTTTTCAAATAAAGCAACCACACAAACGATCCAATCCAACCCAATAAAACAATTTGCAAAAACAGGTCTTTGAGCAGCGCACGTGTAGGCGATTCGGTGCGGTTGAAAACGATGGCGAGTTGCAGGTAGCGCAACACGCCGAGTATGACAAAAAATGCTGTGAAATAAATGTTCTGACTACCGATGCGCGTGGTTACTTCCGGCGAAAAACAATACATAAGATAGGCCACGATGGCCACGGTGGAGCATACCACCATGCCCATGTCGAGAAACGGCAGATTGTAACCTTCCAGGGCTTTGCGGAAGCTGTGTCCGCCCGTAGTGATGATGTATTCGCCCCGGCGTTTGGCCAAGCCCAGGATGAGCGCGAGCAGAAAAGTAAGCACGATGAGCCAGTGCGACACGGCCACGCCGGTGGCGGCGCCTCCGGCAAAAATGCGAAGCAGGAAGCCCAGTCCGATCAATGAAATATCGATCAGAGCGATGTGTTTCAAGGAAAAGGAATAAAAGATGTTGATGGTGAAATAGAGCAGACACAAAACCAAAGTCACTGTATTGACCGATGCTGCGATGGCCGTGCCACCGAACAAAAGCAAAACCAGGACGATGATGGCTTGTGTCCTGCCAATGGCGCCACTGGCGATGGGCCTGTTTTTTTTGTTGGGGTGGTTGCGGTCCTGCGGTGCATCCACAAGGTCGTTGAGCACATACACCGCCGAAGCGACCAGGGAAAAGGCCAGAAATGCCATAATGGCTCCACGCATAACCTCCGGCTCGTGCAAACGCGCGGCGAAAAACGCCGGAATGAACACGAAAAGGTTTTTCACCCAGTGTTCCAAACGTATGAGGGCGATGATTTGGCGGATGGACATGGGGCAAAGGTAAATCAGGATTTTATGGATTTTTGAGATTTTCAGGGTAACATCGGTTTTGTTAAAAATTGGATTATCCGATATTAAGAATTATCTTTGAACCGCCTGCAATTGCGAGGCCAACCCGACAAGGGCACCCGCAAGGGGCGCCCCTACAAACTTCGAATAATGGACTGGAAAACAAATCCCTTCGATTTCCCCGGACTAAACCGCCAAATGGCGCGATTAGCGGAGAAAAAAATGCTGCTGGATAGCTTTCGTCCTTGGTCCGGACCAGCAGTTCAACGCCTGCGGGAAAACATGGCGTTGGAGTGGACCTACCATTCCAACAGCATCGAAGGCAATACGCTTACGCTTCAGGAAACGAGGGTGGTTATTGAAGACGGCATGACCGTCCGGGGAAAATCGCTGCGCGAACATTTTGAGGCGTTGAACCACAACGAGGCCATAGGTTTGGTGGAAGGTTTGGCGCAGCCGGATTACCGTTTGACTGCGCGCGATGTACTGGATGTACACGGACTGGTTGTCCAAAACATCGAAAAGGAATTCGCGGGCAGGTATCGGAACGCAGGCGTGCGGATTGCCGGCGCCAATTTTGTGCCGCCGAACGCTTTGAAAATCGATGCTTTGATGGATGAGCTGATTTCCTGGTCGAAAGACGAAGCAGATGAACTTCATGTTGTGATTAAAGCGACCATATTCCACCACCGGTTAGTTTGGATACATCCGTTTTTTGACGGCAACGGCCGCACGGCACGGCTTCTAACCAACCTACTTTTATTAAAAAACGGCTATCCTCCGACAATTATTCTTAAAAACGACCGAAACAAATACTACACCGCCCTAAACCGAGCCAATCAGGGACATTACGACAAACTGCTGCTGCTGTTCCTGCAAGCCCTCGAGCGCTCGTTGGACATTTACTTAACAACCCTGAACAACAATTACGACGACTACCAACCGATTTCCGATTTGGTGAACGAACACAACCTGCCGTATGGGCAGGAGTACCTCAGTCTGCTTGCCCGACAAGGTAAAATAGATGCGTTTAAAGAAGGGAGAAACTGGTTGACGACGAAGAAGGCCGTGGCGGAGTATGTGGAAAAAAGGGAGCGAAAGCGTACGTGAAGTAAAAATATTTTCGATTTTACACCGGGTTCGAGCCACAGTGAACATCGCCTTTGCGGCAAACGGCTGTTACCAGTAGAGCTTTCTTGTCTATCTATTCTCGTCATTATTCAATTGTCAAACTGTCTGCCCAATAAATATATTTTTGGTCGTGATCCCACCACATTGAGTCTGACAAATATATTACATTGTCTTCTGGTTTGTAGTCAATAGTCAATGGTGTTGTCATAATTGTTATGAAGTGATTATACTCTTTTACTTCTGTCCGCCATTCAACTAATGGGAACCAAGGAATTGTCTTGTAAATTTCTACTTTCTTTCCTCTGTGGTCGGAAACTGCGTTGCCTAAATTACTTTCTTTATAAATAATTCCGCCACCCAACCATGCTTCGTAATCGGTGTCATATTCGGCTACTGCAAAACCAAGACCAATTGTCCCTAATATATAACCAACACCAAAAACTAAAATGATTGCAATAAAACCAAAGAATTCCAGAATTTTGTTTTTCTGAAACTGTGTCCAAGTCAATGCCAATGAGATTGTCAAATAAATACTTGAAACTATCAGCCAGTCAAGTTCGGACAATGTTGTCGAAATGTTTGTCGCCAAACCGAAAAAAGCCAAAGCAGTCAAAATGCAAGAAGTAATAATTAATTGTCTTCTTAGTTCAAGTTGATTTTTTGTCAGCCACAGCAAAATGAAACTTATAATAGGATAAGTCCAAATTCCAATTAATATGATTAGAAATGTCATCAATTAGCTTTAAATTGATTTTACAGGAGCTGAAGTGTTTCATCTCTGCTACCGAGTAGAAGCATGTTAAAAAATGAAACGGAACTTAAAATGAAAAAGTTTAAGGAGAAGTTGACGCTTCAGAATAAGCTTTAATCACCCTTTCCGCATCATCTCCCGCAATTCCAATTCAAACCCCGGAAGCACATCCTCGCCGCTCAAAATCCTGCTTTCGAAACCGGAAACAACCTCGACGGCTTTGCCTTGCCGGTATACGTATGCCTTTTCCTCGTAAGGATCGATGAGCCAGGCCAGGCGCACACCGTTGGCCATCCACGAATCGGTCATTTTGGCCTGCAGTTTGTTGAGCCGGTCGGACTGCGAACGGATCTCAGCCACAAAATCCGGCAAAACCTGGATAAAAGCTTCCTCATCATCGTCGCTCAGGTCGGGTAGCCGTTCAGGTGATATCCACGAAACATCGGGCATTTTTGTAGCGCCGTCGGGCAGGTCATAGGTGCCGTTCGGGCCAAAAACCTCGCCGTGGCTGTGTTGGAGGTTCCACAAAAACAACAGGCCATGCAATTTAGATTCACGGCGGCCGGAACCTTTTTTTAATGCTGCCATAAAGGTGATGGTTCCGTCGGCATCGCGTTCGACGGCAAGGTTAGGGTAGCGCTCGGCCAATGCAACAAACGCCTCACGACTCATGGGCCGCTGCATCTCGATGGGACCGTACTTCACGGCAAGTTCTTCGAGGGTAAAATGGGTTTGTTCGGTTGTTTGTTCCTGCATGGGTGACAATCAAGCTTTCTACAAAAATAGGGGAATTTTTTTAGTTTGAGGTTGATTTGGCATGGCATTAAACCACAGATTTGCACAGAGTTACACAGAGAAATCACAGAGTTGATTTGTGCGAATGTAACGACCAGCCGACAAACCGACTAACCGACCAACCGACTAACCGACTAACCGACCAGCCGACCAACCTCCCGCATACACCGCTCCACCACTTCCGCATAATGCTTATGCTCCAGTGCAAGTACTTTACGCGCAATATCCTCAGGCGTATCTTCCTTATCAATGTGCGTGGAAGCCTGGTACACGATGTCGCCCTCGTCGTAGTGTTCGTTTACAAAGTGGATGGTCGGACCGCTCACTGTATCGCCCGCAGCTTTTACCGCTTCGTGTACGTGGTGACCGTACATGCCTTTGCCGCCATGTTTTGGCAACAAGGCTGGATGGATGTTAAGGATACGGCGTGGGTAAGCTTGAACGAGGTAACCAGGCACCAACCAGAGAAAACCGGCCAAAGCGATGAAATCAACGTCATGGCTGCGCAGTTCTTTTAAAATTTCATCCGTTTCGTAAAATGAAGTCCGGTCGATGAGCAGGGTAGGGATGCCGTGCTCAGCAGCGATGTCCAAAACACCGGCGTTTTTTTTGTTGCACACCACAAGCGCCACACGCAGGTCGGACAATGACTCGAAGTGTTCGATAATTTTGCGGGCATTGCTGCCGCCGCCGGATGCAAAAATAGCCAGGTTGGTCATGATAGTCGGTTAGTCTGTTGGTCGGTTTGTCGGTTGGTCTGCGTAACGTCTGCGAAGGTCTGCGCGAAACCCCTTTCTGTGGAAATCTGCGAAAATCTGTGTGAAACACGCTACGTAAGCAAATCCACCACCGTCAGTACCCCGAACACCGCGCTCGCCACCCCATTGGAAGTAAAAAACGCCCTGTTCACGCGACTCAAATCGTTGGGTTTCACAAGGCTATGCTGATACACCAGCAATCCCAAAAACACCGCCGCCGCAACCCACGAAAGCCATCCCGCCTGCGGCAAATACTGGTGCAGCAGGTATGTGGCAGCCAACATGGCGCATGCCGAAACAACGTGCAGTATTTCCGAAACACGCAACGCCTTTGTTTTTCCCAAAAAGGCCGGCATGGAATACAACCGGTTCGAACGGTCGAATTCTTCATCTTGCAGGGCATAAATCACGTCGAAACCTGCCGTCCAGAACAACACCGCCGTGCCGAACAATACGGGCATCAAAGCAAAACTGCCGGTCACCGCCAGCCAGGCGCCCACGGGTGCGAGTCCGAGTCCGAGCCCAAGCACCAAATGGCAAAGCCAGGTGAAACGTTTGGTGTAGCTGTAGCCCAAAACCACAAGCAGGGCTACAGGCGACAGGTAAAAACACAACGGATTGATGAACCAGGTGGTGGCGATGAACAAGAGGCAATTCACGATTACAAAAACCAACGCCGCCTTCGGCGAAACGATGCCTGCGGGTATTTCGCGCACCTTGGTACGCGGGTTGTTGGCGTCAATGTCGCGGTCGAGCCAACGGTTGAAACCCATGGCGGCTGTACGGGCAAAAACCATACACAAAACGACATGTATAAGCAACGTCCACGAAAAGCCGGCGCCGTGGTACAAGGTGGCCATCACAAACGACGCCAACGCAAAAGGCATGGCGAAAATGGTGTGGGTAAAGGTGACGAGCGAGAGGTAATGTTTCATCGTGGGACAAAGGTAGAAATCCAATTTAAACCGTGCCTTATGAAGCACAAGTTGTTAACTTTGTTTTGAACTAAAGCCTGACCTATGAAAACACTGCCCTTATTCCTGTTCATGATTTTTCTTGCAATTTCAGGAAACGCCCAAATTACACTCGAACACACGTATTCATCCGGCGGCGCCCAACGGTTTTCCCATGAAACCTACGGACCTATTTATTACTATGCTTCGTCCCTTGCCAACCAACGAACTTTCCATTTTTTCGATTCAACCCACCAACCCATACAAACAACATCCATTGATGTGCCACCGGCAATGTCTTTGTATGCAGGCGTTTGGTTTCGTCAGCACTTTTCGACAACGATCCCGGGTTCGAAATGTTGGTCTATTGGAGGTCGGGGGTGGTAGGCGAAGGCATTTATGGATACGTTTACAATGAAACAGGAGATGTGCTCAACGACGAACCTTTTTACCATCCGGATTTTCTTGCATCTTCAAGGGCATACAAATTTGACGATGGCACATGGCATCTGGCATTAGGCTGCAAGATTTACGACCTCCAAACCCTGGAATTGATTCATGAAATAGCTGACTGTAAAACGATGCCCGTAGGATACAAATCGGTGGAACTAGACCGAAAATACTGTTACATCAACAATGACGGGCAATTTGTAGCTCTTAATCAGGATTTTACCGTTTTTCAAATCTCAACGCCTTTGGTTGACACTGCTTGTTTTCCCCGGTTAGATTTTTTGGAGCGTCGGGTTGTTAACAACAACAATGATTTGGAATGGCTGGTGACAGAATACTGCTCGGGAACCGCACAAATAACAGCGTATTCCGGATCAACACCCTTTTTTCAAACCCAGCACGATGGAAGTTCACAATATCCAACCATCGTTATGTTGCCCCAATATGTCCCGGGTATTGATGCACCCAAAATACAGATCAACGATGTTCAGGAAGATACCACCAGGGTATTCAATTTGCTTACCGGTATGGAAGAATGGAAGCATTCTGAAAGGTATCACCTTCGCCAGTACGAAACCAACACAGCCCATTTCGTCCGATTCAATCTTGGACCCGATGTTTCATCACATGTCGTTTACGGGATGGATTACCAACCCGTAGCTACTTTTCCAAAAGCAGTTGGCTTAATCGCAACCATACACGATTTTTCCACAAACACCTTCGACCAGGCTCCCAATAATTATGAAATTTTGTACCGGTACTTTTTAACACCGCCTCAAATGGAGATTATTCGACCCAACGGTACGGTTGTGGCCGGGTTTGATTCAGCTTCTACCTCCATCGTAAGTCGCATCAATGGGTTTTCCAACAAATTGCTTTTAAGAAACACCACCGCACCCTTTTGGACAAAAGTATACGACCTGCCATCCTTATCGGTCGGCTCGACGGCTCCCGAATTAAGGTTCCCCCTCCTTATGTGGCCCAATCCTGTAACCAACAGCCTGTTCATCGACCCGCAAACTTTCCCTTCAACCTCAGCTGATGTAAACATCTTCGACCTGCTCGGCCGCATCGTTTGGCAGCAACATGTTGCTTCCTCCGAAATGATCGAAGTGGATACCCAGGGTTGGCCGAGTGGTATGTATGTCGTGCAGGTTGTTTCGGGAGGGAAAACCACGAGCAGGACGGTTGTGAAGCAACTGTAATGGCTTGAAATACGCTGAATAATCGCCATGTTTGCACAAAAACAATCAAAATGAAAACCAAACTCCTGCTCCTTTTAACGGTATTGGGCACATCCCTGAGTGTACAATCACAAACCGTTAACCAATCCTCTTTCCAGCCCCGGCCTGTCATTGATCTCAATTTTGCCATGGGGTTCCCAACAGGAACGTTCGCCGAAGCTACCGATGACATTGGTTTTGGTGTCGATATCGGCATGTATTTCCCTGTTTCAAAACAATCCAATTGGATCAAACCTGGCGGAAGCTTCACGTTCCTTGGGACGGGTTCGAGCACCCAAAACCAAATCCAGACGCTTGAAATTACCATCAACGGACAGGTCATCGATGTGATCGAAATCCCCATGCGCATCGTTACCAGCAACAGCATCATTGGAGGCCATGCCGTGTTGCGCGGACAAGCGCCGGTCAGTCCGTGGATTGAACCCTATATGCAGGCCATGGTTGGATTTCGGGTGTTTTCTACCGATTTAAAAATATACGACGATTCCTTTGAGCAGTATTTCGATACCGAAGAAGACGGCATCATTTACAATGATAACCTCCAGAATTCCTGGGTATTCAGTTTTGGCGGCGGCGCAGGCGTTCAAATCAAACTCAAGGGCGATTTTTTCCTGAACCTCGGTGCTAATTTCCTCTACGGTACCGAAGCAGAATATTACACCAAAGAAGACATTCGCAATTTCGACTACACCTTCACCGGCAATGCCTACAGTCCAGGCAATCCGGACATTAACCGCGACGATCTGACGGTCACCGGGGCAACCACGCGTTCCAAAACATCGAGCATTCAGACCAACATCGGGGTGACCATGATGATCAAATCGAAAAACCCTTAGGTTGTGTTAAAATTTCCGGGCAAAACTTCGTCTGCCGTAGTTTTGCCTTTTTTATTCATGCCGTTACCGCCATGCGCCGATTAACCCTGATTTTTTTAACCATGCTTTCCGCAGGCATGGCCCACGCCCAGTTGTACCTTGAACATACCTATCCCGGAACCGTGCTTGCACGAATGGCACACCACACCATGGGTTCGTTGTATGTCCTGCACCAGAATGAAGACCAATCGAGAACGTACCTTTTTTACGATTCGACACACCATTTGGTCCAATCCACCCAAATTACGGCGCCGGCTTCGTTTGCCGTAAGGGTAAGTCACCAGGTGTCCTCCGATTTTTTTGATGACGATCCGGGTGTGGAAATCCTGCAATTTTGGAGCGACGGCAACCTCAACGATGCCTACGGCTACGTGTACGACGACGACGGCACCGTGCTGGGAGGCCCCATGTACATCGACGAATATTTGTTTTTTATCACCCAACTCGAACTCAAAAACGGCGGCAAACACCTGTTGATCGGGAACCGGGTGTTCAATGCGCAAACGTTTCAATTGGTCCATGCCATTGAAGACAACCTCAGCCGCAATGCATTGGCCTACAGAACAGATACGCTCGATTGGAAATACATTTACCTCAACAATTCCGGAGCGTTTACGGCGCTGAATGCCGACTTTTCCCTGTTTCAATCGTATACCTTCGGCCTGGCCGATTTCTGCGATTACAGTTTTATCATGGCCGAACAAACCACCATTGATCCGGACAGTGATTTTGAATTTCTGCTGGTTTCCAATTGTACCGGCGGACAAACTTTCAAACTTTATTCGGGTGAAGATTTGTTGACCTCCATTACGGATGTCGATCGCGAATTTGCTTCCATTGGACTTTTGTTGCCGGACTCGGTATCGGGCATCACATCCCCTAAGTTGTTGGTCAACAAATATTTACAGAATTTATCCAGGATGTATGACCTTGAGTCCGGACAACTGGAATTTGTGCGCGACGAGGCATTGACGCGTTTTCGCCTAAACAACGGCGTTTCGGTGCTGATGGATTCCAAAATGGAAGAAGGCCCCGACAGTTTTTACTTGTACAAGCCAAACAATGAAGTGTTTACCGCGTATACACGGTTGATCGGAGGTGTTGTTGTTGTGTACGACGTTTCCAATACTACCTTCGACGACAATCCGGCCACCACCGAAGTTGTTGCCAGGTATGTAAACACGTCGCAGGTGAAAGTGCAATCAGACGACGGTACGATTCTGCTGGCGGTAGATTCCGCCGGGTACACGGCGGCAAGCAAGTTGAAAGGGCAAAAAAGCAAATTGTTCGTCCACCGAACTGGCATTGGACCGCAAGGCGAAGTGCAGGTATACGGGCGCATTGCCGACATGGTTGTGGAACCCGAGCCACCCGTTTCGGATCAAAAAATTCAGTTGTGGCCCAATCCGGCTTCACAAATGGTAACCATCAATTTGCAGGCATTTGAAACCACCATCAGTTCTTTGCGCATCCTGGATGCCAACGGCCAGGTGGTATGGGAAAAAACGTCCCTGCCCGCCGGCGTTTCCGAAGAAATACAAATTGGCGCGTGGTCGTTGGGCCAATACGTCGTTGCCGTTGTTTCAGACGGACAAACAACGAGCAGGGTGTTTTTAAAAATGTAAAAGCATCTTTGCACCCATGACGTCACACCAACACCACATTCTTCAACTTACGGCGCAATACGTTCAGGAAACTTTACAAGGCGCCGAGGCCGGCCACGACTGGTGGCACATCCAGCGTGTGTGGAACAACACCCGTACGCTCGCCCAGCAAGAATCCGTCGACAGCTATGTGGCCGAACTTGCCGCCCTGTTGCACGACATCGCCGACAGCAAATTCCATAACGGCGACGAATCCATAGGTCCACGGACCGCCCGCCGGTGGCTTGAGCAGCAGGATCTCCCCCAGGAAACCATCAACCACGTGGTGGCCATCATCGAAAACATCTCCTTCAAAGGTGGCACAACCGAAAAAAACCACGATTCACCGGAACTCGATGTGGTGCAGGACGCCGACCGGCTCGACGCTATCGGCGCCATCGGAATCGCCCGGGCTTTCCATTACGGCGGTTTCAAAAACCGTGAACTTTACAATCCGGGTATCCCACCCAACCCGGGTATGGACAAAGAGACCTATAAAAACAGCACGGCGCCCACCGTCAACCATTTTTATGAAAAGTTACTGTTGCTGAAGGATCGGATGAACACAGCTTCCGGAAAAGCCATGGCTGCAGACCGCCATGCCTTTCTCGAACAGTTTCTCGATCAATTTTACAAGGAATGGGAAGGAGCTTGACTATCTTCGCGCCTCCTTCTAACAACAACCGCTTACCCTTATGGCAAAAATACATGCTGCCATCACCGGCGTTCAGGGCTGGGTGCCTGAAACCAGGCTCACGAATTTCGACCTGGAAAAAATGGTGGACACCAACGATGAGTGGATCGTCACCCGTACAGGAATCCGCGAACGACGCATCCTCAAAACACCGGGATGGGCAACGAGCGATATGGCGGCCGAAGCGGTAAAAGGTCTTTTGGAGAAAACCGGTACCAAACCTGGTGAAATCGATCTGCTTATCGTAGCCACCGTTACCGGTGACATGATTTTCCCCGACACAGCCAACACCGTTTGTGATAAAATTGGCGCCAAAAACGCCTTTGGTTACGACATCAATGCCGCATGTTCGGGTTTCCTTTTTGCACTTTCTACAGGTGCGCAATTTATTCAGACAGAAACGTACAAAAAGGTCATTGTAGTTGGCGCCGACATGATGTCGTCGATTGTAAACTACAAGGACCGGAATACCTGCATCATTTTTGGCGACGGCGCAGGCGCTGTTTTGCTCGAACCCCGTAAAGACGGGAATGGCATCCTGGATTTCGTGTTGCGCTCCGATGGCGCCGGACGCGAGTTTTTGCACATGAATGCCGGCGGTTCCAAAATGCCGGCGTCCCACGAAACGGTGGACAACGGCGATCACTTCGTGTACCAGGAAGGCAAACGGGTGTTCAAGTTCGCCGTGGAAGGCATGGTAAGTACCGTCCAGGATGTGCTCAGGCGCAACCACCTCACCAACGACGATGTCAACTGGGTGATTCCGCACCAGGCCAACATGCGCATCATCACCTCCGTGTCCGAACACCTGCAAATCCCCATGGAAAAGGTGACGGTCAACATCGAAAAATACGGCAATACCACCGCCGGTACCCTGCCGCTTTGTATGTGGGAGTTCCAGGACCAGTTCAAAAAAGGCGACAACATCATCCTCACCGCATTCGGTGGGGGATTTACCTGGGGTTCTGTTTACCTCAAATGGGCGATTTGAACATTTACAGGTGTTAAGAGCCTGTTTTTTACAAAAAAAACCTACTTTTGCGCCGCTTTTTTTTCAGACAGGTCTTTTCAAAAAAACAATTTTTGCTAACAACTGTTTGGTTATCAGCTTTTTATCTTTTGAAAAATTTAAAGTAAACTAAATTTCCGCATACAATGGCAACGACTGCAGACATTCGCAACGGCCTGTGCATCGAACTCAACAACGATATCCTGAAAGTCATTGATTTTCAAAAATTTCAGGTAGGCCGCGGCAGTGGCAAAGTTTGGACCAAGCTCAAAAGCACCACTTCCGGCAAGGTGATAGAACATACCTTCCAAAGCGGGCACAACATCACCGACGTACGGGTTGAACGGCGTAAATTTCAGTACCTGTATCCCGACGGCGACGATTATGTGCTTATGAATCAGGAATCCTACGACCAGATAACGGTAATGGGAGAAATGATTGAAAATGGCAAGTTCCTTAAAGAAGGCGACACGGTCGACGTACTTTTTCACGCTCAGAAAGAGATCATGCTTTCCATCGAACTTCCACAAACTGTGGTGCTCAAAATCACCTACACGGAGCCAGGTTTGCGCGGCGATACCGCCACCAATACCCTGAAAGCAGCTACCGTGGAAACCGGCGCCGAAGTGCGTGTTCCGCTGTTCTGCGAAGAGGGCGATCTGGTAAAAATTGACACCATTACAGGTGCTTACATCGAACGCGTTAAAAAGTAATTTGGCGCAAAATCATTTTTGGGGGAGAAGGAAAAAATTTTCTGGAAGAAAAATTTTTTCTTTACTCCCCTATTTTATTGAAAATCCGATTTTTGAGCTAAAATTGGCCCAAAAGCAACCTAATCGGTACATCAGGTCATTTTGAAAAACACTTTCCACTATGGATTTCAACCAGATACAAGAACTTATCCGGATGGTGAGCAAACACAAGCTCTCAGAATTCATCCTCAAGGAAGGCGAATTTAAACTCGTCATCCGCAACCAGTCGGCATCCGAATCTGCCGCAGCGCAGGTTCTTATTCCCGCCCCCCAGCCGGTGGTTACCATGGCTCCGCCGCCGCAGGCACCGCCCGCACAGGCTGCCGTAACAGCGTCTGCCGATGCCTCCGCCGCACCTGCAACACCTGCTGCCGCACCGGCCGCCGACAGCAACGCCAATCTGGTAGCCATCAAATCGCCCATGGTTGGTACGTTTTACCGCTCGCCTTCGCCCGACAAACCTTCGTTTATAAAAGTAGGCGACAGTGTCGATGCAGGCTCACCGGTTTGTATCATCGAAGCTATGAAGCTGTTCAATGAAATTGAGTCGGATGTGAAAGGTAAAATCGTAAAGGTTCTCGTGGAAGATGCTTCCCCGGTGGAATACGATCAGCCCCTTTTCCTCGTCGATCCGTCGTAAATCAGGCTTCCTCCTGATCAAACAATGATCCTCGAAACAACAACAACGAACGAATTCTAAGTTGTGCTCCGCACCATGTTCAAGAAGATACTGATAGCCAATCGTGGGGAAATTGCCCTGCGCATCATCCGGACCTGCAAAGAAATGGGCATCAAAACGGTGGCCATTTACTCCACAGCCGACCGCGACAGTTTGCACGTTCGGTTTGCCGACGAAGCTGTGTGCATCGGTCCGCCCTCTTCCACGGAAAGTTACCTCAACATCCCGCGCATCATGGCCGCCGTCGAAATCACCGACGCCGACGCCATCCACCCGGGATACGGTTTTCTTGCAGAAAATGCAGATTTTGCTGAGGTTTGTAAGGAATACGGCATCAAATTCATTGGTCCGTTGCCCTGGCAAATCCGCAAGATGGGCGACAAGATCACGGCCAAAGAAACCATGATCGCTGCCGGCGTTCCTTGTATACCGGGTTCCGAAGGCCTGCTAACCGATGTAAAAAATGGCATCATGCGCGCTAATGAAATCGGCTACCCCGTGATCCTGAAAGCGACGGCAGGCGGCGGCGGTAAAGGCATGCGTGTGGTGTGGAACGAAGAAGAGTTTGAAAACCAGTGGGATACCGCTCGCCGCGAAGCCAAAGCTTCCTTCGGCAACGATGGTATTTACATGGAAAAATTCATCGAGGAACCCCGCCACATCGAGGTTCAGGTTGCCGGCGACCAGTTCGGTAAAGCCTGCCACCTTTCGGAACGCGATTGCTCGATCCAGCGCCGCCACCAAAAACTCGTGGAAGAATCGCCTTCACCTTTTATGACGCCCGAATTGCGCGAAAAAATGGGTGAAGCCGCTGTAAAAGCCTGCACCGCCATTGGTTATGAAGGCGTGGGTACGGTAGAATTCCTCGTCGACAAACACCGCAACTTCTATTTCATGGAAATGAACACCCGCATCCAGGTGGAACATACCGTGACCGAAGAAGTGATCGATTTTGACCTGATCAAGGAACAAATCAAAATCGCTGCAGGTATACCGATTTCCGGACGCAACTACTTCCCCGAGATGCATGCCATCGAATGCCGCATCAACGCCGAAGATCCGTTCAATGATTTCAGGCCCAGTCCGGGCAAAATCACGTCCTTCCACTCGCCCAAAGGACACGGCGTGCGTGTGGATACCCACGTGTATGCCGGTTACACCATACCACCTTATTACGACTCCATGATTGCCAAACTCATCGTCCGTGCCCGCACGCGTGATGAGGCCATCCTCAAAATGGAACGCGCACTCGATGAGTTCATCGTAGAAGGTGTAAAAACGACCGTGCCTTTCCACCAAAGGCTGATGCGCAACGAAGATTTTCAGAAAGGCAACTTCCACACGGGTTTTCTCAATACCTGGGATTTCAAAAAAGTGGAGTTGTAAACGCCCGCAATGTTCAAACTCCTGCGTTTTTACGCACCTTACAAGCGCAACATCGCGCTGGCCATAGGCAGCAACCTGCTGATGTCGTTGTTTACCGTCATCAGTATTCCTGTGCTGCAACCGTTTTTGCAAATCCTGTTCAACGACGAGCAAAAAGTGGTGCCTAAGCCGGAAGGTGGATTTTCGCTGAGCAATTTTGAACAATACAATTCCTGGTTTTTCAGCCAGCTCGTACAATCACAAGGCCGCGAAGGCGCACTCATCTGGGTGTGCGTGGTCCTTGTGATTGTTTTTTTTGGCAAAAACCTGTTCCGATACCTCTCGATGTTTTTCCTGGCGCCCGTGCGTATGGGGGTGGTGCGCGACATCCGGAAACAACTGGTGGACAAAATTCTTTCCCTGCCCCTTTCCTGGATCACCGAGTCGAGAAAAGGCGACCTCATGAGCCGAACCATGACCGATGTCATGGAGGTGGAATGGAGTATTCTTGGGGTGGTGGAATCGGTGGCCCGCGAACCCATCGTCATCCTGGGCAGCCTCACCTTCATGCTCATCGTTTCGCCGCCACTGGTGCTTTTTGTTTTGGTACTGATGGTTTTCAGCGGACTCATCATCGGGGGCGTGAGCCGCTCACTCAAAAAACAATCGGGCGAGGCACAAACCCGCCTGGGCACCATCGGGTCGCTTATTGAAGAAACATTGGGCGGACTGCGCATCATCAAAGGATTCAATGCGGAAGGTTACCAGCGCAAACGTTTTGCGGAGGAAAACAATGCCTGGATGGATACGCTCGTGCGCATTTTGCGCCGTCGCGACATGGCTTCACCGTTGTCCGAATTTCTGGGCATCACGGTGGTGTCGGTGTTGTTGTGGTACGGCGCAAGGCAGGTATTTGCCCAGGAACTGGCGGCGGAAACGTTTCTGACGTTTATTTACGCCTTTTACAACGTACTCGATCCGGTGAAAGCCCTCTCTTCGGCTTTTTACAACATCCGCAAAGGGATGGGCGCGGTAGAACGTATTGAGGCAGTTCTGGATGCCGACGTGCGTATTGAAGAAAAAAAGGATGCGCAGGACATTAAAGCATTTTCCGATAAAATTGAGTTCCGAAACGTTTCATTCCGGTATGCCAACGCCGAACGCGATGCCCTCAGCGGTGTTTCGTTTACGCTGGAGCGTGGCAAAATAGTGGCTCTGGTGGGCGCATCTGGAGCGGGCAAAAGTACCATCGCCGATTTGTTGCCGAGGTTTTACGATCCGCAGGCCGGACAAATCCTCATCGACGGCATTGATATTCGGGAATTAAGACTTGCCGATCTTAGGGCACAATTGGGCATCGTGAGCCAGGAAGCCGTGTTGTTCAACGACACCGTGCGCAACAACATCACCTTTGGAAATACCGAAGCCACCGACGAGGCCGTGGAAGCCGCTGCACGCGCAGCCAATGCCCATGACTTTATTTCCGCCATGCCCGAAGGGTACGACAGCAATATAGGCGACAGAGGCACGAAGTTGTCGGGCGGACAACGACAACGCCTCACCATTGCCCGAGCTTTGTTGAAAAACCCGCCGGTGTTGATCCTGGACGAAGCTACGTCGGCCCTCGACAGCGAGTCCGAAAAACTGGTGCAAACGGCCCTCGAACGTTTGTTGCACGAACGTACCGCACTCATCATAGCGCACCGTTTGAGTACGGTGCAACACGCCGACGAAATCCTGGTACTGGATCACGGACAAATTGTGGAAAGGGGAAGCCACGAATACCTGATGCACCACGGCGAATTTTACCGAAATCTGGTGGAATTGCAGGCATTGTAGTTTCATATTATAAAAAAATACCTTAAATTGCAGGTGTGTCGTTTTGTGTCGTCCATTTTACAAAAAAGTGACGTACCTTTGAAGCATGTCTGCAAAGGCATGTAATACGACCCATTTAAATTACCTGCCTTTTCGTTTAATCCGTCTTCGTCTAAAACATCTTATAACTCGATGAAACGAATGTTACTGGCCGTTTTTTCCGCCTTGTGCATCCATGCCACCGCCCAAATAACCATTACCAATGCCACCTTCCCGGCGGCAGGTGACAGCTTGCGCTCCTCCATTGATCTTAACCCCGACGTTTCCAGCAGTCCGGCTTCGCCGCCTGGTGGTGACCAAACATGGGATTTCAACAACCTCCAGGCAGACCAGCCGTCACTGCAGGTGTACGCCGCCGCTTCAGCCGGCATGTACGATATGGATTTTCCGGGTTCCGATCTGGTAAACATAGGTCTGGATGGTGAAACCTATTTCAACGTAACCAATACAGCTTTTCAGGTCCTTGGTTATGCCGGTGGCGACCCTACGGGATTTGGACTAAACATCACAGCGCGTTTTCAGCCGCCATTTGATGAGCGTCGGGCTCCGCTGAACTTTTTCGACATTACTTCGCAAACCACCAATTTGATCTTGCCCTTTTCGACCGAGCAGTTGCCCGACAGTTTGTTTGCCGGGGCACCTTTTATTCCTGATTCCATCCGTGTGCGCATCAATACACAGCGCCTGGAAGTTGTTGACGGATGGGGAAATTGTAAAATACCCGGTGGTGAATACAATGTATTGCGTCAGAAACGTACCGAATACACCAATACTTCCATTGACGTAAAGATCCCGGTGTTGGGCTGGATTGACATCAGTCAATTTGGCGGTGGAGGATTGGGCGGCTTCATTGGAACAGATACCACCGTTACGTACCGCTTCCTGAGCGGCACCGAAAAGGTGGAAATTGCCGTGGCCACCATGAGCAACGACCTCAGCACCGTGGAACGTATACGTTACAAAGACAACATGGTGGTTTCAAGCCAGGATGTTGATGCTCCAGGAACTGCTTCCATCCAGGCCTTTCCCAACCCGGCCATCGAATGGGTACGTTTCGATTGTGCCAACCTGCCTTCCGACGACTACACGCTTAAGATCTTCAACATCGTGGGCAAAGTTGTTTGGAAAGAAGACTACCAGCTCTCCGGCAACAAGTCGATTACGCTTAACCTGTCGGAATTTAAAAAAGGCACCTACCTGTACAGTCTGACCGACGGCAAAGGCAACAACATCGGTACCAAAAGGCTCGTGGTGTTGAAACCATAAGTAGCAGGCAGCTGTTAGCAGGCAGCAGGCAGCAAAAAAAACACCCAATCATTTGTTTTCAAACGATTGGGTGTTTTTTTTGCTGCCTGCTGCCTGCTGCCTGCTAACAGCTGCCTGCTGCCTGCTGCCTGCTGCCTGCTGCCTGCTGCCTGCTGCCTGCTGCCTGCTGCCTGCT
>JADLBE010000212.1 GCA_020847915.1 Saprospiraceae bacterium | reverse complement strand
AGCTTGAAAAAATGGAAGAAACGTTTGGACAAGCCCGCGGAACCAACACCCGTGAGCCGGAACCCGAGTTTACCGATTTTGAAGAGCTGGAAAGCCGGCTGAAAAATCCGCCGCCCATGGCAAAACCGGAAATTCTGGTGAAGGAAGAACCACCTGCGCCGGAAAAGCCCAAACAAGCGCCCAATCCGTATGATGAACTTTTTAAGTAGCTGAAAGTGGAAAGCTGAAAGCTGAAAGTGAGTACAATGGTTTAGACATTGCCCTCACTTTCAGCTTTCAACTTTCCGCTTTACACTAACGTCTTACTTCCGCAACTGCGATCCTGGAGTCCGCGGTTCCGTAATACAGCAGCCAGCGGCCATCGAAGTACACCATGCCTTCTACGAAGCACACGTTGTTGACTTGTCCACCGATTTCGTAGGGCTTTTCGGGCACCATAAAGTTCTTATCAGCACGGGCCAGCATCCTTTGAGGATTTTTTTTGTCAAACAAAGCCTGTCCCACCGTATAGGCATCTCCCGGCAAAGTTTTGTCACCGTTGCTCGAACTGTTGGCGCTGTTGTAAATCATCAGGATGCCGTCGTTGGTGGTGAGGGCAAACGGCCCTGGTTCCACGAGGCGGCTGTCGAACATGCCCGGACGTGGTTTCATCACCGACACGAGGTTGTTTTTTTTGTCTTCCACCGGTGTCCAGCGGATGCAATCGTCGGAAGTCGCCATAAACAAATCAGTATCGCCCCAATACATCCAGTATTTACCGTCGATTTTGGTGGCAATAATTTGTCCTTTTTGCAACGAACATACGATGGCTCCCGATTTCGACCAACCGTCGATGTACCGTTTTGCATTAAATGCCAGACCCTCTTTGTTCCATGCTACGAGGTCGCGTGAAGTTGCCACCGCCAGGCGGGCTGTTTTGCCGTCGTAGGCTGTGTAGGTCATGATGTACAGGCCATCGTCGCGTTTTACGATGCGTGGATCTTCACACCCGCCCTGCCATTCGTAATCCTGCATTTTATCCTTGTCGGGATACATCACGGGAATGGCATTTTTACGGAATTCGAGCCCGTTGCGGCTGTTTGCCAGCCCGATACGCGAGGTGCCCGACACCGATTCCAAATTATCTTCAGCGCGGTACAGCAGCCACACCCGGTCGTCGCGCACCACAGCCGCAGGGTTGTACACGTCTTTTTCTTCCCAGCGCACGTTTTCCTTGCGCATCGGACAATGAAAGGTGGTTGACCGGTCGGGTACCATGATGGGATTGTACTCATCGAGTTTCACCATGGGTTGGAACATCCAGCCTTCGCCGGATGGGGGAGCGCTTTTGGGGCTGCATCCGGACAAAAGCAGGATAACAACAAACGCAGGAAGCAATTTCAGGTTCATTTCGGATAACTTTTCAATTGGTGAACGTTGTTTACATACCACAAAACGTAAACAAAACAAACGAATGGGATCAGCAATGCCCAACGCATACCGCCCAGCGTGGACAACAAACCTGCCAGCGGCGGCATCACAGCGCCACCCACAATGGCCATGATGACCAAAGAGGAGGCCAGTTTGCTTTCTGCCGGCGGCAATCCTTTGGTCGACAAAGCAAAGATGGTTGGAAACATAATACTTTGGCAAAAATAGGTCAGCATCAAACAAACAATGCCCGCCAGACCGCCCAACACAAAGGCCAAAACCACCAAAACAACGGCGGCCAAACTGTAAAACATCATCACCCTGCGTGCCTCAAAACGGCTCATAAGCCAGGTGCCCAAAAAGCGGCCCAACATAAACAACACAAATGCAAAAGATGCGTGAAAACCGGCGATCTGTTCGGGCGTCATGGTGTCAGCCACGCGGTAAAGGCTGTTTACGAAACCAAGATGCTGCGTGGGCGCAAAATCAATTTTGAAGTCGACAAAATATCCCCAAAGCGTAGCCTGGGCGCCCACGTTGGCAAACTGCGCCAAAACACCGAGGGTCAGGTGGCGGTAACGGCTGAACAAACTGAAAATAGGTACACTGCCTTCCGCCTTTTCTTCTTCGCGGCCCACTTCGGGCATTCGTGTGAAGGCAAACAACAAAGCCATCAGCAAAACCACGCCGGCTACCACCAAATAAGGCCCCTGAACGGAAAGCGCCTCTTCAATTCTTGCCGCTTCTATTTGTTCGGCAGTCATGGTGGCGAGTACATCCGGGGTGTATTCTTTTTTGGCAAAAATAAACAACGACCCGATGACAGGCCCAAGAATGATGCTGATGCCGTTGAACGATTGGGCAAAATTGATGCGCCATTCGGCATCTTTTTTATCGCCCAAAACCGTCACGTACAGGTTGGCCGCCGTTTCCAGAAATGCCAGTCCCGATGCAATGGTAAAAAGTGCAAACAGAAAAAAGGCGTAAACCCGCATGTCGGCAGCCGGGTAAAACAACAATGCACCGGCCGCGTAAAGCACCAATCCGGCCAAAATGCCGCGTTTGTACCCGAATTTGCGCATAAAAATACCCGCCGGTATGGCCATCACGAAATAGCCGAAATAAAAGGCCGAATCAACGATGCCTGCCTGCCAGCGTTTCAGATCGAGCGCAAACTGGAAATGCCTGATGAGCGAGCCATTGAGACTGTTGGCGATGCCCCAAAGGAAAAAAAGGCTGCAAACGAGGGCAAACGGAAGCAGGTACGGATTGCGGGTAGAAGGTTGATTCATTTCGTTGTTGGCAATGTTTTGATTGACGATTGATGATTACATGAAATTTGATATTTGATTTTTTTGGTCTGTGGTGGGTTTGGCTTTGAGCGCTGCTTTTTTGTCTGAATCAGGATTTCCAGGATTGTAAGATTTACAAGATTTTAAATTACAGGATGGTGGCTCGCATGATGCATGGACGCCCAACTTCAACCGAATTAATTTCCTGCAATTTAAAATCTTGTAAATCTTACAATCCTGGAAATCCTGATTCAGACAAAAAGGCGAAGTGGATTGCCAAGCTCACCACAGTCCAAAAAATTCAAATTTCAAAAATCAAATTTCGTATCTCGTCAATAAAACCCCACAATATTATGGGTATTGCGCCCTTAAATTAAGAAGCATATCCGCCGTCATCGCATCAAGATCGAACTCCGGTTTCCAGCCCCAATCGGCGCGGGCCGTGGAGTCGTTTATGGAGCCTGGCCACGAATCGGCGATGGCCTGTCGGAAATCGGGTTCGTAACTGACCTGAAATCCGGGTACTTGCTTCTGGATGCTGGCGGTGATTTCAGCTGGTGTAAAACTCATGCCTGAGAGGTTGTAACTCGTACGCACCGTAAGTTTATCGGCCGGCGCTTCCATCAGTTCGAGGGTTGCCCTGATGGCGTCGGGCATGTAAAGCATGGGTAGGGGCGTGTTGTCGCGCAGAAAACAGGTGAACGGTTTGTTTTGCACGGCGTAGTGGTAGATGTCGACGGCATAGTCGGTGGTGCCGCCGCCCGGCAGGCTCTGGTAGCCGATGATGCCGGGGTAGCGCAACGAGCGCACATCAAGACCATAGCGGCGGAAATAATAGTTCGCCCAGTTTTCGCCGGCCACCTTGCTGATGCCGTACACCGTTTCCGGGATAAGCACTTCGTGTTGTGGTGTGTTTTCACGGTGTGCTTCGCGTCCGAACACGGCGATGGACGAAGGGAAATACACCTTGTGCATGTTCTGTGTACGAGCGGTTTCGAGCACGTTGAACAAGCTGCGCATGTTGATTTCCCAGGCCCGTTGCGGATCTTTTTCCCCAGTGGCACTGAGGATGGCTGCAAGGTGGTAGATCTGGGTGATGCCGTGTTTTTGAGCCGTTTCGGCAAGGGCTGCAGCATCCAGGGCGTCGAGGGTTTGGCTCGGGCCCGTTTGATTGGTGAGCGGCCGGAGGTCGGTGGCCAAAACATTGTCTGAACCGTACGCTTCGCGCAGCGCTTCGGTGAGTACTGCGCCGATTTGTCCGCCGGCGCCGATGATGAGTAAACGATCTTGTTTCATGTAAATTAGGAAAGGGCACGATTTGAAGGCGAAAAGTAGGGCGACTCTGCCAAAGCGCCAAGTGCCGTATTCAGCCAAAATGGGACATTGGGTCGTTTGACCGTGAACTTTACTGCTTCTTTGCGATTTTATCCAAAGTGATGTGTCCCGTTTTGCTTTTTTTGCCGACAGGCAGGCAACCCACCGGGCAATTGCAGCACCATCATCAAGCGTACTTTGCACGAACAGCCAAAGACATTTATGAATCGACTTACCATTTTGTTGTTAAGCGCTTTTTGCGCCACAGCCTTGTCGGCCCAAACAACCTATACGCTTCAGCGAACCCTTAACTGGGCCGAAGAACCTTTCCGCTCGCCACTCACCAACGGCGAGATGGCCAGTTATTGGCGTTTTGACGGCTGCAGCTACGGCGAACAAGCGCCTACGCTGCCGCTTATGACCGACCGCTTCCCGCTGGCCGGCGCTTCCGCACTCACCGTGGAGCTTACCGACGTGCAGTACGAAAGGTTCGACTTCAACCCCACACCTGCCGAGGAAGCCGTTCTCTCCACCGACCTGATCATCGATGTGCGCAGCGAACAGGAACGCCAGCAACATTTTGGACGCCTGCGTTTCATTCCCATCCGCAAAAACGGCAGCACATACGAACGTGTGCGTTCGTTCAGCCTCAATGTGCGCATCACGCCCCGCCCCGTTGCACCATCCGGCGGCGTTACCGACCGCGGGCCCAACACCTCCGTACTCAGCAACGGCAGCATTTACAAATTCGGCGTTGCTCAAAGCGGCATTTACAAACTTGATTTCAACTACCTGAAAAACGAGCTCGGCATTACCAACCTCGAAAGTATAGATCCGCGCAACCTCAAAGTTTACGGCAACGGCGGCAACATGCTTCCGGAAAAAACCGACGATGCCCGTCCCGACGACCTGATCGAAAACGCCATTTTTGTATCCGGTGAGCAGGACGGCAAGTTCGATGCCGGTGATTTTATACTTTTTTATGCTCAGGGCCCAGCGCCATGGCGTTATACTCCCGACGCCATCAATACCCAACTCAATGTGCGCAAACACCTCTACGATCCGTATGCTTATTATTTTGTAAAAATAGGCGACGGTACGGGACTACGTGTGCAGGAACAAGCCAGTGTGCCCGCAAGTGCACAAACCGAAGCATTCGACGATGTTCAGCGCATCGAAGATGAAAAAGTGAACCTGCTCGACTTTTTTGCACTTGCGCAGGGCTCGGGCAAACGTTGGTTCGGCGATTATTTTTTGCAAACCCGCGAACGCGAATACGCGCTCAGCTTCCCCAACCTCGTGCCCAATGAAACCGCACGACTTCGCGCCGAATTTGCAGGCCGGAGCGGCAGTTCCACTACCGTGCGTTTTTCGGCCGGCGACGGCGTTTTTAACCGAAGCATCAATGGTGTGCCGGTGAGCAACAACGAAGCCGATTATGCCGCCAACGGTACCGTTATCGGCAGTTTCATCCCCGATGGAGGCAACAACATTTTGGTAAATGTGGAATACCTCCAAGGCGCCCTGTCCAGCGAAGGCTGGCTCGACTACATCGAGGTGAATGCACGTCGCAGACTGGCGATGGGCGCCCAAAACAGCCTCGAATTTCGCGATTTGAAAAGTTTGAACAATACGGCCACCACCTTCAAACTCAGCGATGCCTCCCCAAATACAAAAGTTTGGGACATCACCAATCCGCAGGTGCCCATGCGGCAAAATGTCAGCTTCAGCGGCACAACCCTTGAATTTGGCGCCAATACACTCAATGTGCTGCGCAATTTTATCGCATTCAACGAAAATGCTGTCTTTCCGGCGCCGGAAACCAATGTCGGTGCGATCGCAAACCAAAACCTGCACGCCATCGACAACCAGCACATGGCGATCATTTACCATCCGGACTTCAAATCTCAGGCCGAACAACTTGCCGATCACCGCCGCAATTTCAGTGGACTGGATGTGGTGACCGTGCCCATCGACCAACTGTACAACGAATTCAGCTCGGGCGCCAAAGACCCCACGGCCATACGTGATTTTGCACGCCTTCTGTTGACCCGGCAGCCCAATAAATTCGAATTCCTGCTGCTGATCGGCGACGGCTCCTTCGATCCTAAAAACAACACAGCCAGTACGGCCAACATCGATTTTATACCCGTTTTTGAAACATACGAATCGTACGACCCCATTTATTCGTATCCGTCAGACGATTATTTCGGACTGCTCAGCGACGGTGAAGGCGGTGCACTCGATGGCGCACTCGACATTGCTGTTGGGCGCCTTACCGTGAATACCCCCGACGAGGCACAAACCGTGGTGGATAAAATCATGGCGTACGACAAAGATCCGCAACTGCTGGGCGACTGGCACCTGCGCCAGTTGTTCATGGCCGATGACCAGGATTTTAATGCCCACCTTGCCCAGGCCGACAAACTCGCCAACCAATCTGCCGCCACCGAAAAATGGTTCAACATCGAAAAAGTGTTTTTTGATGCTTACCAGCAGGTTGCTACCTCGGGTGGACAACGCTTCCCCGACGCCAAAGCCGCCATCAATTCCAACGTGTTTAAAGGCACGCTGATCATGCAATACATCGGTCACGGCGGACCGCGGGGATGGGCACAGGAACGTGTGGTAGACAACAACGACATCGCATCGTGGGACAATCCCTACCGCTATCCGTTCATCATCACCGCAACCTGTTCCTTCGGCGGGTACGACGATTACGGAACCCTTACCGGTGGCGAGCAGGCCCTTCTCAGAAACAATGCAGGCGCCGTGGGGATGTTTACCACCGTACGTGCCGTGTTTGTGGACGGCAACAACAAACTTACCGATGCCGTTCAAAAAGTGATTTTTCAGCGTGTGAACGGTTGGTACAGGCCCGTAGGCGAAATTTTGCGTGTTGCCAAAAACACCCTCTCCGGCGGCATTGAAGACAATGCACGGCGTTTTACCCTGCTCGGCGACCCGGCCATGTTCCTCGCCATGCCTGAATACCGCGTAAGTACCACCCACATCAACGATGTTGCCGTAACAGCTGGACAACCAGATACCCTCAAAGCCCTCATGCCCGTCAAAATTGACGGCATCGTGACCGATACACTGGGCAACCTCCTGAGCAACTACAACGGCAAAGTGTCCGTTACCCTTTTTGATAAAACGCAGGATTTGTTGACGCTCGGACAGGACAGCGACAGTCCCGTGCGTGGCTTCAACGTGCAACGCAACGTCATTTTTAAAGGCAGCGCAACCGTTACTGCGGGCAAATTCAGCATCGAATTCATCGTACCCAAAGACATCAACTATGCCTTTGGCAAAGGTAAAATCAGTTATTATGCCCAAAACGGCACGCCACTGGATGCGGCAGGCGCCGACGACAACATTGTGGTGGGTGGCAACGCCAACCTTATCAACGATGACAAACCGCCCGTTGTTCAGATTTTTATGAACACCACCGACTTCGTTTTGGGAGGGGTTACCGACAACAGTCCGAAAATTTTGGTGAAATGTGAGGACGACAACGGCATGAATGTAACCGGCGCCAGCCTTGGCCACGACCTTACGGCCGTGCTCGACGGCAACGTTTTGGAAACCGTTGTGCTCAACGATTTTTACGAAAGTGAACAGGATAATTACCGTCGCGGACAGGCCATTTACCCACTCCGGAACCTCGAGCCCGGCAAACATACCCTGAAAGCAAAAGGATGGGATATCGCCAACAATTCGGGCGAAGGTTACACCGAATTCATCGTTGCTGAAGACGGTAAAGTAGCCCTAGAACATGTGTTGAATTATCCCAACCCATTCACAACCAATACCTATTTCCAGTTTGAACACAACCTGTCGGGTCAGGTGCTCGACGTACAAATCAGCATCTTTTCAGTATCAGGCAAATTGGTAAAAACCATCCTGCACAATACCCCCGCCGATGGATACCGTGTTGCAGACATATCCTGGGATGGGCGCGACGAATACGGCGACCGTCTGGCACGTGGTGTTTACGTGTACCGGGTGAAAATCAGGGGCACGGATGCCTCCGGAACACAGGTTACCGCAGAGAGCGATTATGAAAAACTGGTCATTTTGAAATAGAATTTATCATCCTTGTCGGATTCTGGTTACTTTTGCACACTTTTTGCTGGAGTTAATCGATTAAGTATACGGCGAGCATCAAACCTTACTTGCCTAAACATTCTCAGAACATATGAAAAAGCTTTTGTACCTGCCCCTTATGATGGCCGCTTTGCTGGTCAATAATTACGCTCAGGCCCAAATCGGTGCCCCTTGCGTCGATGGTCAGGGTTATTACTACGACCCTGTTACCGGTCAACAGTTCCCGACCGGCGAGAAATGTGCCAATGCCGTTACTTCGGCTGTACCATTCCTCCGCATCACGCCCGATGCCCGCGGCGGCGCCATGGGTGATGTCGGTATCGCCTCTTCTGTTGATGCCAACGGTATGCACTACAATCAATCGAAACTCGCTTTCGCTGAAAAAAATGTATCCCTCGCAGCCACCTACACCCCATGGATGCGCAACCTTGGCCTGCAGGACGTGTACCTAGCCTACCTAGCCGGCTACGTACGCCTCGACGAACGTCAGACCGTGGGTATGAGCCTGCGTTATTTCTCTCTTGGAGACATTGAATTTACGGACGACAACGGCCAGTCGCTTGGTCAGGGTCGCCCCAACGAGTTCGAAGTAACCGGCGCTTATGCCCGTAAACTTTCCGAACAGTTCTCTGCAGCCATCGGCGCCAAATTCATCTACTCGAACCTGGCCACCGGCCAGATCGTTCAGGGCGCTGAAATCAAACCAGGTGTTTCCGGCGCAGCCGACGTTTCCTTTACCTACAAAGCCCCCATCAAACTCAACAAAACCAAATCCGAACTTACCATCGGTACGGCCATCAGCAACATCGGCGCTAAAATCACCTACACCAATTCGGTGAACCGCGACTACATCCCCACCAACCTCGGTCTGGGCCTGGGCTGGAAATTCAACCTCGATGACTACAACACCATCACGGTTTACGGCGATTTTAACAAACTGCTGGTGCCCACCCCGACGCCCGACGACGAAGACAGCGATGGCATCCCCGACTACAAACAGTACTCCCCGATCCGCGGTATGTTCGTTTCCTTTAGCGACGCTCCCGGCGGCTTCAGCGAGGAAATGAAAGAAATTACTGTCGGAACTGGTGTTGAATACTGGTACGACGACCAGTTCGCCGTTCGTACAGGCTATTTCTACGAACACTACTCCAAAGGCAACCGCAAATATTTCAGCGCCGGTATCGGTGTGAAATACAATGTGTTCGGCCTCGATTTCTCCTACCTCATCCCTACCACCAACCAGCGCAACCCACTCGACAATACCCTGCGCTTTACCCTTACGTTCGACTTCGCAGCATTCGAAGACGAAGAAGAATAGTTGAAAGTTGAAAGTACAAGAGTCATCCCGAATGCATTCGGGATGACTCTTGTGTTTTGGGGTGGATCCCTGCGGTCCTAATGTAACGGGGTAATTGAGGTGTCTCGCTGACGCTCGACATGACACAATTTAAAGACATACTGGGAGGAAGGGAGCGGGCCTGCGGCCCGTTCCCTTCCTCCCAACACCGCCAACAGGGTGTCATGTCGACCGGAGGGAGACGCCTGTTGGCGCCTTATATTGAACCACTCAGTTGATTGGCTATTGTGCCAACCACGAAGTGGTTGAACATAAATAGCTCCGGGTGAAACCCGGGGTAAAGATCCCCACCGGACCGCAACCGCGAAGCGGTTGAATATGAACTCATTAAAGCTATTGCACAATACATTTTTCCCCTCAGATCAGTCTTTTTGAAATAAAGCATGATCACCCTCTTTTCCTGGCTGAGTTCATATTCAACCGCTTCGCGGTTGCGGGCGCGCGGGGAATACTACCCCCGGGTTTCACCCGGAGCTATTCATGTTCAACCGCTTCGCGGTTGGCAACTCACGGTTCATTAAAAGCGCAGCGGCACCTGATGGCAACTTTTGCCTTACCTTTTACAATGCATCAGGAGCCATCAGCAATCCACTTTTTTTTGACCAAACAGACCAACCGACTAACCGACCAAACAGACTAACCGACCAACCGACCAACAAACTGTTCCGACTGAAGCACATCGTACAACTCCTCATGATAAGCCGGAAAATCGGGTAAATTGTTGTGGCCGGCGCCGTGGATGGT
>JADLBE010000211.1 GCA_020847915.1 Saprospiraceae bacterium | reverse complement strand
TTAGCCGTTAGCCGTTAGCCGTTAGCCGTTAGCCGTTAGCCGTTAGCCGTTAGCCGTTAGCCGTTAGCCGTTAGCCGTTAGCCGTTAGCCGTTAGCCGTTAGCCGTTAGCCGTTAGCCCAAAAAAAAAGAGAACATTGGTATATGCAACACCAATGCTCTCTTTTTTTGCTAACGGCTAACGGCTAACGGCTAACTGCTTGTTAAGGATTTGGAATTGCCAAAACCTGTCCAACTTCAATCTTGTCGGCATCGCTGAGTTGGTCGCGGTTGGCTTCGAAGATTTTGGTGTACAGCATCATGTCTTTGTAGTAGTGTTTGGCGATGAGGCTGAGGCTTTCACCTTTTTTCACGGTGTGGTGGGTGTATACCGACGTATCGGACACCTTGATGTCGGCCATTACGTCGTGGGGTACAACTCCGCCGTTGAGGCCTTTGATTTCGTCCCAGAGTTGATCTTTTTCGTAAGGGGTATTTACAGTGCCCCAAATTTTGAGGATACCGTTTTCTTCTTCAACGCGTCCGTCGCGCACGCCAAGTTGTTCGCCGAGGGCAAGTACACTTGCGTATTTGTCTTTGGTTGCCATAATCAGAGCAGGATTTTTGTGAAAATTTAGTTTTGTTTCGAACGTGCAAGGTAGTAAAATCGAGCAAAATAAGTGTGATTGTCAACTTGATTTCACATTAATTTTATCTGAACGCACGTGCGTAAAAATCGACGATGCGTTCGTCGGTGATCACATCAGGAAATCGAATGGGTTGTTTGAGGATGATGCCTTCCAGGGTGCGGCACCGACTTAGTGCCACGTAAAGTTGGCCGTGTTCAAAAGCACCCCCACCAAGATCGATGATAACGCGGTCGAAGGTTTTGCCCTGACTTTTGTGGATCGTGATGGCCCAGGCAAGTTTCAGCGGATATTGTTTAAACGTTCCGATGGTTTCGGTTTCGAGTCCACCTGTTGCGCCACTTTTGTAACGCACTATGTCCCATTCGTTGATGGCCACCTCGATTTTGCGCTTTTTACCACCGGTTTCTTCCACCTGCACCACGATGGTATCGTGGTTGAGTGTCACCACCGTACCGATGGTTCCGTTGACGTATTGTCGATCGGCAACGTCATTTTTGACAAACATGACCTGTGCGCCGGGGCGCAGGCGCAATGCTGCTTCCGTGGGGTACAAGGCCGGATCGAAAGTTCCGCCGATTTCTGCTGTAAAGAGGTGTTCAGGCCCGGGTAGTTGAGCAAGGGCGTCGCGGTTGATGCGGTCGGCCGTGGCATTGCGGGCACAAAGCGTAATGTAACCATCGGTCGGCTGAACCTGAGGTTCGAAGCGTTCGTTGAGGTCGGCCAGATCATCGTGGTCGAGTTCCCGAACACGAACGGCTTCCAGAAGACGTAAAAAATGCCTCGACTCCTGCCTGTAAACCTTGCTCAACTCGAGCATTTCGATGTTGAAGTCACTGTCCTGGAAAACTTTGGCGGAAAAAAAATATGGACTCTCGTAATACTCACTGAAATAAGCCTGCTCCATCGGGTCGCGATTGACCACCGGAGGCAGTTGGAACAAATCGCCAAACAACACCACCTGAACACCGCCGAAAGGACGGTAATTTTCGCGGTTGACGCGCAGAAAACGGTCGATGCCATCGAGCACATCGGCACGAACCATGGATATTTCATCGATAACCAATACCTGCAAATTGCGGTAAAGCCGGAGCAGGTCCTTGCGTGTCACCTTTCGCGATGCTTCCTGTGGCGTAATGATGCGTGGGGGGAAACCAAAAAAGGAGTGGATGGTTTGGCCCTGAACATTCAGTGCTGCTACCCCTGTAGGCGCAAGAATGGCCGTTTTTTTTCGTGTGGTGTCCCGAAAAAGTTGTAAAAGTGTGCTTTTTCCCGTTCCGGCCTTGCCCGTGATGAAAAATGCATCCTCACGCTGCTCCAGGGCATCCAGGGCATATTTAAAATCATCGTTGAGCAGCAGCGGCGTAGTCATGGTGGAATGCGGAATGCGGAATGTAGAATGCGGAATTGGTGAGGGAGGTGATTTTTGTCAAAATACGCATATCCTGGTAATTGGGTAATGCGCAAAGGTAAACCAACTTACATTTACCCAACCAATGGAAAACACCCAAACTGAAAGTGATCTCCCTTATGCGTATTTTTCTTTTCCTGTTTTTCCTGGCGCCTGTATCGGTTGGTGCGCAAAAGGTATTCGACCTTGAGATTCAGGGAGACTACCGTGGATACACATTCATCGAAATGATGATCGATCTCGAAAAACGTTATCCCGTCAAGTTTTACTACGATCCCGATGTTTTGCCTTATTACACGATCAATTACAAATTTGAAGGGCAAACGTTGTTCAGCATTTTACAAAACATTCTGCACCCCAACGGTCTTGTGTGTACTTCCGCACGTGAAAACGGCATTGTACTTTGCCGCTCCAACGATTTGCACGCCGAATACATTCGGAAATTGTTGCAAAAATGGGACGACGACAAAATTGAACTGCCCGAATTTTTGACCTCGCTTGAGGTTTCAAAAACGGTAGGACAACCACCCGCATCTGCATCGCTTGTGCGCATCGATGGCCTGGTGTACGACGAACAAAGTAAGGAACCCATTCCCGGTGTTATTCTGCGCGTGGAGGGCCGTGAAGGCGGAGCCACCACCAATACCCTTGGAAGGTACGTCATGGAACTGCCGGCAGGAACCCACCGACTGACCGTCAACTACATAGGATACCGGGAAACGGTGGTGATGCTTGAAATTTTCCAGGCCGGCGCGCTGGATGTGCCCATGCAGGTGCGCGCGCTTGCCATCAATGCCGTGGAGATCCAGGGCAACAAAGCCGCCAACAAACAAACTTCCGTGGGCGCAGGCGTTGAAATGCTAAGCACGCAAACCATCAAAGACCTTCCCGCATTCATGGGCGAAGCCGATGTTTTGAAAAGTCTGCTGATTTTACCCGGCGTGAGTACCGTTGGCGAAGGCGCTGCGGGATTTAATGTACGGGGGGGCAACATCGACCAAAATCTGGTCATTCAGGACGGCATGCCTTTTTTCAATACATCGCACGTTTTGGGTTTTTTTTCGGTGTTTAATCCCGATTTGGTGCGCAGCACCACCTTGTACAAAGGCCACATGCCGGCGCGTTTCGGGGGCAGAACAGCTTCGGCACTGGAGGTCAAACTGCGCGATGGCGATTTTTCTGCATGGCACGGCAACGTCGGTATTGGATTGGCCGCAGCCAAAGCGTACATCGAAGGTCCTGTTGTAAACGACAAACTTTCGGTGCTGGCAGGCGTCAGGGCTTCCTATTCCGACTGGATGCTGCTGCAGGCCAAATCGCCCGAGGTTCGGCAAAGCAGTGCGTGGTTCAACGATGCCCACGTTAAACTGTCTTACCGTGGTGGCGCCCGCACCGCCATCAGTGCAGGGTTTCAGCACAGCGCCGACTATTTCCGGCTATCCCAGGATTTTGGTTACGAGTGGGGTACGACTGGTGGCGATGCACAATGGCGGCAAACCTGGACCGACAACCTCATCAGTACCGTAACGGCAACGGCAGGGAAGGTTAAAAACCGCTATTTTGAGCTCGGGGCTACCAACAATTTCAACCTCGACAACGGTTTGGGATTTGCCAACGTTCAGGCTCAGGTCATTTATTTCGGACAAGAAAAACACGAAATCTCAGGCGGTATTCAATGGAATGCAACCCAAACACTGCCTCAAAATTTACAACCCGGCAATGTATCCTCGGGCATTGCACCCAAAACAATAGATCAGGAAAACGGTGAAGAAATTGCGGTGTTTCTGGACGATGAATACCGAATCAATGAAAAATGGAGCTTGTACGCCGGATTGCGGTACAGCCATTTCATCAGCAGAGGCCCAACAACCGTACTGCAGTACGAACCCGGCTTCCCGTATTCCCCACAAACCGTCGTTGACACTGTTTTTTACGGCAAAAATGAGGCAACCCAGACTTACGGCGGCGCCGAACCGCGGTTGGCGGTCAGTTACCGTATTACCAAACAACACAGCGCCAAGTTGAGTTACAACCGCATGCAGCAGTTCATGCACCTTATTTCCAACACCACCGCCGCCACACCGGCCGACGTATGGCAACCCTCCAACAATTACCTGCAGCCACAGGTGAGCGACAACTTCAGTGCCGGTTGGTTTTACACCACACCTAACAACCGTTGGGAAGCATCCACAGAAATTTATTACCGCAACATACGCCACGTGCTGGCCTACGAGGACTTTGCCAACCTGTTGCTCAACGAACACCTTGAAACCGAGCTGATCGACGGTAAGCAGCGAAGTTATGGCGCAGAATGGCTGCTGCGCAAAAACGCAGGCAGGCTCACGGGCTGGTTTTCTTACACCTGGTCGAGGGCGTTTCAACAGGCGCAGTCTCCGTATCCCGACCTGTCGGTAAACCGCGGAAACTGGTTTCCCGCCAACTATGACCAGCCGCACCAATTGGTGATGTACGGCAAATTGGCCATGAATCCGTCGTTTTACCTGACCTTCAATTTTACCTACCGCAGCGGTCGGCCGGTAACAGCGCCGATAGACGGCTACGGCGTTGGCCAGGTTGTTATACCACAATATTCCGACCGCAACGCATTTCGTATTCCCGATTACCACCGCCTCGATGCCGGCATCACGGTGGATAAAACACGGTCGAAAATCAAAGGGTTGAAATGGGTTTTGAACATTTCTGCGTACAACCTTTACAGCAGGCAAAACCCGTTTTCGGTGTATTTCAAACGCGACCGCAACGGGTTGCCCAAGGCTTACCGCCTGGCCGTCATCGGCAGCATTATTCCTGCCGCTAACCTCACCTTTTTTTGGTAAAAGTTATGAAAAGATACGTTTTACCCACTTTGTATATGCTGGTTTTGTCGCTTCTGTTGGCCAACTGCATCAAAGAAATTGATTATCAAACCGACATTGTGTCGGATGAACTCGTGGTCAGCGGTTTCCTGAGCGACCAGCCTGGTTACCACAAAGTGGTGCTCACGCGCCCGGGAAACTACAACCGCAGGGTGTTTTATGCAGTTGACGGCGCTTCTGTACGCGTGCGCGATGATTTGGGTCAGATTTTTCCATACGTCCAAAATCTTTTTCCTTTTGATACCGGCGTGTACTACTGCAACCTGGTACAGCCGGAAATAGGCCGCACCTACACCCTTGAAATAAACCTGCCCAATGGTGAACAGTATGTTTCATCACCACAAACCATGCTGTCTCCGATCCAAATAGATTCGGTAACCGCAAAGGGAGGCTACCAGGAATTTGTAACTGCGGCACAAGTGGTCGTGGATGAGCGCGGCTGCGAAGTGTATGCACACACCACGGCACCGGCCAACAGCAGCGACAGATTCCTGCGTTGGGAGTCTGAAAGTGTGCATATTTTTGATGAACTGCCCAAAATATATTACCCCATCCCGCCACCTCAGAAGCAGTGTTTCATCACCTCCACGGTGAGCAGCCAATTGGTGGCCATCGCAGATCCCTCGTTGTACGCTCCTGGTGCAAGCATTCAGTCGCAGGCCGGATGGCGGCGCATCGACAATGCATTTGAGCACCGTATTTGCTTCACGGTGTACCAACGCACCATCAACAAGGAAGCCTACGATTATTGGTATAAAATCAGACAGCTGCTCGCCATCAACGGTACCATCTTTGATGCACCACCCGGCGTGGTTAAAGGCAACATACGCAACATCAACAACCCCGACAAACCGGCGCGCGGCTTTTTTGAAGTGGCCAGCGTAACCATCGCGAGAAGGTATTTGGGCAACTTAACCCTGGGCGAAGAATTTCAATACGCTGAGCCTTATTGCGATTACGACTACCGTTACTTCCCGCCCGTAAACCACCCGGAATGCGACAACTGTTTGTTGTTGAAAAACAGCACAACAACCGTCCCGGAATGGTGGCAGTGAAAGACTAGTCCGAAGTCCGAAGTCGCAAGTCCGAAGTAAATAGGAGTCATCCCGAATTTAAATTGGGGTGATTCATTTTTTTTGGGCTATACATTTGAATAAATGCTTCTAAATCAAGTTTTTATGAAGGCATTTCAACACTACCCATTCTTGCCTGTTCTGCCTCTTTAGAGGCAGTATCTTTGTAGCCAAACCTCCCACACACGTCCGGCGCTCCTTTAGGAGCGCTATCTTTTCGAAATCGGTATCCGGCGGTTTTGCACTATTTTGCCTCGCCAATGGCTTTAATCATTATGTGTGATGGTTATCCACTTTTGGAGGAGATAGCGCTCCTAGCGGAGCGCCGGGTCTATGTGGGGTACCTTTGCTACACAGATACTGCCTCTAAAGAGGCAGAACGGGGGCGCTCAATTTCATTCCTAAACACCTGATTTAAAGGTATTTATTCAAAACAAACAGCCCTAAAGCACATGGGTCACCCCGAAAAGAATTCGGGATGATTCATGTTTATACCAATCTCAAGCTGATGTCCGACTTCGGACTTCGCACTTCGGACTTCGGACTTTTTTCACCTACGACTCGTACTCCATTTACTCACCGTGATCGGCGGAACCTTAAGTCTTTTTTTCGCCTTAAGGTGCAGGTGCAGGGCGAGCATGGCTGCTACGCGCGCTTCCTGCTCGTCATTTTTAAGCAGGTGTTCGGGCGTATAGAAGTATTTAACAAAATTGGTGTCGAAATGGCCACTCACGAAGGCTTCGTGATTCATAACGAAGCGACCAAAAGGCAGGGTTGTTGAAACACCTGCGATGTCGTACATGTCTATGGCTTCTTTCATCCGTTGTATGGCCTCTGTACGGTTGGGTGCATGAACGACCAGTTTGGCCAGCATGGGGTCGTAGTAGATGGGAACGTCGAGACCTTCGGCATAACCGTCGTCGACACGAATGCCGGCGCCCACCGGGATGCGGTAGCGTTCGAGGTTGCCCACGGAAGGTAAAAAATTGTTGAGGGGATCTTCGGCATACACACGCAGTTCGATGGCGTGGCCGTTGATTTTGAGGTCCTGCTGCGTAAGCGGCAATTTTTCGCCGCGGGCAACCCTGATCTGCATTTCCACAAGGTCCAGGCCGGTAATCATTTCTGTCACAGGGTGTTCTACCTGCAGACGGGTATTCATTTCCAGGAAATAAAAATTGCGTTTGTCATCAACCAGAAACTCGACGGTTCCTGCGCCTACGTAATTGC
>JADLBE010000210.1 GCA_020847915.1 Saprospiraceae bacterium | reverse complement strand
TTGAGGTGGGTTGGAAAAACCACCGTCAGTTTGGGCAGCAAATTCAGACGAATGGCTTCGGAAACAAGGGTAAAGGAGCCTGAAATCATGGCCTGACTGGCAATGATTGCCGCCATGGTGGCGATTGCGATGCCTATGGGTAAAAACCAATGCGGCATGGTGCCGTAAAACGGATTTTCACTACCTGTTGGCAATAAAGTGTTTTCGTACTGGAGGCACCAGGCGGCCTGGCCCAGGTAATTCAGTACAAGACAAGTTTTAACCAAAATCCAGCTGATGCGTATGTTTTGCTTGCCACAATGCCCCAGGTCGGCATACAGGGCTTCAGCGCCTGTGGTACAAAGAAATACAGCTCCCATCAAAACCAGGGCACTGTGGTGGTGCATAAGCATGGCCACAGCAAACGCGGGATTAAGAGCTTGCAGCACGGATGGGTCTTTGGAAACCCAAAATACACCCAGGAAACCCAACATGGAAAACCATACCAACATGATGGGTCCGAAAAAACGGCCAACAGCCACTGTGCCGAATTGTTGAAATATAAAAAGCATCGAGATGATGCCTATGGTAATTTGAACCGTCGGTATGTGAACATCGTGTAAACTTGGAATGGAATGCAAACCTTCAATGGCAGAACTTACCGAGATGGGCGGTGTAATCATACCTTCTGAAAGTACCGCTGCTCCGCCGATCATGGCTGGGAAAAGCAACCATTTGCGGCGTCGTCGCACAAGGGTGTACAAAGAGAAAATACCACCTTCACCTTTGTTGTCTGCCCTCAGAACAAGGGTCACGTATTTAAGGGTTGTTTGAATGGTCAGCGTCCAAAAAACCAGCGATACGGCACCCAGAATGGTTTCCCGGTCCACAACATTGCCGCCTACGATGGCGCGCATCACATACAAGGGAGACGTGCCAATATCGCCATAGATGATGCCGAGGGTGATGAGCAACCCTGCAAAAGTAAGGCGGTGATGACTGGATGAATCTGATACTGTCGACTGGGAATTACTCATGACACGTGCTGTATCCTGCGATACAGGTAGAACAAACAGGTTAAAAGTGGTTTTGCAATTTGTAACTTTTTGTAATCAGCAGCAAACTTACTTCATCAGGTGTTGGCAGACGACAAAGTTAACCGCTTAAAATGTTCAATTTGTTCCTTGTTGCCCAAAATAACCAATTTCCAGCCTTTTTGAAGCTTTTTCTTGTCATCCGGATTCAAATCATAATGACCATTCGGCGCACGTAGCGCAATAATACTCACCCGTGTTGTTGATTTGAGTTGGCTTTCGCCCAAACTCAGGTCCATGTAAGCATCATTCAATTGATCGAGCTCAATTTCGTCAAAAATCAGATTTCCAGGTCCAATTCCACTGAGCAGGGTGTAAAAATCGAGCATTTCAGGGTTGTTCACCCAGTTGGCCATGTAAAATCCGCCGATGCGTTCCGGAACAACCGTTTGGTTGGCGCCGGCACGTATCATTTTCCGTTCATCTGCATGGTTGCTGGCCCTTGCAATGATGCGCAGGGACGGGTTGATTTGCCGCGCCGTTAAGGTAATGAACAAATTATCCGCATCGCTCGGCAGGGTTATTACCAGGGATGCAGCCCTGTGTATGCCGGCTTCTTCCAAAACATCTTCATGAGTCGCATCACCCTCTACGTACAAAAATGGCGTCTCCTTCCTCAGCATATCCAGTTTATCAAATTTGTTTTCCACAACAACAAAAGGGACTTTTTGCTTGTGCAATTCCTGAGCTACTTCCGTGGCATGGCGACCAAATCCGCATACAATGGTATGGCCCTTCAGATTTTCAATTTTTCTGTTCATCCTTAAGTCATTGAGAAGCTTCGAAAATCCACCTTCCGCTACCGTACTTGTGATGATGGAAATGGCGTAAGCAAACGTACCGACGTTGAAAATGATAAGTACCGAAGTGAACAACCGTCCGGCGGTACTGAGTGGATGGATTTCTCCAAACCCCACCGAGGCAAGGGTTATCACCGACATGTAAAAGGCGTCGAACCATGGGTAATTTTCAATAACAACATAACCCACTGTACCGGTCAGCACCGACATCACGAGCAAAAACAACGCCAGGCGGAGCCGACCAACCACAACCATGATGCGGTTTAGTCTCGGACGACGGTGCGGCCTGACATCTTTTAACCGCAAAAACAACAAGGTCAGGTATAAAAAATTGCCGGCTGCCACGGGTTAAGAGTTTGGAGTTTGGAGTTTGGAGTTCGGAGTTTGGAGTTTCAGAACGTACTGCTCAATAGGAGGTATTCCCAGGGTTTAAGGTTAAGACTCATTTCCGAGGTTACCTGCACGGTACTTACACCGAAAAGGTCGGCATAGGCCCCCGTAGCTTCATTGGACGGATTTAGTGTAACGTTACAACTTTCCTTACTCATGTTGATAACCACCAGTACCCTGTCGGTCCCTTTTTTGCGGTAAAAAGCATAAACCTTTTCGGGCACGTTTCCGCTTATCTTTTCCACGGCACCACCATGTTCTCCTGACCAGATTGCCTGGTTTTCACGGCGTAACGTGCATAATTTTTGATAAAAGGACGTCTTGCCCATTTTTTTCCACCGTATCGGCGATTTGTCGAAAAAGCTTAGCCGCTTTTGTTGCATTTCTTCCTGTCCGTTGTAGAGCATGGGAATGCCCCCCCAGGTAAACATGAGCACATTGAACGCATCGGATGCTGCGCCGTACAGTTCCTGTTCGGTGCCGTTGTGTGCGTTTTCATCATGGTTTTGGGTGAAGTACAATTGGATGTAATTTTCCGGGTAAAGGTCATCCAAAAACTCGCGGAGGGTATCCAGGGCAATGGCCGTTTGGCGGCCGGCTGCAATGTCCTTGGTTACATCTTTCCATTTCCAACCATAATTGGCGTTGAAACAACTGTTAAAATGCCTGGGCTCATCCTGCCATTCGGCCAGCATGAAAGGAACTTTCACCGAATCGAGAGCAGGACGCACTTCTTCCCAAAAATCATTGGGAACCAAGCCCGCCATATCCACCCGGTAACCATCGACATCAAATTCCCGCAGCCAGTATTGCATGGCCTCGGTCATGGCTTTTCGGGTGGCCTTGTTGCCGTAGTCCAAATCACAAACATCGGACCAATCATCGATGGGTTGTCCGTGTTCATTGATGGGCACGGTAAAATCGCCCTTGTAACGGGCATAATATTCAGGGTGTTCATTTTTCCAGACGGCATCCCAGGAGGTGTGGTTTGGAACCCAATCGAGTATGACCCTGATGTCGAGCGCATGGGCTGCTTTGACAAGGTTTTTAAAATCGTCGGGCTTTCCATAATCGGGATTGATGCCGTAATAGTCCTTTACGGAATACGGACTTCCAAGTTTTCCTTTCCGTTTTTCCTTGCCAATGGGATGGATCGGCATGAGCCAAAGGACTGAGATGCCCATGGATTTGAGCCGGGGCAACGCCTTTTCAACGCCTTTAAAATTGCCATCCCGAGAGAACTGTCGGATGTTGCATTGGTACAAAACTGCGTTTCGAACCCATGCTGGTTCTGCCGGCCGCTGGTTGTTTGGGGCGGGCAACAAGTCGGGGATGGCATCCTTTACAGACATGTCGGGTTTGGATGGGTTTTGGCAGGCGCTAAACAGGGCCAGAACCATGACGACGAAAGGAATACGTATGTTGAACAATGCGAGAGATTGTTGCAGATGACTAATTGGTTACAGGCGGCGGCGTTTTATTGCTAACCACCCTAACCTGGGTGCCGGTGACGTTTATAGCCGTATTGCCTTTCCAGATCATCACAAATCCTTTGTCCTGGATAGACCATGTGTTGTTGAGGTATGGGTCCTGACAAACAAGGTAAATTTCGTTTTTGGGATCATCCCATCCCCATTTTCCTGTTTCAACCACTTTTCCGTCAATGAGCACGTCGAACGTCTGATCCTCATGAAACTTTAGCCACTTTGGTTGATAATTTTTGTGAATGGTGCTGTCGTTTGGCTGGTAAGCCATGTTGAGGTGCCACCAGCCGGTGTTGAGGTAAGCTTTTCGGCTTGCCGAAGCCGGAGGCAGGTTTTCAATGGGTACGTGCACCCTCCTGGGTGGCGCCGAATTCTGAATGGGTGGCGCCGTATCAGGATTGCTTTCATAAATTCCGTGCGATGACCGGTAACCACCGTATGATGAAGCCCCTTCTTCAGGTTGTACCACCGGAACCGGCTCTTCTTTGCGAAGGTTGCGGCATGTAACGTATCCAAGCAAAAGAATCAAAACAGCCAGAGTCAAATTCAGTTTCATAACGGTGTAAAGTTAACGGTCAATGTAATCAGGTGGCATGAAGGCTTAACCCGGCGTAAATATCGTTAATTGTAAGGTTTTTAAAGCCGGAAATGATGAGGTGTGCCTCGGAAAGATCATCCTTATCCCCTACCCCAATGACGGTAAACCCGCCTTGTAGTGCTGCGAATATTCCCAAACGAGAATCTTCAAAAACCCAGCAGTCTCCAGGTTTTAAGTCAAGCATGGATGCAGCATTCAAAAAACACTCCGGATCCGGTTTTCCCTTCCTTGTAAAGTTGCCATCGATGACAACATCAAAAAATGTATCCAATCGGGTGTTTTCAAGAACTCTTTTGGCATTGCGTGAGGAAGATGTTAACGCAATTTTTACGCCCTCTTGCCTTAGTTGGTGCAAAAAAAACAAAACGCCGGGCAATACTTCATCTGGACGCATGCCTGCAATCAAATCTACGTACCAGTTGTTTTTGACGTCGCACCAGTGCAGCTTTTCCGCTTCGGTCATGTACAAACCTCCCCACTCCAGGATTTTTTCCAAACAAGCCATACGGCTCAAACTGCGAAGCTCAAGACAACGCTGCCCGCTCAATTCAAAACCCAGCTGGGATGCAACAGCACTCCAGGACTGGCAATGGTAACGGGTAGTTTCTACCACAACACCGTCAAGATCAAAAATGCAACCTTTCATGTTGGTCAATTTAGTCTGTTGGTCTGTTGTCGGTTAGTCGGTTGGTCGGTTGGTCTGGTGGACCAACAGACTAACCGACCAACAGACCAACAGACTGTACGGACTAAGTAAAAAAAAGCCCCGCCTGGAAACAGACGGGGTCGGTAGTCCCAAGTGGAATCGAACCACTATCTGAGGTTCCGGAAACCTCCATTCTATCCGTTGAACTATGGGACCATTGATGGGCGCAAAGGTAATTGCATAAATTCAATTTTCAACACGCCGTTTAAGCGATTCTTGCATCCCGGGCAGTTGTTCATCGATCCAGGATTTGCAGGTTGAGATCAAAAGAGCCGCATCCGAACTTTGAATGGGTTCACCATATTGCACCGATACAAAAACTTTTTTCTCAGAAAACCTGCGAAAAAAATGGGATACAAAGCCATCGTTTCCCACCCAATAGTCCTCTTTGGAGCCGTATTCAATGGCTACCGGAACTATAGGTATGTTGTTGGAGGCGGCAAGTTTAAATCCGCCGGCACGAAAATCAAGGGTGTGGTCTTTATCGCCGGTGGTTCCTTCGGGGTAAAGAAAAACGGAGAACCCTTCAGCAACTTTTTGAGCAATACGTTTCAAGGTAAACTGCCTGCTCTTTGAACTATCGCGTTCGAGAAACAACACACCGGTAACCCGGGCGCCGTATCCAATGATTGGCCATTTGGATACTTCCGCCTTTGAAACCGGAAAACCATCGACGTCGTGTATCAAAATAAACGGATCGAGGTATGATCGGTGGTTGCCCATAAGAATGCAGGGAAATTGGGGCGGCGTACCCGAAACTTCAAGTTGAACACCAATGGCCGGCAGCAGATGACGTGCCCATTTTCGCCTGATTTGCAATGTTCTGCGCATGTTTTCTCCGTGAATCAGATTAGGCCAAATGATTTGCCCGATGCGTACCATGGTGGATAAGGCAAAATAAAGCAGTCGGCCCAAAGCACGGAAAAATTTCATACTTTCTGACGACGGTTTTCCGATTCAAGCGCTTCCTGAAGTTCCGATACACTGATGTCTAGGTGCGAGGCATCGTACACACATTCACCCTGCATGATGAGCAAAGCCTGGGGTGATTCGTGGTGCACAGAAAACTGCTCAGATACGGCAGCAGAAAGTGCACGGTGCTGTATCAGATCAAGGTAGTACGCTTCAAGGTTTTCGAAAGACCAGTCGTCTTCCAGTCGGTATTTCGCTATTGAGCTGATGTTGCAACGTGTGCTGTGCTTAAAAATCAGGCAAGGCACTTCATAGGAACGCTCAACAAGCTGCTTTAGCCCGACTTCACTGTCGAGCATATTCCAGATAATGTTCATAAACGGAGGTCTACAAGTAGGATGGATTTAACAGCATATAAAACAGCGAAGCGCACAGATGGTTCTGTGCGCTTCGTTATCCTTACGCTTCAACGCAACTGTAATTTACAGATCCGTGCCTGGGCAACCGTAACCACGGTGACAGGCTTCCAAAAATACAAAACCAGCCAGCAGCGCAAAAGCGAGAAATTTTTTCCAAGTTTTCATAATGATGATCGTTTGATTGGATGCAATCTATTTGCGTCAATTTTTTTCAAAACGGAAATCCGTCAAGCTTATTGTTACAAATCTCATGCCACGCGTTATTTTCGCAGCAAAATTACACCTTCTGACGTATACGACACCGAACAAGTTGCGGATTTTATCACTATTTTTTCCATTCAGCCAATAATATTTCTTTTACGTGACTTTACACCTCATTGCCATAGGCGGCGCCGTGATGCACAATCTTGCACTGGCCCTGCAACAAAACGGACATACCGTAAGCGGTTCCGACGACGAAATTTACAATCCCGCCTACGACCGTCTTTTCCGTGCGGGTTTGTTGCCATCCAAAATGGGCTGGCATCCGGAACGGTTGCATGCCGGTATCGATGCTGTGATTTTGGGCATGCACGCCCGTACAGACAACCCTGAACTGTTGCGCGCCCAGGAAATGGGGTTGAAAATTTATTCTTATCCCGACTACATTTACGAACATGCGCGCAACAAAATACGTGTTGTTGTAACGGGTAGCCACGGTAAAACCAGCACTACGGGCATGATCATGCACGTGCTGTACAAACTTGGCCGGGACTTCGATTACCTCGTAGGCGCTCAACTCGACGGTTTTGATACCATGGTTCGTTTGTCCGATGCTCCGGTCATGGTTATCGAAGGCGATGAATATTTTGCCTCACCCCTCGATTTGCAACCGAAGATGTTGCGTTACAAACCCAACATTGCTGTGCTCACAGGCATCGCATGGGACCACATCAATGTTTTCCCGACGTTTGAAGCCTACAAAAGTCAGTTTGCAGCCTTACTGGAAGTGATCGAGCCTGGAGGCAGACTTTTCTGGAGCGCCGACGACCCTGAAATTCAGGAACTGGTGGCCGGTCATTCCAGCACGACCTACCTAAAAGCATCTTACAGCGCATTGCCGGCGCACTTGAAAAATGGCAAAATGGCATTGATCGTGGAGGGAGAAGCAGACATACCATTGTCCTTCGTGGGCGAACACAACCTTAAAAATGCCGCTGCAGCTCAAATGGTTTGTGAAGCACTAGGCATCGAATCCTCCGAATTCCAACATGCCATTGCTGATTTTAAAGGAGCTGCAAGGCGCCTGCAAACCCTTTACAGCGGCATAGAAAACATGGCATGGCAGGATTTTGCCCACGCACCTTCAAAAGTAAAAGCAAGCACACAATCGATCAAAGCGCTTTTTCCGGAAAGACCACTGCTCGCCGTGCTTGAATTGCATACGTTCAGCAGCCTCAATGCGGCGTTTCTACCGCAGTACCGTCAAAGTCTTGCAGATGCCGATGAAGCTTTGGTGTATTACAGTCCCCATACCCTAACGATGAAAAAGATGCCGGCTTTGAATCCGGACCAAATTGCGACCTTTTTCGATCATCCCAATTTGCGTGTATTCGATAATGCAGAATCGCTTGAAAAGCATCTGCGTTTGTGCAAATGGAAAAGCAAAAACCTTCTGCTGATGTCTTCCGGCACGTTTGGAGGCATGGATCTTCAGTTATTGGTAAACGATGTTATGCCGGCAGACAGTTAAACACCAGGCCTTCGCCGGGAGCAACCAGCAGGCTTTCTTTTTGGGCATAATCTTCCTCTGACGGAGGCACATCGGAAGTTGTGGAAAAGATCAGTCTCCAACGGCCTGCAGGAAAGGTGATTCTGACGTCTTCGGTCTTTGTGGTGTTGAAGTTTGCCACGAAAACCCATTCAGGCTGGTCAGTCTGTGTCCATGCGATCAGATGATGGCGCCCGGCAGTATCAGGTGGAATCAGCCATTGGATCTTACGCCCAACCAGGCGGTCGTTTATTTTGTCGGATAAGAGGCGTTGTCTGACCAGGTTGTTGTAAAGGACCGTGTTTTTGCCCCATTGGTAGGGTCCGCTTGTACTTTTTGGCCCATGAAGTTCCCTAAATACGTACAGTTTGGTGTAATGTTCGTTGGGAGCAGGCTCCGGGTGCGGGTCGCGGCATTCAAAACCAAGGCCCATGTACGAAGGCATGTCGTTGAGAAAAAGTGCAACAAAATGCCTGACTTCATTGCCCT
>JADLBE010000209.1 GCA_020847915.1 Saprospiraceae bacterium | reverse complement strand
GGGATGTATGCCGATACGTCGCCGGCCTGCGTTTCGATGATGGGCAATGCCGTGAGCGAACCACCGCCTTTGATTTTGCCGGCTTTCACCAGACTTGCGGGCAGGTCGTTCATTTGATTGGCGATCTCATCGTTGTTGATGATTTTGGCTGCACGCTCGAGCAAGCGGCTGTGCAGGTAAAACACATCGCCTGGATAAGCTTCGCGGCCCGGAGGACGGCGCAGCAGCAACGAAACCTCGCGGTAGGCTACGGCCTGTTTGGAAAGATCGTCGTAAATGATGAGTGCGGGACGGCCCGTGTCGCGGAAAAATTCGCCGATGGCGGCGCCTGCGAACGGAGCGTAGAACTGCAACGGAGCCGGATCGGAGGCCGAAGCAGCTACGATGGTGGTATAAGCCATAGCGCCGTACTCTTCAAGGGTACGTGCTACCTGGGCTACCGTGGAGTTCTTCTGGCCCGATGCTACATAGATGCAGTAAACCGGCTGGCCACGCTCAAAGAACTCTTTTTGGTTGATGATGGTATCAATAGCGATGGCGGTTTTACCCGTCTGACGGTCACCAATGATCAGCTCGCGTTGTCCGCGGCCGATGGGAATCATGGCATCGATGGCTTTTACACCCGTTTGCAATGGTTCGTTTACCGGCTGGCGGTAAATTACACCCGGAGCTTTGCGTTCAAGCGGCATGTCGTACTTCTCACCGGTGATGGGCCCTTTACCGTCGATGGGTTCGCCAAGCGTATTTACCACACGGCCGACGAAGCCTTCACCAACCTGGATCGAAGCGATTTTACCGGTGCGTTTCACCACCGAGCCCTCGCGGATACTGTCGGAGGAACCCATAAGTACCACACCTACGTTGTCTTCCTCGAGGTTGAGAACGATGGCACGAACTCCGTTTTCAAATTCGACAAGTTCACCCGATTGGGCGCTGTTCAGGCCGTACACGCGGGCGATGCCGTCGCCCACCTGCAGCACGGAACCAACTTCTTCGAGGTTGGTATCGGCGCCGAAGCCGGACAGTTGTTGCTTCAGTATTGCGGAAATTTCTTCCGGTCTGACGTCTGCCATATTGCGTTGGTAAGTTTAACGTGAGTAAGATATGGTTTTGGCGCAAAAGACGTCAAAACTCCTTGATGTAAAGATTTTTTGAAAATTGTGTTTTCATTTCATCGAGCTTCTTCGCGATGCTGGCGTCGAAACGTTTGTCGTCGAACTCGAGCACAAAACCACCGATAAGTTCGGGGTTCACCAAAGTTTCGATGTCGAGTTTTTCAGCCGTTACGCCGCTCGAAAGCATACGATTGCGAAGTTCGCTGAGCACAGCCTCGCTCAAGGGAGCGGCGCTGGTAATTTTCACCGTGGTGATGTGGTTCATTACCTTGTATTGGTTGATGAACTCCACGGCGATTTCGGGCAGGTACATTTCACGGCCTTTTTCCACCAGCAGGCGAAGGTAAGCCATGGTCAGGGTGTCCATGCTGCTGCTGAAAATTGCGTCGAGCGCTTTGTTTTTCATCTCCGACTGGATCACCGGACTTTTTAGCATCATGTACAGGTCGCGGTTTTTAACGGCGGCCTTGAGGGTATGGATGTCGTTGTTGACCGCTTCCAGCTTGTTTTGCTGAACGGCCAATTCGAGGAGCGACTTGGCGTAGCGGGTGGCAATGCGTGTTACTGACATGGTTGGTGGTGCGGCTGAGGTAAACGAAAAACGTTTCTCGGGACAAGCCCTGGTTGATTTAGCTTAATGATGAGCTTTCAGCCAGACTTTTTGCGAGTGAGTCCTGGGCCGTTTTATCGGAAAGTTCTTTGCGCAGGATTTTTTCGGCGATGTCGATGGAAAGTTGACCAGCTTTGTTTTTCAGGTCTACCATCGCGGCCAGTTTCTGGTTTTCGATGTCCTGGATCGCGCTTTCCACTTTGCGTTTGTATTCAGCGTTGGCGCGTTCTTTGGCTTCGGCGATGATTTGTTCTTTTGCCTCCTTGGCTTCTTTCAGGATGCCGGCACGTTCTTCACGGGCCTGAGCAAGCAGCGCCTCGTTTTGAGACATGAGGTGCGACATTTCTTCGCGGGCCTTTTTGGCTTCATCGAGGGCGCCCTGGATGTCCAACTCGCGCTGTTTCAAACCCTGCATGATGGGTTTGAAAGCAAACTTGCTCATGATGAACCAGAATGCGATGAAGATAAGGGTCGTCCAGAACAACAAACCGGGTTCGGGTTTGATCACGGAAAAATCGGCCAGAAACAACATAGGACTTATGATTGTATGTTTATTTTAATAAATCAAGGTTCGGGCGGCGCCTCAACCAACCGTTTCGGCGGCCGCCCTAAGCATTTTTTACGCGGGTTCTTTGCGCTTCGCTAAAAATTAAACGAAGAACGAAAGTACCATGGCTACCAGAGCGGCACCCTCGATAAGGGCAGCCGTCAGGATCACGATGCCGCGGATGTCACCGGTGGCTTCCGGTTGGCGAGCGATGCCTTCAGCGGCTTTGCTACCGATAAGACCGATGCCGAGACCAGCGCCAATTGCGGCCAGACCTGCGCCAATAGTTGCTAAATTCATGATGTTGTTATTTAAAAAGATGAAATTTCAAATCTGTTTTACGCTGGGCACCCTCAAGGGGCGCCCCTACTCTGAACTCCGAACTCCGAACTTCGAACTCCGAACTCCGAACTTATCAGTGATGATGCTCTTCGATTGCCGAACCGATGTAGGTGGCCGACAACATGGTGAAGATGAATGCCTGCAGGAAAGCCACCAACAATTCGAGGGCCATCATAAACAGGGTAAGCGGTATGGATGCGGCGGCGCCGATGGCAGTACCGGTGCCGGCGCCGAATTTGTTCGTAAAAATGAAAATCAGGCTCACGAAGCTGATGATTACGATGTGGCCTGCCGTGATGTTGGCAAACAAACGAAGCATCAGGGTGAACGGCTTAAGAATGGCGCCCAGGATTTCAACCGGGGTCAAAATGATCAGCAGGGGTTTGGGAACGCCTGGCATGGCGAAAATGTGCTTCCAGTAGTTGGCGTTGCCACTGAACGAAACGATCAGGAAGGTGATCAGGGCAAGCACCATGGTCACCGAAATGTTGCCCGTTACGTTGGCGCTGCCGGGGAAAAACGGAATTTGCCCGATCAGGTTGAGGCCCAGGATAAAGAAAAAGGCCGACAACAAGTATGGCATGTAACGTTCGTAGTTCGGACCGATGTTGGGCTTGGCCACATCGTCGCGAATAAACGTAATGAAGGGTTCGAAGAAATTCTGAATGCCTTTGGGCGCCTGGCCCGGACGGCTGGCATAAGCCCTGGCCGCTGCGCGCAGCAACAGGAAAAGCAACAGAAAAGTCAGCAACATGGTGAACACGTTGCGTGTAATGGAAAAGTCGTAAAAACTCGTCACACCGCCGCCCATCAAACCGCCGTCGAAAGTGGTTTTGGCGTCGAGCGTATAACATACGCCATTGGCTTGTACGTAATAAATGATCTTCTCCTTGCCTTTGTCGGTTTTTACGACATCGTGCGTGGGTTCACTCACTTTCACTTCACCCATGGGAAATGCCGGGTCCTGAACTCGCATTACGGAGCCGTGCACAAGCACGTAGCCATCCTGCGCCACCGTACCGTTGCCGTGGTGGTGTGCATGGAAAATTGCGGTGGAGCTTAGTTTCCAACCATGTCCTTTTGCGTAAAGGATGACGGGAAGGTTCAGGTAAGTGTCACCAAAGATGTGGATGGCGTTCACGTCGGCGATGTGGTGTATGGCCGTTTCGCCGGCGTTAAAATCCTTGGGATCGTCGCTCGCAGGGTGTCCGCAGCCGCTGTGTTCCGCCCCCGCTTCATGGGCATGGGCGGCTTCCGCAGGCTGTTGTGCCTGGGCAGGAGCTTCATGCGCATGGTCGTGTTGGTCACCCTCGCCGTGCGTGTGGTTGTGTTCGTTGCCCTGCTGGGCAAACGCGACAGCGCCGAAGGCGCTGAGTATCAATGCAAAAATATATTTTCTCGAGACTTTCATGTCCACTTTTGGATAGGCTCATTTCAAATCGGCGGCAAAAGTACGACACGATTTTTGTAAACAAAAATCCGGGAAAAGTCTTTTTCAGAAAAAAATGAGGAATGGGTACAATTAAACAGGGGCGTTCGGAATATAATTTGGTTGTCAGCAGGCAGCAGGCAGCAGGCAGAAATAAACGGAGGGCATAAAAGCTGCGCTTTTATGCCCTCCGTCAAAATCACACTTTTTTTTAAAAAAGCTGCCTGCTGCCTGCTAACTGCTGCCTGCTAATACATCATCAGCTTTCTGCTGGCTGTTCCGAACGGCGTTTCGATTTGGTAAACGTAAAAACCGGGCTCCATGAGGTCGGCGCGGCGCAGCACGATGTGGTTGTCACCTTTAGCAAAAGCTCCTGCGATGGTGCTTATTTCTTTGCCCAATCCGTCGAACACCCGCATCACCACCTCGGTGGCTTCGGGCAAACGGAAAGGCAGCATGGTCATTTCAATAAATGGATTGGGTGAATTGGGCAACAACTCGAGTTCACCGTCGGCCTGGGACTGACCTGAATGGAAGTGGGAAAGCATGCGATTATGAGTCATGAGTAGAGGGATTGGCTAAAAAGCGGGATGGATGAAGTCCGTTCAACGGACTACCATGCATGAGGCAAATCCTGTGCCAAATGATCGTAGGTACAATCTTTTTTCAGTCTACTTTTTCAAACATGTTCAAAACTTCCCTGGCAACATCCGGATCGTCCAGCTCAATGACGTATGCGCTGCCCCATTTGGTGAGTAAAAAATCTTTGGCGACAGGGTTCCTGTGTTTAAAAATGGCTTTGCGGGTGAAAACATCCAAAGGCTCAAGCCCGGCTTCCAACCTGCGCTGGTTGATGGTTACCGTTCGATCTGCATCAAATTTTTCGGCATAAAGACCTTTTTCATCCGTGTGCCTTAAAAAGGTGGCCATAGCACCACCAAAGTAATCATCCTGCGACGAGGTCCCATCCCAATTCAAAAGTGTGGTTATGTTCACAAGACTGGCCATAAAATGCGGCTCCATCCGTCCTTGTCTGACGGCCAATAGGAAATCCTTTTGAAAATCGTACCTGGGCACACCGGCCAAAGGAACCATACTGGTGTAATGCTCCAACATGATGTTTTCCGGCATGGTATCGCCCGGCCACGACACGCCGAGCATGTCTTCGCCTGGGTAACCGAATTGTGCAACGATTTCCAAAAACCGGGCAACATTTCGCGTGGTAATAACTTTTAAGGTATCGTAAGTACCTCCTTTCTCTCGGAGCGACTTGGTTTCATCGCGCATTTTGATCAAGGTTGCCTTGACCTCTTCGTTGCGCGGCCGGGACAGTGCAGCGCGTTTTTGGTCCAAACCTGCCACAAATTTTGTCCACTTTCTGCGGCTCCGCAAAGGCTCCAATCCCTGAAATTCATTGAAAAACCTGTTTTCCACACCTTTGGCCAGCAAACTGTCGAGCCAGCGGTAAGCCACCCCGTCCTGCCCGGATTTGGCGGCGCAAACCGCGGCATTGGCAAAATCTTCGGAAAAACCGCCCTTGGCTTGTTCAAATGCCTTTTGGTAAAAGGGCAATGCGGACGCATAGTTGCCCAGCACAAGTTGGTCCTCCGCCTGGTGGATGAAAGGATGATAAACAACCGTGTAATCCACCTGCGCGAATGCCTGAAGCGCTGCGGTCATCATCAACCCAATGAAAAGGGAGTGTTTCATCCTGCGGTGTTTTTTTTCGACACATAATAAGATAAAGATAACGAATGCCCAACGACATCTAATTTTACATCTGTTTATCTTTCCAATTCTGCAAATCAGGCAATCCTAAATTACTGGTTACCTTTGCATGGTGCAACACTTCTATTTATACATCGTGTTATCCTGTTTGCTTTTCGCCGCCTGCGGCGAAAGACAAACCGAAACCTTTGTGCCCGACGATCCGGCGGCGTTTTACAGCTATTATCCGCTCGAACTCGGTAAATTTACGGAATACCGTGTCGATTCGGTGGTATACGATCCTTCCGTTGGCGACATCTCCCTGCGCGACTCGTCGGTGACCTATGTTCGCGAAGTTTTGGCCGATACCCTGCGCGACAATACCGGCGCCCTGCTCTACACCATCGAACGCTACGAACGCGCAGACTCAACCGATTGGAGCCTAAAGGCCATCTGGACCTGCGCGATCAACGATGTGGGCGCCATCCGAACCGAAAACAACCTGCGTTTTCTCAAATTTATTTTCCCACTCGACCGCCGCAGCGCGTGGGACGGCAACCTGTACATCGATACCAACCAGGAAATCGAAATCGCAGGGGATCGTATCAGACCTTTTCAAAACTGGTTTTACGAAGTGGATTCCATCGATGTAAAAGCATCGGTGGGCGGGTTTACGTTCGACTCTACCCTACTCATCACGGAAGTTGACGAAACCAATGCCATCGAACGGCGCCTTTCACGTGTGCGTTATGCGCGTGGCGTCGGGCTCGTGTGGCGCGAACAATGGATCCTCGACTCGCAGTACTGCAACGATACACCCTCGCCCGTCGACTGCAACACCAAACCCTGGCAGGACAAAGCTGAAAAAGGCTACATCCTCCGCCAAACGCTCATTGATCACAATTAAGCAACAGATCCCACGCTTCGCTGGGATGACAATTCCACTTTCAGCTTTCTACTTTCAGCTTTCAGCTAATGGAATACATAGAAATAGGACGAACTCAAAAAACGCACGGCGTTCAGGGTGAACTCAAAGTGTTCATCGAGGATAAATATTGGGACGATTTTGAACACAACAAACGTGTGTTTCTTGACATACGCGGCATCAAAATGCCCTATTTTATAAAAACCATGCGTGGAAAAGGTGCACCCATCGTACATTTTGAAGACGTACCCAACCGCGAAGCCGCCATGCTTTTACAACACAAAAACATTTTGCTGCGCGAACAGGACCTCCTGCCCAACGTGGACCGCAGCGAATTCGACGACGATCTGGAATATGGCTTCCTCGAAGGTTTCCGCATGGTGGATGCCCAAACCGGCGACATTGGCGTCATCGAAGAGGTGCTCGACATGCCCCAGCAGGAAATGGCCCTCATCATGTACCAGGGCCGCGAAGTTCTGATCCCCCTCAACGAACATTTTATTACCGACATAGATGAAACCGGCAAAACGGTACGGGTAGATTTGCCCGAAGGCCTTTTAGGCTTATAAATTATTATTTTTTACCCATTGTTTGATAAAACCATGCCTCCCGGCGGGAATTGGCATACATATTGCTTTTAACACACGTATTGTTTTGGACATGTTTTCCTACCCGGAAAATACTACGAGGCAATTGCAAATCGTTCTTTTAACCATACCTCCTTAACTAAACTGCCCCCCGCCATGCAGTACCAAACCGAACGCATCGAGCGTCGCAACCGCCAGCACGCTTTTTGGCTTGCACTCCTACTCCACCTCGCACTCGCCTCTGTGCTGTTTCTTTTTTACACCGGCCAAAAGCAAACCACAACCCTCGAACATCCGCCGGTGATGCTTCCTGTTGCAAAACCCAATCCGTTGCCGTAAAACAGGCAGCAGGCAGCAGGCAGCAGGCAGCAGGCAGCAGGCAGCAGGCAGCAGGCAGCAG
>JADLBE010000208.1 GCA_020847915.1 Saprospiraceae bacterium | reverse complement strand
GCAGCCTATGATAACATCGAAACATACATTGTAAACAATCCTTCCAATTGGTCCGACGACATGTTTTATAGTACCCTGTAGGGGCGTCCCTTGCGGGTGCCCTGCGTTCGGGGGGCCTTTGTTCGTGTCCTGGCGTTTGATTCTGTGCGCAGGGCACCCGCAAGGGGCGCCCCTACAGACGGTGTAACCCGGCAAAACGATGAAACAAACGAAACCCAGGGCGCCCGAACCAAGGGCACCCGCAAGGGGCGCCCCTACAGACGGTGGAATCCTGTTACAAACAATTCCCGTAACCTACCATTTTGCAAAAAATCGACCTTGTGCAAACACGATCTGCGCCCTTTTGGGCAAACCACCTTACTTTCGCCGCCGAAACACACACCTAAGCCCGCCGCCATGCCGCATCCTGTTCATTATTCTGATTACCTCCAGCTCGATAAGATCCTCAACGCACAGGTGATGGAAAGCGATCTCGCAGGCGCCCCGGCGCACGATGAGATGCTTTTTATCATCATCCATCAGGCGTACGAGCTGTGGTTCAAACAAATCCTTTTTGAAATCGATTCCATAGCGGCAATTATGAACCAGCCGCAGATCAACGACAATTCCCCTGAACTGCAAACGGTGGTGCACCGCCTCGACCGCATCGAAACCATCCTCAAGGTAGCCGTACACCAAATCGACATCCTGGAAACCATGACCCCCATGGATTTCCTCGATTTCCGCGATTTCCTGCGCCCGGCCTCCGGATTCCAAAGCTGGCAATTCAAAATTACCGAAGCCAAACTCGGACTGCGGTTCACCGAACGCCATGGCCAGGAATACTACATTTCGCAACTTCGTCCCGAACACATCGCCAACATCAAAAGTGTGGAATCGGCGCCCAACCTGCTCGATCTTGTGAACGACTGGCTCGAACGTATGCCGTTTTTTGACGAGCCGGCATTTTGGACCAGCTACCAGCGTTTGTATCCGGACACGAACGAAGGCAAAAACCCGTTCTGGAGTGATTACACAGCCATTTATGCCAACAGCCTGGTAGACGGCGAAAAACAGAACCTGCAACATTTTGAAAACCTGTTTTTCGACGGCAAACCCATTCCCGAACGCCGCCTCAGTGCACGTGCCTGCCGCGCCGCCCTGTTCATCATGCTTTACCGCGGTTACCCGCTCCTCCAGGCGCCTTTCCAATTGCTCAACAACCTGCTCGACATCGACGAACAGCTTTCCACCTGGCGCTACCGCCACGTGAGCATGGTGACTCGTATGATCGGCTACCGCACCGGCACAGGTGGCTCCAGCGGCCGCGATTACCTCAAGGGCGCGCTCGACAAGCATTACATTTTCAGGGAAATCGCCGCCCTTTCAAGTTACCTCATCGACCGCCGCAGGTTGCCGCAGCTGAGCAAGGAACTTGAGGAAAGGTTGGGGTTTTAAATTAGCAGGCATCAGGCACCAGGCAGTGGGCAGCAGGCAGCAGGCAGTGGGCAATGGGCAGCGCCTTGTCATCCCAGCGAAGCGTGGGATCTGCCCCCTTACCATGGATCCAAATGGGCCAGCTTACAGGTTGATCATTTGACCTGTGAGAATGAAGATCGAAATGGCGTGGAATGGGAACAGATCCCAACCTTCGCTGGGATGACATGTTCGTGAGGGAATTAGGAAGAGGCTGAACCCCGAAACCGATGCATGCAACGTTTGTTCGCCGAATATGTCTTTACCGGCACCAAATAACCTTTACACCAAATAATTTTCTTTTCGCCGGTCAAAAACCGTCGTTCATCCAAATTATTGTCTGTTTAAAGATCGGGCGTACTACCTTTGCGGAGCAAATATCCACCACACCTGTACCCGCTTCCCTGGTAAAAACCAGCCCTTTACCAACATGAAAACATTGCTGCACATCCTTTTGGTCTGCTTTTTTGCATCCAGCCTTACCGCCCAGCAAAAAACACCTTCGCTTTTTGGAAAACTTACAGCTTCCGAAGCGGCTCAGCTGGTCCTGGAAACAGACCTTGACGTTTTTCTGGACAACCGTAAAACGGAGGATCAGTTCCCCGGCGTCATAACCCTCGCCGATGGCAGCGTTTTTAAGGCAAATTTGTCGGTACGTGGCAAATTCAGGCGCATGTCCTGCAAATACCCACCTCTGAAAATCAAGGTGCCCAAAAAAGCTTTGCTGGCTGCCGGACTCGACACCCTCAACGAGTTCAAACTGATGCTGCCTTACGACGACAACAAAGCAAGCGATGAATGGCTCGTGAAAGAATACCTCTCCTACAGGATGTTTGAACACCTTTCACCCAACAGTGTACACGCGCGATTGGTGCAGCTTACCCTCAAAGACAGCCGTACCGGCAAATCCAACACCATGATGTGTTTGGCGGTGGAAGACAAGGAAGAAACACTCGCCCGTTTGCAGGGAACACTCGTTGAAACCTATGGCATCACCGACGAACAACTCGATGTTGATCAGTATGCACTGACCGTCGTTTTCCAATACATGATCGGCAACACCGACTGGCAAGTAGGCACTTACCGCAACGTTCGTCTGGTTAAAACCGCCAGCAACGACAAATTGCTTGTCTTGCCTTACGACCTCGATTTTTCCGGCATGGTAAACGCCTCCTACGCGCGTCCGTCGATGGACTACAGTCTGGAAAGTGTAACCGATCGTTATTTTATGGCCCGCAACCTCGATCCTGAAAAATTGCGTGGCGCCGTGCAGCGTTTCCAGCAATCCCGCACAGCGTTTTATGCCTTGTGCCAGTCGCCCTTACTTTCCCCAAAAGCATCCAGGGAAATGACAAACTACCTCGACAGCTTTTATAAACAGATCACACCGGAAGGCGAACTCCGGTTTAGCACGGTTGTTTCTCCGGTAGAAACTGGTATGGCAAAGTAGGTTAGCCCGCCTCCGCCTTCACCATGTTCTCCATACCCTTCAGCAAGGCATCGGGGTTGAACGAAATGCTATCGATCCCATTTTCCACCAAAAACGCCGCGAATTCCGGAAAATCGCTGGGTGCTTGT
>JADLBE010000207.1 GCA_020847915.1 Saprospiraceae bacterium | reverse complement strand
GTAGCTGCAAAAAGCCAGGAACCGTCGGGCTTTTCAACCATGTCTTTAAAAATCAGGCTGCTGTACAACCGGGAGCTCACCACGTTGCCGTCGGCATTCAAACGGAGTGTAAAACCAAAGTTGGCAGCCAATTGGCCATTTCCACAAATGAGCAGGTCGCCGTTGGACAAAACACGGATCGCACGTGCGTAATTGGCGCCGGTATTGGTGAAAGCTTTGCGCCAAAGCAGGGTACCCTGTGCCGACACTTTGCTTACCACCAGCAGTTTGGTGTTGTTCGAGCCGGCGAAGCGGGCAGACATGATGTAAATGTTGCCGGCAGCATCGGTGCACATGCGGTTGTGGGCCCAGTGCTGCACCTCGCCGAAGTGTACGGATTCCTGCCAAAGGATGTTTCCAGTGGCGTCAAACCGGCCCACGATGAGGTAATCGTCGAGTTCGTTGTTGAAATTGCTGCGGTCGTACAAAGCCAGCATGCCGCCATCGGGCAGTTTGTGCAAATCATACACATAACGCGCCGTGGCCGTATCGCCACCTTTGACGTCGAAACCACCCAGCCATTGGCCATCTGCGTTGAACCTCAGGATTTTACCCTGAAACGTGCCGATCCAGAAATCACCTGCCTGGTTTTGTTCAAGGCAAAACAAACCATTGACGCCTTCAACCTGCTTTTGAAACGCAGGTTGTGCGTACATCCAATGGGTCAGGCCCAAAAAAAGACAAGTAGTGATCAGTCGATGCATGGTACGATAAAGGTAAACGTATGTAGCAACAAGTGGTTGAATGCCGATACAGATACTTTTGTCGGATTTTCACTTTGACTTTTTTATGTTTGGCGAAATTAACGTTTGAATATGCCCAAAAGCAGCATATCTGCTGTTTTGCATACCAACCATACACCCTTACTTTCGCTGTCTTGTCTATTGATGTTATTTTCCTTAAACCCAAACAATACAACATGCGCAACCTCTTCTTTTTTCTTTTATGCCTTTTTGCCGGCATGTCACTGCAGGCTCAAAATGTCATTTACGTACAAAGCAATGCCCCTGCGGGCGGCAACGGTTCCTCGTGGTCCACGGCATTTCAATCGCTCAACGACGCCCTCAACGCAGCCAATCCCGGCGATCAGGTTTGGGTGGCCGCAGGCGCCTACAAACCTGCAGGTGGTTTAACGCCACAACAAAGCAGCTTTACCGTGCAGTCCGGCGTGGAGCTGTACGGTGGTTTTGCCGGCAACGAAACCAGTCTGGCCCAGCGCAACTGGAACGTAAACCCTACGGTGCTCAGCGGAGACCTGGCCAACGACGACATTTCCAACGACCTTGACTCCAACCGTACCGACAACGTGCAGCACATTGTAACGGTACTTAACGGCAATCCGACGGACCGCGCCGTTGTCGACGGGTTTACCATCCGCAACGGCAGCACCTCGTTTGTAACCACCGACCCGGATCTTTCGCAACGTGGCGCCGGCATCCTTGTACAGGCCAAACTAACCGTCCGCAACTGTGTTTTCCGGCAAAACAGCGGCATTTCCGGCGCATGCATTTCAGCCATCAACGCTCCCGCAACCGGATTGGAGGTGTACAACTGCACGTTCGACAACAACTTCGCCACGTCACAGTCGGCAGGCATTTACCTGCGGGTTTCCAACGGCGCTTCCATCCGCAAATGCACGTTCAGCAACAACAACACCAACCGGGGCTGCATTTACCCACAAAGTTCCACCAACGTTTTGGTCGACAGTTGCATTTTTGAAAACAACACCGCCATTCCAGGCACATTTGCCGCAGGCATGTTTACCTGGCAAACCAATTTCCTGTTGAAACGCTCCATTTTTCGCAACAACAACGCCGACAACGGCGCCTGTATGTACAACGACGGCAGGGAAAATGTGAGCAGTTTTACCATCGAAGATTGTATTTTTGAAAACAACACCACCAATTCGGCAGGTTTCGGCGGCGCGGGTTTGTACAACTGGCAGGCCGATTTCACGATTCGCCGCACCATTTTCAGAAACAATGAATCCGACAATGCGGCTGCCCTGTACAACGACGGCAGGGAAGGCACAAGTTCGTTTACCATCGACAGTTGTTTGTTTGAAGCCAACAGCGCCCTCGATTTCGGTGGATCGGCGGTTTACAATTTTACGACAGATTTTGAAATCAAAAATTCACTTTTCCTCAACAACATCAGCGCCTATTCGTCGCCTGCCGTGTACAACAACCAAAGTACGGGTACCATCAGCGACTGTACGTTTGATGGCGGAACCGCAACCTTCGGCGGCGCCATTGCCAACTACAATTTGCTTTCGGTGCTGAACATCGAACGTTCTACCTTCCGGGCCAATACGGCGGAAACCAGCGGCGGGGCCATCATCAATGGTTTTACAGCCACGCTCAACGTCAACAATTGCCTTTTTGAAGCAAATACAGCCGGTTTTGGCGGCGCCATTTTTAACCAGAACGACAGCACCGAAATCAACGTTGCGGAAAGTGTTTTTCTGGCCAACGCAGCCGAAAACTCCGGGGGCGCCATCAGTGTTTCGGCAGGCATCGAAATGCGCGTCGACAGTTGCCATTTCCGCAACAACTCCGCCAATTTCGGGGGCGCCATCAACATGGAGGAAGACAGCCTCGACCTGTCCAAACTCTGGATCACCCAATCCGAATTTATTGAAAACATTGCGCTTACCCAAGCTGCGGGCATCAACATCAGCAATGCGGATGTTGATGTTGAAAACGCCATTTTCGCATACAACACCAACATCGGCTCTGGTTATGCAGGCGCCATTTCCAACAATGCCGACCAGGGCAAAACCTCGAACCTCAAACTGGTGAACTGTACCGTGGCCTACAACGAAGCATTCATCGCCGGTGGCATTGCCCAATGGGAGGATGCGGATGTCCAGGGCAGCGAAGCAACGATGACCCTGCAAAACTGCATCATCGACAACCTTCTGGGCGATTATGCCGTGGAAGACGGTACGCCCTCCGTGATCAGCCTCGGCGGCAACATCACGACGGAAGGCAGCCTTTCAACCCTGCTTCAAAGCACCAACGACCAACACCTCGTGGACCCGCTTTTTGTAGATCCCAACACCTCGGATTTCCATCTTTTGGCCGGATCACCGGCCATCAACAACGGCATAGCAACCGATGCCCCTACTGTCGACATTACCGGCTCCATGCGCATTGGCGCACCCGATGCCGGCAGTTACGAATGGTTCCCCATCAGCGTTTTTACCCCTTCACAGGCGCTCAGCCTGTCGGTAGCGCCCAACCCTACAGTTGATCTGGTGCGCAGTACCATTCAAAACACCTACCAGGGCACGGTTCAGGTGCAGGTAGTGGATGGCGACGGCCGCGTGGTGTTGCGTAAAAACAGTGAAAAAACGGGAACAGACTGGCAGGGTGAAGTCAGTTTGGGCAACATGCCCGCAGGCGTGTACCGGGTGATGGTACAAATGGGCGATTTGAGGTACCTCGGGGCTGTGGTGCGGCAATAAAAAGATCTGTTTTTTTTCCGTGTTGCTTGCATCCGTGTTTTCCGCGTTCCCATTTTGACATCGCATGGGAACGCGGAGGACGCGGATGTAAACAAACGCGGATTAAACGGATTTTCTAGTTTTCCACCGCTTCCCTTCGCGGATGATCCGCCGGGCGGCGTTCCAGGTCGAATTGCAGGGCCACCTGCAGCATATCGCGGCCGGTTTCGTCCACCAGTTGGTAGTCGAACTGGTGCAGGTACCCCATTTGCAGGGTAAAAACATTTGAAAACACAAAACCTGCACCGATGAAAAACCGCAAACGTTCGAAATAAGGCGCTTTGTTGGTAAAAAACACTTCGTTCGACTGGTTCAGGTACAATGTGCCTTTTTCCATCCTGGGTTTGTTAAGGGGCGCTGTAAAACCGAGCCGGTACCGGAAACGGTTTCGGTAACCGTTGGTTGTAAAGCGTTGTTCTACGCGGTAGCGGTGTTCTATTCTCAGGCGCCGGTAGTTCAGCTTCATGCTGAGTTGTTGCCAGGTGCGCCATTCATCCGATTGTACGGGTTCTTCAAAATTACCGTCCGGGCTGTAAGTTTTGTATTTTCCACCTCCGCCCCCAATTTCGAATTGCTGGTTGATGTGGTACATAACGATGCCTTTGATTTCGTAATAATGGAAATCATCGTAAAACTTCAGGCTGCGCAATTGTGCTTCACCTGCTACACTCCAGTGGTCGGTGTGTTTGTAACGCAGGTTCAAAACATTAAACGTGCCGAAGTCCCCCTTGAGGTCTTCGTTTTGGGCAATGGCCAAATACCCCGGCAGCAAAGCGACCAGGAACAACAATTTCCTCATAAAAAGAGCGCTTACTTGCGAACAACCAGTTTTTCACTCCAAACTTTTCCGTCGGCTTCAAAACGCATCAGGTACAAGCCGTCGTTGAGCATACCGATGTTTAATACGTGGTCACCGGCAGAAAGTTTTTGGTTAAACACCATTTTACCCGAAACATCAACAATGCTCAGCATGCCATCCGACTGCAGATCGCGAAGCGTCAGATTTTCGGCGGCTGGATTCGGAGCGATGCTCAGGTTGCCTGCCTGCCATGGCGAAGTGGTTCCACTTACCATGCCGATTTGCTGGAAGGGCAGAAAAAAGAACAGGGTTTGGGTGAGTGCGGGTGTAAAACATTCGCCGTGGTCGGCGGCAGGGTTCACGTCAGCGCCGTCGAGCAGTGGAGCGCCGAGAGCCTCCATGGTATCCAGGGTCAGCACGCTGTTTTCAAATGGCACCTGGTCGTCGGCCATGCAGTAAAAAATACGCGTAGGCGATTGCGGAGCCCAGTCGTACACGTTGTTGTCTTTCAGGGCCAGGTTGAAAGGATGGTTGGGCGTGGTGATGATGTTTTGCAAAATACTGTCCTGAAACATGGCACTCGGACGGCACACGCCTTCGTTGGCCACAAGTTTGTTGATGAGCTGGGTGTTGAGGGCGGTGAGGGTAATCTGATTGGTATAAAACTGCTGGACCAATCCGGCATAATCGGGTTTAAAAATATCGTTTACACTGTTAAACAGGTTGCCATACACCGTTTGATATGAAAGAATGGTGTTGGGCACGTAAGACGGATAAAAGTAGACTGCATCGCTCAGGATGAAATCGCGCATCACTTCGCCGATGCTGTACGGGCCCGACAAATGCGCGGCGGCCGTAACGGTAAACTCACCGGAAAGGTTGGTTTCGATTTCGCGGTGCAAGGCCATGCCAGCATGTCCGCCCTGCGAATAACCCGTGATGAACAGTTGGTCGTTCATAAGCACGTTTTGCTGTGCGGCAAACGTGTCGAGCGCGCGCAGCATGTCAACAGCCACCGAGGCTTCGGTAGCGGCGTGTACGTAGGGGTGAAATCCGTCGGAAACACCAAGTCCCAGGTAATCGGGAAGGACGGCTACAAAGCCCATACCGCCCATAAGCCAACCCAACTGGCCTTCACCGCCGTTGTTCGCGTTGTAGGATGGAACGTCGAGTTTGTTGCCCGAGGTGCCGTGCTGGTAAACCACGGTTGGGTAAATCTTGGTAGGATTGGTGGGCAAAACCACCAGTCCGGAAACCGTGTCAAGCTGTCCCTGCACGCCGGTTGTGGTGTAGGTAATGCGGTGGTAGTTGATGCCGTACTGGATGAACGGAATCTGGAACTGGGCCAGGAGTTGGGTTGATGTCCGGGTGCCCAGAAAGGTGGAGGAGATCAATGTTTGCGCCTGAAAAAGGGCAGGGAAAAGAAGAACAACGAGAATGGGTAGGAATTTGCGCATTGGATTTGGTCTATGATGATTGTTAACTATGCAAACTTAACTCTTTAGCCAGTCACTTTGTTTTCCCGATCAACTTTTCTTCTTTTTCATTCCCTTCCTTCAAACAAGTGACTTACCTTTGCACCTCGAAAAAACACATGCCGGAAAGAACGCAGACTCAAACAAAACGGCCTTTTAGGAGATGCTGGATAATGGGATAAAAGACCCAATATCCAGCATTTTTTTAAAAAAACAACCTTTCCGGCCCTCCAGCCTATGCCACGCGATACATCCATTCAGTCCATCCTCATCATCGGCTCCGGCCCCATCATCATCGGTCAGGCTTGTGAATTCGACTATTCGGGCTCCCAGGCCAGCCGCTCGCTACGCGAGGAAGGCATCAAAGTCGCCCTCATCAACTCCAATCCGGCCACCATCATGACCGATCCGGTCACGGCCGATTACATCTACCTGAAACCGCTGACGCCTGAAAGCATCGACTGGATCCTTCAGGAGCACCGCAACAACCCCGAGTTGCCCACCATTGATGCGGTGTTGCCCACCATGGGCGGTCAAACGGCCCTCAACCTCGCCATTGAGTGCGAAAATCAGGGCATCTGGGAGAAAAACGACTGCCGCATGATCGGCGTAGATACGGCAGCCATCGAACGCACCGAAAACCGGGAGCTGTTCCGCCAGCTGATGGTCGAAATCGGCATCCGGGTAGCGCCGTCCATCATCGCCAACTCTTATCTCGAAGGCAAAGAAGCCGGTCAAAAAATCGGACTTCCACTCGTTATTCGTCCGTCGTTCACCCTCGGTGGCTCGGGCGGCGGTTTCGTCATGAAAGACGAAGAATTCGACGAAGCTTTGAAACGTGGTCTGAACGCCTCCCCTACCCACGAAGTATTGGTTGAAAAAGCCGTCTTCGGATGGAAAGAATACGAGCTCGAACTGCTGCGCGACAACATCGACAACGTCGCCATCATTTGTACGGTCGAAAACCTCGACCCCATGGGTATCCACACCGGAGACTCGATCACCGTGGCGCCTGCCATGACCATGTCGGATACAGCATTCCAGGACATGCGCAACCAGGCCATCAAAATCATGCGGGCCCTGGGTAATTTCTCCGGAGGCTGCAATGTGCAGTTTGCACAAAACCCGGAAACAGAGGAATTGATCGCCGTGGAAGTAAATCCACGCGTATCGCGCTCCTCTGCCCTCGCTTCCAAAGCCACCGGCTACCCCATCGCTAAAATCGCCGCCAAACTGGCCATCGGATACAACCTCGACGAACTCAAAAACCAGATCACCCAAACCACCAGCGCCTTTTTCGAACCCACGCTCGATTACGTGATCGTAAAAATGCCGCGCTGGAACTTTGAAAAATTCCCCGGCGCCGATCACCGACTTGGTTTACAAATGAAATCGGTGGGCGAAGTGATGGCCATCGGACGCTCGTTTACGGAAGCTCTTCAGAAAGCCTGCCAAAGCCAGGAAAACAGCCGCATGGGCCTGGGCGCCGACAAAAAAGAGTGGATGCGTACCGAAGACATCCTCCAAAGGCTTGAAATCGTATCCGACGACCGAATTTACCGCGTAAAAGACGCCTTGCGCCTCGGTATTTCCTCCAAAACGGTACAAAAACTTACCGGGATTGATATCTGGTACATCCAGCAAATCAAAAACCTGGTCAAAATGGAAGACCAGCTCCTTCGATTCAACATACCCGACGATATTCCCCGTGAGTTTTTCATGGAATTGAAAAAAAACGGCTACTCCGATGCACAAATCGCCTGGATCATGCGTGTGGAAGAAGTCGACGTGTTGAAACGCCGCCGGGAACTGAACATCCGCCGCGTGTACAAAATGGTGGATACCTGCGCCGCCGAATTTGAGTCGAAAACCAATTATTTCTACTCCACGTTCGACGATGTCAACGAAAGCATCAGCTCCAACCGCAAAAAAGTAGTCGTGCTCGGCTCCGGGCCCAACCGCATCGGCCAGGGCATCGAGTTTGATTACTGCTGCGTACACGGCATCATGGCCATCAAAGAGGTTGGTTACGAAGCCATTATGGTGAACTGCAACCCCGAAACGGTTTCCACCGACTTCGACATCGCCGACAAGCTTTATTTCGAACCCGTTTTTTGGGAACACCTCGAAGAAATTCTTGAACACGAACAACCCGACGGCGTCATCGTACAGCTTGGTGGCCAAACAGCGCTTAAACTCGCCGAAGACCTGCACAAAAAAGGCTGGAACATCATCGGTACGAGTTACGACAACATGGACATCGCCGAAGACCGCGGCCGGTTCTCCGACCTCCTGCGCGACCTCGGCATTCCTTACCCCCGATACGGGGTGGCCCGCGATGTGGACGAAGCCCTCGAAGTAGCCAAAAAAATCCCGTACCCGCTGCTCGTTCGTCCAAGTTATGTACTCGGCGGTCAGCGCATGCGCATCGTGATCAACGACCACGAACTCGAACGCCATGTGCTTACCATCTTTAAACACATGCCCGACAACCGCGTGCTCATCGACCAGTTCCTCGAGCGCGCCAGCGAAGCGGAAGTTGACGCCATTTTCGACGGCACCGACATCCACATCATGGGCATCATGGAACACATCGAGCCGGCAGGTATCCACTCCGGCGACTCAAGCGCTGTGTTGCCTACGTACAGCCTTTCGGAAAATGCCGTGCAGCTCATGGCCGAATACTCCGAACGCATCGCCCGTGCACTCAACATCAAAGGTCTGATCAACATCCAGTTCGCTGTGAAAGACGATAACGTGTTCGTTATCGAAGCCAACCCGCGCGCTTCACGTACCACCCCTTTCATCGCAAAAGCCTACGGCGTTCCATACCTCAACATCGCCACCAAGGTGATGCTGGGCACGCACAAACTGAAAGATTTCGAAATCACGAAAAAACTGGAAGGCTACGCCATCAAAATCCCCGTCTTTTCTTTCGATAAATTCCCGGGCGTAGACAAACGCCTCGGACCGGAAATGAAAAGCACCGGCGAAGCAATCTACTTCATCAAGGACCTTAAAGACCCGTACTTCCGGGAACTGGACAGGAACAGAAGCATGTATCTTTACCAGTAACGGAGCTTGAGTTTGGTGGGGTTTGAATGACGAGATACGAAATTTGAAATTTCGTATTTCGTCAATCCATGTCCCACTACTCTCTAATCCGAAACTCCGTTCTTCGATTGGCACGGTGCTCCGCTTCGGTACAGGGCTCATTTTCCCCACATTCAAACAACGGCTGACTTTCTCCCTGGGCGGTAATTACAAGCCTGTTGCGGTCAATGCCGTGTTTTACCAGCCAATCGCCGATGGCCTCGGCGCGGCGCAGTGAGAGGACCATGTTGTACGCATCGGAACCTCGTGTATCTGTGTGAGAAACAACTTCCACCGTCCAGTCCGGATGCATGGCCATAAGTTCCACCAGTTTTTCCAAAACCGGCAATTCCCCTTCCGGCACATCGCTTTGATCGAAACCGTGTGAAACGGACAAAGCATACAAATCCTCCCGTTTTTCGTGGGTACGCCGTGGTGTTGGGTCGGTTGCGACCGGACTTTTGGCGACCACATTTTTCTTGCGCAAATCTCTTGCCGGTTCTGTCGCGGCAAGTTCAGGCGATGGAAGATCGTCAACCAAAAAGCCGTCCTGATCCAGTTCAGGATACAAGCTCAGGTTGATTTTTAACACCCCGCTTTTTTCAAAACCTTTGGAGCAAACGTTGTCCTGTGCGGTGGTTTTGTACCCTGTTTTTTGTGCCTGCAGGGTATAGCAGCGTTCGCGTTCGAGGCGAAAACGGTACAGTCCGTCGAATCCGGTTAGCAAACTGTCGCCTGTTGGATTTCCATTTTCGTCGTAAAGGGTCACCAGAGCATCACTCGCCGGCAATCCTTGTACCATATTAAACACGATGCCTTGCACATCCACCTGGATGGTTTTGGACATGCGCACCACTGCCGTGAACTGTCGCGTTTGCTGCGTCCAGGCTTCCGGCGGACAAAAGTGGAACAATACGTTGTCGTATTTCAGCGAACTGAGGCCAAAATCGATGCAATCGCCCGGAGCAAAATCTATATCAAGTCGACCTTCCTGATCGGCCACGAGCGAAACCTGCGTTTTGGGGTTGTATACAGACACGCCAGGTACAGGTACTGCCCCATGCGCATCGATCACCTGCAATGCTATCAATATGCTGTTTTGTGTAAATTGGTAAACGTCATTTCCACCGGCGCCGGTTTGGCGGTTGGAAATAAAAAAGCCACCATTTCCGTCCTCGTTTATGGTCAGCCCGAAATCGTCGAAACGGGTGTTGATTGGGTAGCCCGGGTTAACGGGTTTGTTCCACGTGCCATTTTCTTTTTCGGAACTGCATTGGATGTCGACAGAGCCCAGCCCCGTATGTCCGTTGGAAGCAAAATAAAGCCTGTTGCCGGCGGCGGGAAAGGGATAACTTTCGTCGCCTTCGGTGTTGATTTCCGGTCCCAGATTCACAGGCGAACCCCATTGGCCATCGGCATTGCGGGAAGTCAGGTAAAGATCCATACCACCGTATCCGCCGGGCATGTTGCTGGCAAAAAAGAGGCGCTGGCTGTCGGCGCTCAGGGCCGGACAGGTATAACGGTAGTTGGTATTAAAAAAGGGTGAGGTGAGCAGGGCCTCGTTGGCCCGGGCATCGGGGCGATTAACCTTTTCCGGAGTGCCCAAACCAGTTTCCAGGGGAGTTACCTCAACCAATCCTTCACTTTTCCGCATCAAAGCATCTTGCTGCTGGCAGGACGCCGCCAGGTTTCGGCCGCGGTAATCGTGCGGAAGACCCGCGCTGTACCCCTCAAACCAGGGCAAAGCTTCACTGCATTTGCCGTTGGATTGCAAAACCATGCCGTAGTGTAATCCATGGATGGGTTTTGCCACCGGTTTTTCCACTGCAACGGCATACCAACGTTCGGCAGCAAGGGGTTGGTTAAGGTAGAAGTACCCTTCTGCAAGTTCCAGCGCAGCGACAAAGTCATGGGGGTGTTTGGTCAAATACCGTTCGTACAGCTTCGTTGCCTTTTCCCATTTAAGCTCCGAACCGGCATGACGCGCACGTTTTAGTCCGCGCGACTGTGCGTCGAGCAGAAGGGGAACGGAAAGGAGGTAAAACAGGAGCAGGGTGCGCATATTGTCTAAACCCGGATTTTAGGGATTTGGGGGATTGGATTTTAAATGAATCTGGGGATTGGGATGACTGGATGGGATTTTTTTAGGGATTGGATTTTAAGGATTGGATTGGATTTTCACAAGCCCTTGAGCTGATAGTCGCAAATGATACCATTAGAACGATGGAAGTTGGGGTGTCGTACAAACCACAAGGCAAAAGCCGTTCCAAATCCCATCCAATCTTCCCAATCCCTTTTTTGTCATCCCAGCGAAGCGTGGGACCCCAAATCCAATCCAATCATCCCAAATCCCTTTTTTGTCATCCCAGCGAAGCGTGGGACCCCAAATCCAATCCAATCTTCCCAAATCCCTTTTTTGTCATCCCAGCGAAGCGTGGGACCTAAAATCCGGGTTTAAGACAATGTTTCATTCTCCATCACCCGCATACCACGACCACCATCATTGGCGGCAGCAATCAGTGCTTTGGCTACATCGGAAACTTGTACACCGCGGTAACGCTTTGGAATCAGTGGTTTCAGCCATTGGGCGAGCACGATGCCTGCACGTTCGCCGGGCCGACTTTCCTGGCGGTTGCCCAGTAAAAACGACGGGCGCGCAATAATGAGGGATTCAAACCCGAGCCCTTGCAAACGTTGCTCCAGGTCGCCTTTGGTACGCAGGTAAAAATTGGAACTGTGGGCATCGGAACCTACCGACGAAACCAACATGAATTTTCTAACCCCGTTTTCCTTGCCCATTTTGGCAAAAGCTGCGGGGTATTCACAATCGATGCGGAATTGTGCCTCCTTGGAGCCGGCAGCTTTCAGGGTGGTACCCAGGGCACAAAACATGTCGTCGCCACGGATTTTCTCCGCATCCGGTTTGTCGAAATCAACGATTTCGGTGTGCAGTTTTGGATGTGCCAAATCCATGGGACGGCGAACAAGCGCCACCACCCTATCGTAGCCAGGATGATCGAGCAGTTGTTGGATCAATTGGCGGCCTACAAGGCCCGTGGCGCCAAGAACGAGAGCGGTTTTCATAAATTAGCAGGCAGCAGTTAGCAGGCAGCTAGCTGCGGTGAAAAGTTAGACAACGCTAAAATTAAATGAATTTTTACTTTTACCATTTACTTATTTGCTGCCCGCTGCCCGCTAACTGCTAACTTATGACTCTTTTATCCTCTCTGCACATTTACCCTGTCAAATCCCTGGGCGGCATCGCTTTGGAGGAGGCGACCGTAGAAATCCGTGGTCTAAAGTACGACCGCCGTTGGATGCTGGTGGATGAAGAAGGCATGTTTGTTAGTCAGC
>JADLBE010000206.1 GCA_020847915.1 Saprospiraceae bacterium | reverse complement strand
GGCCTGTTTTTGTTTTGTGTTTGATGTGAATAACTTTTGTATTTTTGTTACAAATTGTTTCACTAATGGCGAAAAAACTGGTCCGGTTCGACTGGGCGATGAAACGGCTACTCCGCAACAAAGCCAACTTCGACATCTTAGAGGGTTTCCTTTCCGAGTTGCTGTACGAGGATTTTAAGATAAAACAAATCCTTGAAAGTGAAGGAAATAAAGAAGCCGAGGACGACAAGTTCAATCGGGTGGATATACTGGTGGAGAATAAAAAGGGAGAGTTGGTCATCGTCGAAATCCAGAATACCCGTGAAGCCGACTACTTCCAGCGGATGCTGTACGGAACGGCTAAGGTCATCGTGGAGCACATTGCCGAAGGACAGCCGTATTCCCAAGTCAAAAAAGTTTACTCCGTGAATATCGTATACTTTGACCTTGGTCAGGGAGATGACTATGTGTATCACGGCACCACTACGTTTATAGGCATCCACAGCAATCATGAATTGGAGCTGTCCGAAAAGCAGAAAGAACTTTTCAAAAAAACGTCGGTATCGGACTTGTACCCGGAGTATTATGTAATAAAAACAAACCGGTTCAACGAAGTCGCCAAGGATACTTTGGACGAGTGGATCTATTTCCTGAAAACGTCGGAAATCAAAGATGAATTCACAGCAAAAGGGCTGAAATCTGCAAGCCAAAAACTTGACATCCTGAAACTTGACCCTGCCGACCGCAAGGAATACGACCGGTATATGGAAGCGCAGCGGAGTGACGCTAGTTTTGTAGAGACGGTGAAACTGGAAATTACAACTGCGGTGAATGAAGCATTGAAAAGCAGAGAAGAAGAAATTGCTGAAAGTGCCCTAATCGAAGGTGCATCAGTCGATTTTGTTGTCAAAATCACAGGGCTGTCTATTGAGCAAATTCGAGGTATAGCGGAAAGACTTGGCTTGAATAAATAATACCAATGCAATCGGAGCAAATAAACCGGATATTTAAACAGGCAAACACCCTTCAGTTGTTGCGGGAGCATAACGCATCGCTCATCCTCTCCTTTTTGCGCACCGTTTTTGCGGAGGGGCGCAACAGCATCGGGCAGGACGAATTGATCCCCCTTCTAGCCGATTATTTGCAGCAATTTGATGAGAATGACGTGTTTGACGAATCAGATACCGAAACGTCCGATCTGTTTAGCCGTTACCGCAATAAGGCCAAAGCCTTGCTGCGCGACTGGGAGGGTGTAAAAAAACGCTACCTGCGCGGCGATAACAACGCCGAGGGCCAATACGAATACAGCGTGACGGAACATGTGGTACGAGCCTGGCAATGGTTGGAGGGGTTGGAAGCACGGGAGTTTACCGGCACACAATCGCGGTTCGACGATATTTTTGAAAAGCTAAAACGTATCCTCGAAAACAGCCGCGAAAAAACGGACAACGAACGGATTGCCGATCTGCGACAAAAACAACTCGACATAGAAGCCGAAATAGCCGCCATCCAGGCTGGTAAAAGCCAGTACCGCCCCTTCGACAACACCCGCCTCCGCGAAGAATACGATGGCCTGCTGGAACAGGTACGCGCGTTGGCTACCGATTTTAAAGCGGTGGAAAGCAATTTTGAACGCATCCGAACGCAGTTGCTGCGCCAATACGCCGCTCAGGAAGGTAGCAAGGGCGCTATGCTTGGCGCTGCACTCGATGCCCGCGACGAATTGGACCGCACCCGGCAGGGACAGAGTTTTAACCACTTTTTTGAAGAACTCCGGGACGCGCAGCGCTCCCGACAGTTTGAAGATGGGGTAAAGTCACTCCTCGACATTATGAACGATCGGAAGGTTTCGTACACCAATGAAAACCTTTTGCTGCGCCTGTACCGGCACCTGCTGCACGAGGCGCAACCTGTGTTGGAAGCCAACCGCCGCATCGCAGACCGAATCACACGTATTGTAGCAGAAAACGCCTCACACAACCGACAATTGCTGCGTCAGCGCTTAGCCGAGGTCAAACAATTGCTGTTGCAACCCACTTTTAATGAGGCATTTCCAAACACGGAACAATCCTTTTGGGAAATGGACAGTCCGGAAGCCGATATTCGCCTGCCGTTGGAGAAAACGCTTAAACTGCAGGCTGCCGAACAAAAAATGACCTTCCAACTCCCGCAAAAAAGTGATGACGCCAAACCAGACATTCCGCTGTCCGATGAGCTGTCTATTACCCTGCGTTTGGAAAATCAAATTACCGAAACCCTCGAAACCGACGTGCAGACGACTCTTGCAACGCTTACGAAGCAGTTCCCCATGCAGGAGGGCTTGTCAGAGTTACTGGCTTATCTGAACATCGCCGCACGCAACGGCAACCGGCATTTTTTTGACCCTGCGGAAGATGATTTGATTGCGTTGGATGTTGAAAAGGAACAATTTGCAGACGGACCGCGGGTATTTTTTGTGAAAGAAGCATGATGCAAGAACCAAACCATACAGACCCCGCAGCGCAAGCCATGAGCTTTGCGCCATTGGCCATTCGTTTGCTGAAAGGCGTGGTTTATGAAGAAGACGCACGATACTGGAACGACCTGGTGAAAGTACACGAACTTCCTCTGCGGCGGTATTTTGTCCAGATCGGGTTGGACCTTATTGTGAATCGGGAGGAAGGATTTGCATACCTGCGCCAGGCGCCACAGGAGGAAACCGAGGCGTCTCCCCTACCCCGCCTCATGACACGGCGCTCGCTTACGGTAGATCAGTCCATACTGTGCGTCTTGCTGCGCGAACACCTCGAAGACTACACCGTAAACGAAAGTGCAAGCCGCGAACCCATTTTGACCTTGCGCGACATGCGCGATATGGTGGAACTGTTTTTCCGGGAGCGCAACACGCAACAGCGTTTTTTGAAAGATGTGAAAAAAACGGTGGAGGACGTAAAAAAACAGGGTTTTCTCGAAGAATTGAACAGCGGCGATGCCAACCTGAACGACGACGAAATTCGTTACCGCGTCAAACGTATCCTCAAAGCGTTTATCGGTCCCGACGAATTGCTGCAACTTGCCCAACAAATCGCCAACCTATGAATCGATCCGATCTGACGATTTTTTCAAAAGACACACAATTTGCAGGGTTTCGTCTGGCCCGTTTCGAGGCATACAATTGGGGCACTTTCCACGAAAAAGTCTGCGTTTTGCCGCTTTTAAATGAAAATGCGTTGCTCACCGGCGCCAATGGCGCGGGCAAAACCACGCTCGTAGATGCCATCATTGCGCTGCTCAATCCCACACCGGAACGTTATTTTAACCAATCGGCTGGTTTTGAAGACCGCAAACGCACCCGCAAAGTGGAAGACTATGTGCGTGGCGTGTACGGTTACTCCGAAAAAAATCGCGAACAATTGCGAGACCTGCCCGACGAACAGCCAAGTTACACCGTGCTGTTGGGCGTGTTTTACAACAACGACCTGCAACAACATTACACGCTGGCCCACCTGTACTGGCTTCGAAACGGAGAGTTGCAAAAACGCTTTTACACCGCCCCCATCGAACTGAACATTGAAGCGCATTTCCGCTTCGGCGGTGATATTCGCGCCTTCAACAACATCCTTACCAAAACGCTTCAAGCAAAAGTTTACGATAATTTCAGTGAGTTTGCCGCCGATTTTCAGCCCAAACTGGGCATGCGAATACCTGCTAAAGCCAACAACGCAGCGGGCCGTACCAAGGCCCTGCACCTCTTAGCCAAAACGGCGGGCATCAAAGTCCTCGGCGACCTGAACGCTTTCATCCGCGACCACATGCTCGACGAGCACAACATGGAAGAAACGTTCGACCAACTAAAAAAAGAATACGCCGACATCGCCGAAACCCAACAAACCCTCGAAAAAGTGACCCGTCAGGAGCAAATGCTGATGCCCTTGCTGGACAAAAACACCGAACGGCTTCGATACCAAACCGAAGTGCTACAATTGGAGGCCTTGCAAAAAATCATCGACCCCTGGTTTGCCCGCCAGCACGTAGGTCTGCTGGAAACAGCCATCGCGGAATCCCGGCGCCGTTTGGAAAAAAACCGGCAGGATTTGGTACAAACCGAGCATGATTTGACGGCGCTTCGGGACAAGGAAACCAACATCAAAATCAGCATCAGCAACAACAAAGAAGGGCGACGCCTCCAACAACTTCAGGACGATAAAAAACGCAGCGAAGACGAGTTGGACAAGCGCCGCATTGCAGCAGGACGTTATGCTGCCATCGCCCGCACCCTGGATTTGAGGGAGGAACCCGACTACACGGCATTTTTTCACCAAAAGCAAAATCTGAATGAAATAGCCGCTCAGCTACAGGACCAAATCCTGGCAAAAACCAAACAGCGCGACGATCTCGTTGGTAAAAAAAGCCAACAGGAGCAAGCCGCTGAGGAGCTCAAACAAGAACTTGCTTCGCTCCGCAAACGCCGCAACAACCTGCCCGATGAACTGATCCGCTGCCGCGCCCGTTTGGCAGAAGGCGCCGGCATCGCTGAAAACGAACTGCCTTTTGTCGGCGAACTCGTGCAGGTGCGCGAACAGGAACAGACGCTGTGGCGGCATGCCCTTGAAAAGTTGCTGACGCCTTTTTCACTGTATTTGTTGGTGCCGCCCCGCCACCTGACCAAAGTGGTGCGATGGGTGCGGGCAAACAAAACGGGTGTGTTGTTGCGCTTCATAGAAGCCGACGAAAACGCCGGCGAGGCGTTGCAGAGCGACCACAGCCCTGCCATCGCTGCCAACAAACTGGACGTTCACCCCAAAACACCCTTTGCCCACTGGCTGCGCAACGAACTCAACAAACGTTACCCGCACCGCTGCACAGAAGACAATGCTGAGTACGAGCGCTCACCCAAAGCGCTGACGCCCGAAGGGCTGTACAAAAGCGATAAATTGCACCAAAAGGACGACCGGCAGCGCAACCAACGCTACGTGCTGGGCTGGGACAATGCCGAACAAATACGTCAACTCGATGAAGAACTTCGCAACTTTCAAAGCGCGATCGAACTTTTACAGGAACGTACACAACCCATTGAAAACGAAATCAGCAAATTGAATGGAAAATTGGCCAATACGCAGCGTTTGGCAGATTTTACAGAGTTTAAATCCATTGATTTTGCCAACATTCAACTCCAAATTGAAGAACTGACCAAGGATATTGAAAAGTTGAGCCAGGCATCCTCGCAGATAAAAGTACTGCAACAACAGTTGAAACAAGTGGAAGGCCAGATCAATACCGCTGAGCAGCGCAAAAAAGAATGGCTGCGTTCAGAAGGCAAGATCAATACCCAACTCGACCAACTCGGCACAAAACTGCATTTCAAAAAAACGGATGCCGCAAAATACGACGAGCGCAACGTACAGCAGGAGCATTTTCAGAAGTTTATCCACACATTGCCCGATTTAGACCTCGACATCATTGAAAAAATAGAGCAGGAACAAAAAAGACAGTTGGGCGAAAAAACAAGGGCAGCGCAAAAAGGTGAATCCGAGCTCCGCACGGAATCCGAACGACTGATGAAGGATTTTAAACAACCCACCAAAACACTGCTCGACCAATTTCCTTCCTGGCCCAACGATACCGATGAATTGGGCAACCCTGCCATCGAAAATGTTGGTGATTACCTCAGTCTGCTCCATCGCATTCAGTCAGACCACTTGCCCGAGCTCCGCGAGCGCTACCAGGCCCGCGCCAGCAAAGACATCGGCAATGCCATGCAAGCCTTTCAGCGCCGTCTGGAAGGCCAACTCAAAGACCACCACGACAACATCAACAACATTAACCAGTCGCTGCGCGCGCTGCCGTACTCGCACGACACCTATTTGCAGGTGGTGACGGAGGATAACCACCGCAGAGGCCGCATAGGTGAGTTTTACCAATTGCTCCAATCATGGGACTACGATCGCGCGGCTTTTTTGGCCGCTTCTGAGACCGAAAAATTGGAGATTGGGAAGGAAACCGTCCGAAAAATTGGCGACATCATCCGGCGTTTGGAGCACCATGACCTTTGGCGCAAGGAAGTAACCGATGTGCGCAATTGGCTCAGTTTCAAAACCCAGCAGTATTACAGCAGCAGCAACGAGGTGGTGCGTGGCACTTTGCTGGACAGCACAGGCGGCAAATCGGGTGGCGAGCAAGCCAAAATCACCTATACCATACTGGCGGCAGCCCTTACTTACCAGTTCAACATCAGTGCCGGCGACCACAACGCCCTCTCGTTCCGCTTCATCGTGGTGGACGAAGCTTTTAGCAAACTAGACCCTGAAAACAGCGCCTATTTGCTCGATTTATTGACCGCTCTTAAATTTCAAATGCTCATCATCACGCCCAATACAGGCATCGCGACAGGCGAAAAATACATGAGTCATTTGATTTTTGTGAAAAAGGAATCGGAATCGCCGCCCCGCTCCGTAGCATACTGTTATTCGATCAAAGAGGTAAAAAAATTCATGGTTGCCCGATGATTACAACAACAGGTATTCGCAAAAGGGCCGAGGCGCATTACCGCCAATGGTTGACGGCCATTGCCCAGGGGAATCCGGCGTTTGAACCGCTTACCATCCAGCGCACCGGCGACCAAAAAAAGGCCGATGAACGTTGGGAGGCCTTGAGCGAAATCGTCCAGCAAAGCAAGGAAAAAACGGGGTACGGCTACCGGATCGAACTGGAAGCGCCTGCTCCCAACAGCAAAAACAAACAAAGCCGTCTACGCGCTATTGTATTTGATACGGCAAACGATTTGCTTCAATTCATCGACAAAACGGCGGAATTAGAGCAATTTAAAAACGATTGCGCCATGATTGCGGAGACGCCCGAACTTTCATTGTGGTGCGCTGCGCATGTCCGCGAGGTCTTGCTATACGCTGCGGTTTGGCCCCGACTGCTCGCCGTGGTGCGTTTTTTTCAGGAAAATCCCGCACCTGTGCTGCCGGTTCGTTTGTTGCCCATCGAAGGGGTGGACACCAAATTTATTGAACAATACAATGGCGTTTTATGTCAATTGCTTGATGTTATCCTGCCGCATGGCACACATAAAATTTTTTCAAAACGCTACGGGCTGCCTGAACAAGCCCCTTTGATTGAATGCGCCTGGAACGACCCGGCATTGGCAGCACAGTATGGCGGCTTCAATCGCCTTGCGTTTCCGGCAGATCAATTGGAGCAAATTCCGCTCGCAGCTTCGCGTATTTTGGTGGTCGAAAACAGAAACAGTATGCTTCAGGTACTCCATCAACCTTTTACCGATGGTATAGTCATTTTTGGCGGCGGTTTTGGGATAACGTTGCTCAAAGACTGCCAGTGGCTCCATCAAAAAGTCCTCTATTATTGGGGCGATCTGGATGCGCACGGATTGGCCATCCTGAGCCGCTTCCGCGACTTTTTCCCGAATACACAAGCCCTGATGATGGATGAAACGACTTTTGATGCGTATCCGCATGCGTGGGTGGCGGGCAAGCCATACCCGGGCGATGTTCCCAAAAATTTGAGTACAGAAGAACGGCAATTATTCGAACGTTTAAACAGCAAATTGCTCCGTTTGGAGCAGGAAAGGGTGCGGTATCGGATGCTGCTGGAAAATTTGGAGTCTTAGAGTTTGACATGCGGTTTATTCGGGACATCCCGGGCTATAAAGCAGCAAATCTACCAAAGTCTACACCCACAACTTGTCCCGATGTCATCGGGATTACCCAAATAAAGTTGAGACAACATAAAAAGCCCTTTAGGTGATTTAAAGTTTTACCATATATTTAAATGAATATAAACGCCACAATGCAACCACATTCCCACGCAACTTGGCCTATTTAGGAGGATGTGACGACAAACTGGAGTTCTTTACAACTTCAAAACATGAAAAGCAAAATACTATTAAGCCTTTTTTGCCTTGCAACATGCAATTGCTTTGCAATCGAATATTATGTGCCAGGCGATTCACTTTGGGTATGGGCGAAGAATGGATTGAATATCAGAGAAATGCCAAACGATGGTTCTAAGGTATTGGGACGGATTATGAATGGACACCAAGTGGTTGCCCTTGAATATCAAGATAGAAATTTGCCCTATGAAATTGAAGAAATAAAGGCAATTGTGGAAACTATAGATAATGAAAAAATAAATCACCCGAATTTTGAATTAAAGGGATATTGGGCAAAAATAAAATACAACGGCACAATAGGTTATGTATTTGACGCTTACCTTTCAAAATTACCTACTCTCATAATAAACCAGTATGAAAATCAAGGCGAAGAAGATTTTCATGTTTTATCGTTAAAAAAGCACAAAAAAATTTTAAAACAAATTGGGCAAAACCAATATGATCAGTATGATCATAAATTTGTTAGGTACATATTTGACGAAGGCTATATTATTGAAATTTCTGGTGGAAGTGGACATTGGGAAAAGCAAATGTTATTCCCTGATAACCTGTCATTAATTGAAGGGTATTTAATTTATTCGCATACGATTAATTTTGAACCACATACCTTAATGGAGAAGGGGGAGGACTACCTCATTTTTAACATAGGAGATGGAACTTTGACCATAAAAAAGGCAGGTTCCTTTTTGATAATTTACGAAAAGCACGCCTGCTGACTTTTGCCGGGTACCATTTTTGACATTCAAGAAATTTTTTTACCATGATTTTCTTCGGAAACCTGATGCTTGGGATCGCCGCACTTCTCTACTCGGTTTTGCTTTTCAGCCTCTACAGCCGTCCCGCACCGGGTGGCGACGCCAGCGTGGGCCATGCCTATGCCATCGTTTTTGGTAATCTTTTACTGCTTGGTTGTTTCGCAGCGGCGACCATTGCCATCGGCATGAGCGGCGGGTTTCAGTGGGTTGGTGGCAGCGGAGGCAGCCGTTTTTTGAAGGTGACGTTGGGCTTGCTTTTCATCGTGCTTGTTCTGGCTGTAAGCGCGATGGGCCAAAATGAAGGCCCGTCGTGGCTTCGTTTGATTTTTATGTTTGGCGCGTTCGTGCTACCGGCTGTGGTCATTTTGGCCTGCGCGACATTGCTCAACGAGGGCCTCCGTGAAAACCTGCCAACCCACTTCGCCCAATGGTCGCTGAAAGGCACCGCCGGGCTTGGGGCTTTGATGGTTGCTGGATTTTTGCTGCAACAAACGGCCTCGCGCCTCTCAGCCACCTTTCGGCACCTGAACCGGGACCCGAACGAGTTGAGCGACTTCGAACAGGGCATCCTCCAAAACATCGAAAATTGCGATCTCCAAAAAGACATGATTTTCCTGATGGTTCACACCGACCGCAACCGCAACCCCATCGTCCGCGAAAAAGCCATCGCTAAGGTAAAAACCCGCCCCGACTGGCAAGAAGAACTCGTGCGACGGCTCGACACAGGTTGGGCCGAGGACGTGTTCACGTTTTTGGCCTCCAACGAAGTGGACGACAAATCCCTTTTCCCGGAAGCCGTTCGCAAGGGCATCCTCCAACAGTCCACAATCATCCGGGAGCGCATCCGGCAAGGCGGCAGTTTTCGTGGCGTGGGGTTCGATGGGGCCGTCCGAAACGTGCTGACCACCGTGGAAAAATACGTGGGCATGGGCGTGGACTTTCGGCCCGCCATAAAAACCCTACGGGATGCCCTGAACGGTCCGCCCGAAGCGAAAGAGGCCACCGCTGCCAGCAAAAAGGCTTTAGACAATTGGTTGACGAAGCATTGAACATTTAACTTATGGAAAACCTGCCCATCATCATTTACAACACCGCCTCCATGGCAAGGATCGCATGAGGACTTAGAGCTTGTTTGATGCACCTAAAAATCACATTGTTTGCCTGCATTGCAGGACTAATGCCCTATTGCCTCTATGCTCAGGAGCATCAGTTGGACTCTATTTCCCTGCAAAATGTCATTGCTCCCATTGAAAAGCGCTGGGAGCAGCCTGGAGGCGATACAGCCATTTATTTCATCCTCGAACATGTGCATCGTTTTTGCGGAGAAGATGATAACTGCCTCTCTCAGACCTACGGTGCGATCTTGTCAAAACTGGAAAAGCGCTCCTACCTTCCGCTGGCCATTTTTGTTGCGGAGGAAGTGCTGAAAGCGGCCCGACGACAAGGGGATTTACATACAGAAGCCAGTACCTATGTAGACCTGGACCGTTTTCACAACGCCCTGGGAAACGATAGGCTGGCAATCCTGAACCTCCAAAATGCATTGCGGCTGTACGAGCAGTTGGGAATACAATCTAATATTACCTGGATTAAACTGTCCCTGTCAGAATACGGCCTCAGATATCGGAACAAAGAGGATGTCCTGCTGGAAATGGAAACATTGCTCGCCCAGGCCATAAAAAACAAGGACACCGTCAACATAAATTACATCCACCTCCGGCTTTCGATGCTCACCCGTGAGATCGGGCAGTACGACAAAATGGAAGAACATATCGTAGCGCTTGAAAAAATTCCCTTGTCTGATCCCATCCAACCGAAGGAATACGGCTATGCGATACATGCTGCATTGGGCCGGGCTGCCTTGTTAAAAATTCAAGAAAAATTCGAGGAAGCGGAGCGTTATTATCAAAAGGCCCTGCGGCTTTGCGAAGCGGAGCCCAGCAGATGGCTGGAAATACAAACGCTTCAGTCCCTGGCTGATCTGGAATGGGAGCGCGGGAATTCGGCAATTGCGAAATCCTACCTAGACAATGCGCAGGCAAAGGCTGAAAAATTGAATTTTGACAACTTGCTGGTTTTTAATTACGAACGAAAAGCCAAAATTGCCGAAGCGGAAGGACGATTTGCGGATGCCTTGAGTTTCATCCATAAACAACAATTGCACAAAGGTAAATTCGAGGCCCGGAATGCCGGTTTCAACATGGAGAATTACAATCTCCAACGGGAAAAAGAACAATTGGCGACCGAAAAAAAGAATCAGGAACTGGAACTCCAAATAAGGAAAACACAACTGCGGGCCACGCTTGCCATCACGGTTTTGGTATTGTTGTTGGCTACCTTGCTCTTCGTAGGCCTGCACAGGCAACGCAAAGGGAAACTGGCACTTGCTGCCCAAAATGGACTTATCCAACTTCAGGCGGAAGGACTCAAAAGCCTCGATGTGGCCAAGTCGCGTTTCTTCGCCAACGTCAGTCACGAGCTGCGCACGCCACTCACCCTCATCCTGGGCCCCATCAAATCAGTGCTGAAATCCGGCACCCTGGATAACAAAAACGCCGCCCTGCTGACCATGGCCAGACAAAGTAGCGAAGACCTGCTCAAACTGGTTGGTTCACTGCTCGACCTCTCTAAAT
>JADLBE010000205.1 GCA_020847915.1 Saprospiraceae bacterium | reverse complement strand
GTGAAGACGGTTTGGCATGGGTGAAACTCAACAACAAATTTGGTTTTGTAAATCGAACCGGCAAACTGGTGATCCCCGCCGAGTACGAAGCTGTCTCCAACTTTGTCAAAGGCGTCGCAGGCGTGCGAAAAGACGGGAAAGTGGGCTACCTCGATACCAAAGGCAATGTGGCTGTGCCTTTGGTGTTTGAAGATGGCAAAGAATTCCTCGACGAATACGCCGCCGTTAAAACCAACGGGAAATGGGGTTTCGCCAACCTCAAAGGCAAAGGGAAACTGGTCATCCCTGCTGAATACGACGAGGTGGGCCGTTTTTCAGAGGACCGTTGTTTTGTTAAAAAGGATGGAAAAGTTGGTTGCATCAACCGCAAAGGAGAAATCGTAATACCTTACCGCTACGACGATGCTTTCGAATACAAAAACGGTGTGGCCATGGTGAAACTGGACGAACTTTTCGGGTATGTCGACCGCGAAGGCAAGGAATTACTGCCTCCGGTTTACACCGCGATAGGTACATATTTCAACAACCGTGCTGTGGCCAAGGTACCGGGTACGGGATTCACGGTGATACCGGTGAAATAAGTCCCACAAAGTTGACCAGGATGTGTCTGAAAAATACGCACCGGCCAGGTTCAAAAAGCTTATTGTGTTTTTTCAGACACACCCTTTGGTTACTTATTTTTAAAAACAGCTTTAAAAGTTCCATTAGGCTGAACAGATGTGAATTCCTTTGGTTTGTCACCAATCATTTGAAAAGTAATTGTATAGCCTTGTTTCCCTTTTACCGAGAAAACATTTTCAGCGATTGGTAAAAATTCATCATCTTCTTGTCCCGGTACTACTGCCCATAAGTTCCCATCCCGTACTTCCAGGGCTATATCCAACTGAAAATCTTCCAAAGTATACGTGCCCGTATATTTTTGCATATCATTCGTAAAATTGCCAGGAGCTTTCTGATTAGTAACTGTATTTAATTTTTTTACAATCGTGGCATCATTTTTAATGAGCAATGCCTTTTTGTAATATGCAATGGCACTGATCGTATCTTTTTGGGCTAAAAAATAATCTGCATACGAGTCATACACGTTGATGCTTTCGGGATACCATTCTATGTTTAATTCAAACAACGCTTTTGATTTATGGTAATGCTTTTTACCCAACGCGTCGTATGCCACATAGTTGATAAATGCTTCGGGTGCTGCATTTTTATACCCCATTTCTTTTGAAATTTTAGCATAATGCATTTTTAGTTTTGAAGCAATCAGGGCTGTTGAGTCTGTAAAATCTTTTTCGGTTGCGTCCAGATAAAAATAATCAAAAATATAACGCAACCCATCGTATTCACTTATCAAAGGCACCGTATTATGCCTTTCTTTTTCATAATATTTTTGAGCATAAAGTAAACCATTGTTGTTTGTCTTCAAATATTCATCCAACCTGATAATGGATCGGATATGCTGTGTTTCATTTGATTTGTCGTTTTTGAGTTGTGATAGGTTCATTCCCGTGGGCATGGTATTGGCCGTTCCAATAAAAAGTCTTTTCCCTTCCATATTACGTTTGGGGAGCTGAGCAATGGTTTGGTTCAGAAACTTTTCGTTCTCGTACCACATACTTGGGTCAATAGCAATACAGGCATTAAATAAATGAGGAGCGTTGATGAGTATATCAATTGCGGTTAGTCCCCCTAAAGAATGACCTATTAACAATTTGTAAGGAGCAGTATTGTAATTTTTATCCACGAAAGGAATCAGTTCGGCGCTTAAAAACTCAACAAATGGATTTGTTCTGGTTAAATCACCAGAAGGCACCAAATCCCTCAACCGGTTTGTGTTTTCTATCGCAACAACAATCATTTCAGGAAGTACACCATTTCCATTGGCCTGGCTGAGCTGTTGAACGATGCCAACTGTTGAATAGAAATGAGCTTCACCATCCAATAAATACACTACAGGATATCTCTTTTCTGGGCTCGTACTTTGGGAAGTGAAATCAGGCGTGTAAATCCATATTTTTCTATTTTCATTTAATATTTTGGATGAAATGACTACTTTTTTACCTATGAATATATCGTCATCATTTTGTGCACGTACACAAAATGAGAGCAGTAATAAAACGGAATTTACAAATATAGATTTCATGTATGCATTAATTTTAAACTTCTTCAACATATTCCAGAATATCTGCAGGCTGGCAATCAAGGGCCTTACAAATAGCTTCTAATGTGCTGAAACGAATGGCTTTTGCTTTTCCAGTTTTTAAGATGGAAAGGTTGGAAAGTGTTAGTTCTACTTTTTCCGACAGCTCATTAAGCGACATTTTTCGCTTTGCCATCATTACATCCAGGTTTACAATGATTGGCATGGCTTAAACAGTTAATTCGTTTTCGTTTTGGAGTTCTACGCCTTTTTTGAAAATAGTTGCAATAATATAAATTACAGCTCCCATTAATATAAATGCTTGACTGTCATCCCAAAACTGGTTTAAGTTGTCAGTATTAAAACCGTAATGCATTAAATTTTTAGAAAACTGTCTGGCGATGTGACTTAATAGTCCAATGGAAAGGGTGAAATAGCTCATTAGTAGTATTTGTCTCGCAACATAATCGTCGAACGGTTTTGCCAAATCCATTTTGTGCATAAGCATGATTACAACATAAAACAGGCAAGCTTTTAAAATTGCCAGGGATAGGATCAGACTGTAGACACTAAAAAAAACCAATCTACTGCCTTGATACATCGCAGTTAAGTCCAGTTTTTGATAAAGATTTTGGACAAACTCAGGCTTGTAAATACTGAAAAAGAAGTTTACAAGCAAGCCCCCGGCTTCAATACCCAAGCCAACGAAGATTATCCAGGCCACAATTAATAAGGCTGTAAAAACAAAGTTGTTTGTTGTAGACATCATAGTAAGATTTGAAATGATGTCACAAAGATAATAAATATTTATTGATAAACAATAAATAAGTGCCTTAAATCAATAAATATTTATTAAATAAAGAGGCATGATATGATAAGTCGTTGATTCTCTGCGATTTGTCTTTAAGGGTGGGGCGGGAGTTTGTAGGTAATAAAGAAATGTTAAGGCATACTTGAGCAGGACAAACGTGAGTTGTATACCCAATGCCTGCCGCGATGGAACTCCGAATGTTTGATCGCAAGCCGGATTTGATTCATTTACCCCCGAAAACCACACTAAAGCTAATGGTACTCCCATGGGCAGGTGTTTTTTTTATGGTACGGTAGTGTTTCAACATCGTGAAAGGGCATGATTCATTATTAACTCATTAAAAACCACTACCATGCGTACCATTCCTTGCTTTTTTTTCCTTGCATTTTCCCTGTTGAGCCTGAGCCTTGGGGCCCAGACGCCGGCTCAAAACAAACAAACCGCCGCCCACATCCTGGGTGCCGTTGACTCCGGTGATGTATCCATGTATTCCAAACACGTGCACCCAAACATGAAACACCACATGTCTTCGAATGAGGATATGTCTGCTCAAAGAGGTGCGTCTACTCAAACAGGTTCGTCTTCCCGAACGGGTATGGGGGACAAAACATCCGATTTTGAAGCGTCAAAAACAAGGATGTCCGACATGCATAAGTCGTTTCCCGACAGCAAAACCACCATCGAAAAAATGGTGGCCGAGGGCGACATCGTCATGGTTTACTCTACCCGTACAGGCACGAACAAGGGCGAATTTAGGGGCAATCCTGCCACGAACAGGCCCGTAACCCTCCAACAATTCGACATGCTCCGTTTCGATGCTTCCGGCAAAGCCGTGGAGCACTGGTCCGTTTCCGACAACCTGTCCATGATGCAGCAAATGGGTATGATGCATGAGGATAAAACTCAGATTCAGACTCCGAATCAAAATCAGAAACAGACGCCGTATCAGAAACAGACTCCGAATCAGGATATGAAACAGACTCCGAATCAGAATCAGACTCCGAATCAGGATATGAAACAGTCTCCGAATCAGAGTCAGACTCCGAATCAGAAACAAAAACAGAATCCCGATCAGAAAAAGAATCCGGATCAGGATAATAACAAGGAAAAGGAATAGGGATTCCGAATGGTGAAGATCCTGAGGACTCGGCAGGTTGATTTACGGAATATGAAATACGAGATTTGAATTTAGGGGCGGAGTGAGGGCCCTTAAATTCAAATCTCAAAAATCAAATTTCGTATCTCGTAAATCAATCTGCTGAGAGCCCAGGCTTTACCGCCCCCATTCCGCATTCGGTTCCCACGCTTCGCTGGGATGACAAATTCCGCATTAGACTTATTGTCCGACCCGGCCTGCTTCCGCTTCAATACCGGTGCTTCTTTTCCGCGATTTCACGTTTTCATTGCCGAAGCGGTAACCAGCGCTGATGCTGTAGCGGCGACTGTCCCAGCGCCCGCCACCTTCGGAGTACATGCCGTTGAAGTCGGAGTAGCCGTCCCAGCCGTTTTCATAAAAAAGGTCGCTGGCGCTGAGGCGGATGTTGAGGCGGTCTTCGAGGAATTTGCGTTGCAGACCCAAATCAAGTCCCCAGTTGGATTCGTAAATAAACACGCCGCCCCAAACGCCGGGGCCGGAGTAGTAGCCCGAAACTTCGCCCGTGAGTTTCCAGGGCAGGTTGAAGGTGTGTTGCTGGTAAATAACGTAGTTGTACGCCTGCACGTCTACAACGGCACCGTCGCCGTAGTCGGCCTGGTTGTCGATGTACGACCCGCTGATGTTGAAATAGGCGTTCCACCAGGGCATGATCTGCACCGGAGCGCTGATGTTCATGCTGAGGATTTTCTGTTCAGCCAGGTTGGCCCAGGTGATGAAACTGGCGCGTGGATCGTCCTCGTCGGGTGCGATGAGGCGTGTGATCTGGTCGGTGGTCACGCTGTAACCGATTTTGAGGTTGTAGCGGTAGCCCAGCGTATAGCCAAGCTCAAGGTTGTTTACAATTTCGGGCTTCAGGTAAGGATTGCCTTTTTCGTAGGAAAGTTCGCTGAGGCGGTTGTTGAACGGGTTGAGCACGTTGTAGTCCGGACGGTTGATGCGTCGGCCTGCGTTCAGGGCCAGACTGTGTTTTGGCGCCACTTCCCAGGTTACGCCGGCATTGGGAAACCAGCTCAGGTAGTTTTGCACCACGGGTGGTTCCTGAAGCTCGGGCACAAAGGTTTGCAGGTCACCCACGGCATCGGTTTTTTCTGCACGCAGACCCACCTGAGCGTTCCATTTTTTGCCGATGGCACGGGCATAATTCACGTAACCCGCGTATACTTTCTCATCGTATTTGAAAATGTTGGATAGGCTGTCGTTTTGCACGTACACGCCGTCGTCGACGTTGTAAAACAAAAAGGTATTGTCGGAAACGACTTTGCTGAGTTTAAAACCGCCGCCGATTTTGCCACCCCAAAGGTTGTCTTCGTAATCGGTGGTTACCGTATAAATGTCGATGTCCGAAGGCGTATCAAACGCATTGATGTTTTCAGAAAGCAGGATGGTTTCCGTAGCGTCGAAATATTGGTTGGGCTGGTAACGTTCGCTGGTGTTGCGGTAGCGACCGTGGTCGAGGTCGATGTTCAACGTGCGTTCCTTGCCGTTGTCGAATCGGTAATTGATGTTGTAGGTTTGGTTTGTCCGGCCATCATCGGCCGTATTATGGGCTACCAGAATGCTGTCGATGGCCGTTGGGGTTTCCTCGGGGGAAAGGGTAATTCGGTTGGTGGAGCGTCGGTCGTTGACGTTGGCGCCGGTATTCACCAAAAAGCCGACTGTGTGTTTTTTGGCGATGAAAAAATCGGTGCCGAGCCTAAAATTGTAATTCTGCCACTGGTTATTGCTGTTGTTGGTTTCGTGCTGGTAGATGTTGTTCAGGTACGAATCGAACTCCATGTTGTTGAAACCGGCGCCATCGGCGATGCCGCCTGTGACAAACGTATTGAACAGTTTGTTGCGGTAGTTTCCGGTGCCGTTGAGGTTGACGCGGTGGTACACGCCCTGGCTGTAGGTGCTGTTCAACGATCCGTTGGCGCCGAGGTTTTTATCCCTTTTGAGCCTGATGTCGATGATGCCCGCGTTGCCTTCGGCTTCGTATTTGGCGCCGGGATTGGTGATGATTTCGATGCGGTCAATTTGTTCGGCGGGCAAACTGAGCAGGTAATTGGACAAATCGGTGCCGTTGAGTGGCAGGCGTTTGCCGTCCACGTACAGCAACACGCCCGAACGCCCGAGTACGCTGATGTTTTCGTTGTTGTCCACCGTTACGCTGGGTGCTTTGCGCAGCAGCGACAAGGCATCTGAGCCCACGCTGTTGATGGTGCCCTCCACGTTAAAAACCGTGCGGTCGGGTTTGATTTCCACCAGGGCCCGCGAGGCGGTGATGGTTGCTTCGGCCAGCTCGATGGATTTGGGAGAAAAGGACAAAACACCGAGGTCGAGCGACTGAGCATCGACAAGGGTAACATTGGGGGTATACAGGTCGTTAAGGCCGAGGTAAACGGCTTTCAGGAAATAGTTGCCAGGTTTGAGGCCCTGAAGTGCGAATTTGCCGGCATCGTCGCTGGCGCTCGCTTTGGTCAGACTGCTGTCGGCAGCGTTGTACAGGGCAATGTTGGCATACACAACGGCTTCGCCTTCAGCATCTTTCAATACGCCTTGTACTGCGGATGTTTGAGCGTGGGCATAGCAGGTGTAAGCAAACAGCAGAAGGGTAGTTAATGTCCTCATTTCAAGTTTGGTGTCGGTAATTTTTCTAAAAACTTAAAATTAGGACAGGTGGTTCCCGGTATGATTTGTTTTTCGACCAAATAAGGAAATACGGGGGCCGGAAGCACATCCATAGGGTTGCTTTCAAAACCCCAAAAACTTAAGAATGCGATCGTATGAAACCAGGTAATGCAACACGGTAACCGTCAGCATGGTGTGAAACAGGTTGGTTTGTTTCATGTCGCGCAGCATCCAGATGGCAGCGCCGAAAAACACGGCTTCGATCAAAAGCCGCAACCAGCCTGCCACTTCAACGGGCGCCTTGCCCGGGTCGCCATCAACGCGAAATATTCCCCAAACCAAGGCTGCGACCAAAGGTAAAAGGATGGTGAGCGCCCATTTCATGCTGCCGTCGTGCTGTTTCCAGGCCCAGGTACCCATGCAGGCCAAAGCAGCGAGTTCGAGCAAAAAACGGACAGCGAGATTGATCGGATGGTGGTGCATATCTTTAGCATTTTTCAGAAAATCGCTCTAAAATCGCATATAAATCCTTGTTTCATATACCATGGTCACCAATGCGTTGGAAGCAAAAGCATCAAAAAGTGCGTCCATGGCTTCCATCAAGGCATCGTAAACCGGACCAGATTGGGGAACGTAGGATGACGAAAGCAATCGGCCTTTCAGACCCGGCAAATCGAGCTCCTGTTGGTTTTTTAAAACAAATTTCCGCATGTCGTTCGGGGTAAAAAATGCGCGGATTTCGTCATCCGAAATTTCCTGACGATGGGTGTTGGTAAAATCTGGAATCAGTACCGCCATGGCTTCGCCGTAAGCCCGGGTAAAAGGATCCTGGTTGTCCCGCTCGTTCCACACAAGTACCGTTCCCCCGTTGTTGCGCAGGATTCTTGAAAATTCCGTTTTGGTTTTTTCCCTGTCGAACCAATGGAATGCCTGTGCACAAAAAACGACGTCGACGGATGCATCGGGCAAAGTTGTGTATTCGGCGGTGCCGTCGATGCTTTTAAATGATGCGTATCCGGCCAGCATTTTTTCCGCGGCAAGCCGCATCGGACCGTTGGGTTCCACGCCGTAAACCGTATGCCCATTTTCCAAAAATAGCAAACTGGAAAAACCTGTGCCGGAGCCAATGTCTGCGATCACCGATTGTGGTGTAAGTTCTGCTTCTGTCCTGAGCAGGTCGGTGATGGCTTTTGGGTACGTTGGACGGTATCGAATGTAATCCTGAACCCTGTTGGAAAAACGTGATGTACTGTCTGGCATGGCTCTTTGAGGCATAATGGGTTTGTTTTTTAAGGTTTTTTTGCTAATTTTGTCCGCTTTACCACTTACTTTGCTAAGATCCGGTAAAAATAAATCGGGTTAACTTCAATCGGCTTACCTTGCACTCAAATTCTGCAACCCGCTTAAAAAGTAATCAATTGCTTATGAAACAGGTATTTACCACCTTAGTACTCGGCTTCCTGCTTTGCCAGGTTGCCATGGCCCAGGCCACCTTTAAAATCGAACCCAACCCCTCGTCCATCAACGTTGCTCCAACGGTTCTTGACGCAGCTGCCAAATCAAAGGTTATCAACCTGACCGGTGGCAACAAAAACATGCGTTGGGAACGCACCATCATCGAACTTCCAGCCAACATTTCTTCGCTCGTTTGTGATAAAAACCTCTGCTGGGCGTCCGGTGTGAGCACCAAGGATTTTTTGCTGACTCCCGGCGATTCCGCAACGATGGATGCACACTTCCTCAACCCGCTTGAACTCACTGCTTCGGCCATTGTACACATCAAAGTGTCCAACCTCGCCGATCCTACCAACGACTTCGTTAATGGTGTTTACCTCTACAACCAGTCCACCAGCACCAGCAACCCACTGCCTGCCGCCGATGTAAAACTGTTCCCCAACCCGGTGGTTGACCAGTTTACCCTCAGCAACGACCAGGACGTAGCCGCCGTGCGTGTGTACAGCCTCGACGGTCGTCAGGTAGCTGCTTACAATGCCTCGGCCGATCACCAGTACAACCTCGCCACACAAGCGGCAGGTACGTACATTGTTTCCCTGCTCGCTGCCGATGGCCGTACGTTCCAGGCCATTCAGGTGAACAAACAGTAAAAAAACAGACCTGGATTTTTGCGCACTGCTGCAGAAATCCACCGTAGGCCAATACCTTTTACGCTTGCCGTTGATAACCGACGTTTTTGGACTTTTTTTTGTTTCCAAAACAGCGTTGCATTGATGGCAAGCGTTTTTTATTTACGCCCAAACGAATCGTATCCCCTACCGAATGAACAACATCAAATTGCACGATGCCGCTTTTGGGGCAGCCCTGATCTTGTTGCTCGTGCCGCTTTTTAGTACAACCTACCTGGTAACCGGTGACGGGCCCTGTCACTTGTACAATTCGCGCATCCTTTTGGACTGGTTGTCGCCCGAGCTGAGGGAAATTTACAAACCTTTTCTGCAGCTCAACAACAACATTGATCCCAACTGGCTCACCAACATGATCCAGATCCCTTTGCTTGGCTTTTTGCCGGCTCCAATGGCTGAAAAGGCTTTTTTTGCCATTTATTTGACCATTTTTGCCTTTGGCCTCCGTTTTTTGGCCCGGCAATTTGGTACGTCGGCCCTGATGCTTGTTCCGTTGAGCATGTTGTTTGCATGGAACCAACTCGTTTTTAAAGGTTTTACCAACAACTCCCTGAGTTTTGCACTTTTGCCCTGGGTCGTTGGTACCTGGATCAAGCTGTGGGACGGTTACCGTACACCCGATTTGCTTCGGCTTGCCATGCTTTTTTTGATGTTGTTTTTTGCGCATCCCATCGGACTGGTGTTTAGCCTGCTGGCTGTCGCTTGTTTATCGGTATGGAAAACGGTTTATACCTACAGCAGCAAAGGATTTCGTGAGGCTCGGTTGTTTTTGACCGACCAACTGATAAAGGGTGTATTGGTTGCCCATCCGGCGATTTTGCTGATGGGACATTTTTACCTGCGGCAAAATTGGTCGAAAGAAAAAAACGTGAAGGCAGTGAATACCGATATCATCGATTTGCTTTCACTTAAAACGATTTGGTTGACGCCCAGCGACCGTTTTCCGGCCATTGTTGCAGGAGTTATCATGCTTGTTTTGTTGGGTATGGGGTTAATCACACGGTTGCAATCCCGCAAATGGGCGGTTACCGATGGCCTGCTGCTTTTTTGGCTCATCACGGTGTATTGGGTGTTTAATCCGCCGGCAGCCATTTCCGGAGGATTGGAGATCAACACCAGGCTTGCTTTTTTGCCGTTTATGACGTTGCTTTTTTGGCTTTTTACCCTGCCATTTTCAGAAAAAACAACCAAAGTTGCATCGTTTTCGGCACTTGGTATCCTGCTGGTTTTAACCGTGTTGCGTTTGCCCGTTTTTGTGCAGGCATCGGATTTGGCCGGGGAGGTGGTTTCCTGTTCCGACGCCATCGACGAAGGCTCCACCGTGCTTGTTTTGAATTACGATTGGCAGGGTTTAAGGCCCGACGGCAACCCCATCGCCAAAGACATCTGGTTGTTTCTGCATGTGGACGGATACCTGGGCGCAGGCAAATCGCTGGTTTTATCGGACAATTACGAGGCCAATTTTTGGTATTTTCCACTCATCGAACGCTGGGAAACCAACATGTACAAACAAACGGACAAGGACGGCATCAACTTCGACCACCGTCCGCCACGCGCTGATTTTCTCGATTACAACCGCAGAACAGGCGGGGATAAGGGCCAAAACATCGATTATGTATTGATGCTTTCGTACCGCGATGAATTTGCCGGGCACCCGTACACCAAAGAAATTTTTGATCAGTTGAATGTCGCCTACAAGCAGGTTTTTGTGTCTGAACACAAAAGAGCCATCCTGTACCAACGCCTTTCAAAGTAACGATTCCATGTACATTCCCAAACTGTACCGCAACGAAAATCCCGAAGAAGTGCGCCGTTTCATCCGCGAAAACGGCTTCGCGGTTTTGGTAAACCAAACCGAAGGCAACCTGTGGGCCACCCACCTGCCGCTGGAACTGGACCAAAATGAACAAGGGCAGGAAGTGTTGCTCGGGCACATGTCGCGGGCGAATCCGCAATGGCGTGAAATGGAAAACAACGCAGCGGTCATGGCCATTTTTCAGGGACCGCATGCGTACATTTCCTCATCCTGGTACGACCACGTAAATGTACCGACATGGAATTACATCGCTGTGCATGTGTATGGCACCATGCGATTGCTCGAGGGCGAGGTATTGTTAGCAAGTTTGAAAAAACTGGTGAACCGTTATGAAGCAGGTTCGGAAAAACCGGTAACCGTGGAAGGGTTTTCTGAAAAATTCCTGTCAAGCCATTTGAAAGGACTCGTAGGTTTTGAAATCACCGTTACGGATGTTCAGGCGGCGTATAAGCTGTCGCAAAACAAGGATGAGGCCAATCATGGGTATATTGTGGAGGCGTTGGAAAAAGGGGGAGGGGAAATGGAAAAGGGGCTTGCGGAGTATATGGGTAGATTTAAGAGGTAATGAATCGCATACGATCTGGATAACACTTAGGCCTTTTTTGGGCTTTCTTATCGAAAATGAACCGTGGTTTGCTAACCGCGAAGCGGTTGAATATGAATAGCTCCGGGTGCAACCCGGAGTCTGAGGCCCCATTGCTCCCAACCGCGAAGCGGTTGAATATGAATCAAGCCAAGCATAACCGAAAATTTTAATGCACTTTATCCCGATCAGAAATTAATCAAACGTAATAACGTCTGGCTTTATTCATATTCAACCGCTTTGCGGTTGGGGCCTGTGAGGATCATTACCCCGGGTTTCACCCGGAGCTATTCATATTCAACCGCTTTGCGGTTGGGGCCTGTGGTAACCATGACCCCGGGTTTCACACGGAGCTATTCCGTTAATAATTTAATATATGCAAAAACGAAAGAGTTAGAATAAACAAAACAGACAAACCAACCTCCCACTTTTTTATTTCCGGTGCAATTCTATCAAAATTAATCTTGGATTTAAATAGTCGTAAAGCTATTATCTCAAATAGCAGACCTAAAGAGAAAATTATATTAATAATAATAAATATGAAAAAAATTATTGGCAATAAAAAAACTATCCATCCATCCTTAAAAACAAGAACCATAATAGCAAGATGTAAAATTGTGTAGAAAAGAACCAATAAATTAAGTAGCCCTCTTCCTCTATTCCACCAATTAATGATATCAGTGTTCGATGTTAAATGTTCACGTTGAAACATGTTTGAAAGTTGAATTTTCATCAGTGGAATGCGCTTACACCATTAGCATAGCTCTGGGATTTTATATTTCAAACACCCGAATTCAATTTGATAAAACCCTTCGAACAGAATCCAACAGATTCCTGGTTGGTTGGAGTAAAGGCAGTACATCTTCTTCTGAAAAATCAAAAAAATCGCCGTAATCGCCTTTTTGACGCCAGTCAAACAAGTCAGAATAAAGTTTTCCCATTTCCAACGGAATGGTACCAGGCTTCACAACAGCATGAAAAATTGCGTTTTTACACCTGAATGCGATTTGGTTTCGATGTTATTTTGAACCAACAAACCTGTAACAGCATAAAAGGTAGCATAATACAAACGGTTGATTGCTGCGTTCCATTGATTGTTTGCTGCAAGCAAGATAGCAGCCTGAAAGGCTTCCTCAGCTTTTTCCAATCGATATTTTACGTAATTTTCGCGTTCCGAGGGTTTCATAAAGCAACACCCTCCTTGTTAATTTCCCTGAACAAGGGTGTTACGCATTGTTTTTTTGCCCAATCTTCTTTTGAATAAACCCTTGTTGAAATGGCCTGACCATATTCGATTTCGAGTTCAAAAAGTTTGTGTCGAAATTGTTGCTCTGTCCGAATATTGACAGGCCCAGGCGTAAGAACAAGCAAATCCCAATCAGAATCCTTGCGGGCATCACCTCGTGCGCGTGATCCGAAAAGAATCACTTCAGCATTCGAATCGACGGCAGTAATGCACGCTTTAATGCTTTTTAAAAAGGTGGATTTGGATACCATAGGTAAACAAAGATACAAAAAAACAGGATTTGATGTCACCCCCTCACGCCGGATAATCCACAAAATTCCTGGGCGTCTCGTACAACCTTACATGCAAATCGTACTGGGCCGGCAACTGCGCGCGTAAAATTTCCCAAATCACCACGGCGATGTTTTCAGCCGTCGGAATGCGAGTTTTGAAGTCGGGCACGTCGAGGTTCAGGTTTTTGTGGTCGAACCGTTTTTCCACGTGTTCCTTGATCACATCGGCCAGCCAACCGAGGTCCACCACCATACCCGTTTCCGGATCTATTTCTCCGGCTACCCGAACTTCGAGTTCGTAGTTGTGACCGTGCCAGTTCGGGTTGTTGCACAGCCCGAACACCTGATCGTTTTTTTCATCACTCCACGTCGGGTTGTACAAGCGGTGGGCGGCATTGAAATGGGCTTTGCGGATAACGGCAACTTTCATAAGAGTTTGGAGTTTGCAGTTCGGAGTTCGGAGCGGGAAGAACTTTAGGGTGAAGGTAGGTGTGTTTAGAGAAGAAGTGAATTAAACACATCCACGCAGATTTGGTTTGCTACTTCAAATTCCAAACTTGGCAGTCCCGAACTCCAAACTCCAAACTTTTTTTTACCTTCGCACGTGTTGTTCGGTTGGCCAGGTCTGAGTGGATGGTTTTGAGGAGAGGCTGCTGAGCACCCGGCTACGGCCGGCTTGCAGATAAGGTATTCTTTGCGCCTGTTTTGACGCATTTTTACATAGAAACAGGCCATGTTTCGATTTCCGGGGAAAATGCCGAAGGTGTTTTTCTTCATACAAGTCGGGTTTTTTACCCGCATGAACCACAGCGTTTTTATCCGTCGCTGGGGTAGATTTGTGCCGATTTGCGGTGTGTTTGTGCTGGTTAAAAGCATGGAGCACCATTTTTTTTAATTATTTTGGTACAAAGTCCGGAAAAAGTACGCCTTGCTGGAAGCCGGTTGCGGTTCAGAAAAACTGCTAACCCATTATTCACGAGCTTCTTGCGTTTTTCAGACGTCATAGGTCAAAGCCGTACCAAGGCTTTTTTACAACAACTGCACCAGGGCGGAAGGGTGCCCCATGCTTTGTTGCTGTTGGGCCCCACCGGCAGCGGCAGTTTGGCCCTCGCTTTGGCCATGGCACAACTTTTACAGTGCGAAAAAGCGGCAGGATCGGAAGACATGTTTGGTCCGACCGAACCACTCACGGAGCCTTGCGGACAATGCGGCGCCTGCCACAAGGCACAGCAGTTCATCCACCCCGACATCCATTTTTCGTATCCGGTGATCAGTAAGGACAGCAAACCGGCTGTGAGTACCGACTACCTGCCGGCCTGGCGCGCAGCCCTCAACGAAAACCCTTACCTCGACGTTAACCAGTGGCTGCAAAGCATCAACGCTGAAAACAAACAGGGCAACATCAACAAGGACGAGTGCAACGCCATCATCAAAAAACTGAGTTTGAAAGTTTTTGAAGGCAGGTTTAAAATACTGCTGATGTGGCTGCCCGAATACCTCGGCAACGAAGGCAACCGGCTGCTGAAACTTATCGAGGAACCACCGGAACAAACGATTTTCCTGCTCGTTGCCGAAACCCAGGACCGCATCCTCAACACCATCCTTTCCCGTTGCCAGTTGGTAAAAACCGATACGCTCTCCGACGACGAGGTGGTGGAAGGCCTCAAACGCCTGCGCAACCTCGACGACAACCGCAGCCGGCAGATCGCTTTTTTGGCCGACGGCAACCTCAACACCGCACTGGCCATGGCCGACAATCCGGCGGTGGACGACAGCCATTTGCTCATCGACTGGATGCGCAAATGTTACCGCGGCTTTGGTCCGGACCTGGTAAAGTGCACCGAGGATTTTGCCAAACTCGGCCGCGAGAACCAAAAACAATTCCTGCAATACAGTTTGTACTTTTTGCGTGAAATTATGGGTTTTGCCGTAGGCAGCCCCAATACGCCGCGTTTGCGCCCCGAAGAGTTTCAAACTGCCCAAAACATGGCCAAACTGCTCGGTTTCGACCAAATCGACCGCATGGCCCAATTGCTGAATGACAACATTTACCACATCGAACGAAACGCCAACCCCAAGGTGCTTTTCCTCGATACCTCCATAAAAATGAACCGCATATTTAAAAATAACTGATTATGGGATGTGTAGGCTGTTCATGCTCAACGGGCAAAGACTCGGCGGGCGGATGCAAAAGCAACGGCGGCTGCTCCACAGGTGGTTGCAACCGCCACAATACATACGACTGGATTACCGCCATGGGCATACGCGACCCCAACCCGTTTGAGGTCGTGGAAGTGAGTTTTAAAAACGGCTCGCGTAAGGAATTTTTTAAAAACCCATCACACACGCGCACCACCACGGGCGACTGGGTGCTGGTGGAGTCCATTTCCGGTGGATACGACCTGGGAACCGTTACGCTTTCCGGCGAACTGGTGCGCCTGCAGATGAAACGCAAACGGGTAAAATCGGATGCCAAATTGCAATCCGTGATCCGCAAAGCCCACGAACGCGACATGGAACGCCTCGACGAGGTGCGCAAACAGGAGCGCGACGTGATGATCAAAGCCCGCGCCATTGCCCGTACGCTCGATCTGAACATGAAAGTCGGCGACGTGGAATTTCAGGGCGACGGGCGCAAATGCACGTTTTATTACACCGCCGATGGTCGTGTCGATTTCCGTGAGCTTATCCGCCATTACGCCAAGGATTTTAAAGTAAAAATTGAAATGCGCCAGATCGGCGCCCGCCAGGAATCGGCCCGCCTCGGCGGTATCGGCAACTGCGGTCGCGAATTGTGCTGCTCCACCTGGCTCACCGAATTTAAAAGTGTCAATACCGCCGCCGCACGTTACCAAAACCTGGCCATCAACCAGACCAAACTTTCGGGTATGTGCGGCCGTCTCAAATGTTGTCTCAACTACGAACTCGATACCTACATCGACGCTTTGGAGGACTTTCCCAGCCGCGCGGAAAAATTCAAAACAACGGCCGGGCTGGTTGTCCTGATGAAAACGGATGTGTTTAAACGCCTGATGTTTTACGCATACGCCGAAAACCGTGGCAAGTTTTATCCGTTGCACGTGGATCAGGTTTGGGAAGCGCTCGACATGATCAAACGCGGTGAATTGCCTTCCAGTTTGGATGATCTTCAGGCGCTTTCGGCTTCACAACAAGCTCAGGGTGAAGAACCTGAAGAAGAGGAACTCGATTACGAAAACGTAGACAACGTGCTCGAGCTGCCCATCGAGAAGCGCAAAAAGAAAAAGAAGAAAAAGAAAAAAGGCCGTGCCGACGAAAGTGTGGCCGCTGCTGTGGAAAAAGCCGATCGCGACCAGTCAGGAAACCAGCCCCGACCGCCCGGCGACAAGCGTCCACAGGGCGACCGCAGGCCCCAGCAACCACGCAAACCACAGGGCGACGGCCGTCCGGCAACACGGGATGACAAACCTAAGGGCAACGAACAACGCTCCGGTGAGCCACGTACGCCGCGCAACGAGCCACGTGCGCCAAGGAATGAACCTCGCTCCGGCGAGCCGCGTACGTCCGACAACGAGCCACGTACACCCCGGAACGAGCCACGCTCCGGCGAACCACGCCCACCCCGGAACGAGCAACGCTCCGGTGAGCCACGTCCGCCCCGCAATGAACCCCGCTCCGGTGAGCCACGCCCACCCCGGAACGAGCCACGATCCGGCGAGCCGCGTCCACCCAGGAACAATCCCCCACGGGATGACAAATCGCCGGCCAGCGATCAGCAAACGCCGAACGCCGAACCTCGAACTCCGAACTCCAAAAACCGCAACCAGCCCGGTCAGCGTCCACCCCGCAACGAACCCCGTGCGCCCAAAAACGACGCCTCGCGGGAGGACAAAACAACAGGCAACGAACCCAAGCCACCAAACGGTGACCAGCAACCTCCGAACTCCGAACTGCCTGCAAACCGCAACCGCGACCGTCGCCGTTTTAAAGGCCGTGGACCGAAAAAGGATTGAGTTTGCTAAAAAATATTTTGAATAAAATTAATTAACAAACATTCATGAAATACGACGTCGCCGTCATCGGCTCCGGTCCCGGAGGGTATGTTGCTGCCATCCGTTGCGCCCAATTGGGCTTTAAAACCGCCATCATCGAACGGTATTCCGTTTTGGGTGGCACTTGCCTCAACGTTGGTTGCATTCCTTCAAAAGCCCTGCTCGACTCCAGCGAGCACTACCATGCCGCCAAAGAGAAATTCAAAACGCATGGCATAGAGCTGACTGGACTCAAAATCAACATGCCCCAAATGATCGCCCGCAAAAGCGAGGTGGTTGTTGAAAACAACAAAGGCATCGAGTTTTTGATGAAAAAGAACAAAATTGACGTGTACCGCGGTCACGGATCCTTTGTCAATAAAAACCTGATCCGCATCGCAGCTGCAGATGGCACTTCGCAGGAAATCGAAACCGAACGCGCCATCATCGCCACAGGTTCGAAACCCATCGTACCCGAACAGTTCGGTTACGACAAAAAACGTGTCATCACCAGCACCGAAGCGCTCAACATCGAAAAAGTACCCGGAAGCATGCTCATCATCGGTGGCGGCGTCATCGGGCTCGAATTGGGCAGCGTGTACGCGCGCCTCGGCACCGAAGTGCACGTGGTGGAATACCTCGACCGCATCATTGCCGGTATGGACGCCGATTGCAGCCGCGAACTCATGAAATCGCTCAAAAGCCTTGGCATGCAATTCCACCTGCGCCATGCCGTGACCGAAGTGAAAGCCGGGAAATCCAAAGTAAACGTAAAAGCTGAAAGCCGCGACGATGCCTCCAAAACCATGACGTGGGACGTGGACTACTGCCTCGTGGCCATTGGCCGTAAACCGTACACAGACAACCTCGGTCTGGAAAACATCGGTCTAACCACCGACGAAAAGGGCCGAATTCCCGTAAACGCGCACCTTGAAACCGCTGTTCCGGGTATCTATGCCATCGGAGATGTGATTCAGGGTGCCATGTTGGCCCACAAAGCCGAAGAAGAAGGTGTGTTTGTGGCCGAAACCATTGCCGGACAAAAACCACACATCCACTACAACCTCATTCCGGGGGTGGTGTATACCTGGCCCGAAGTGGCATCCGTGGGTAGTACTGAAGAGCAACTTAAAGAAGCAGGCACGCCGTACAAAGCGGGCAAGTTTCCGTTCCGCGCTCTTGGTCGTTCGCGCGCAAGCATGGACACCGACGGTATGGTTAAAGTGCTGGCCCACAAAGATACCGACGAGATTCTCGGCGTTCATATTGTGGGCGCCCGTGCGGCAGACCTCATCGCCGAAGGTGTAGCCCTGATGGAGTTCCGCGCTTCGGCAGAAGATGCTGCCCGCATGAGTCACGCCCACCCGACGTACGCTGAAGCATTCAAAGAGGCTTGTTTGGCCGCCACGGCCAACAGGCCGATTCATTTGTAAAAAAACATGCTATGAAAAAATTAACCGTTTTATTCCTTGCATTTCTTGCCCTGGGCGCCTGCAAAAAAAGCGACGATCAGGCCAAAGAAGACGAGGAGGCCATACTGAGTGACTTGACTACCCGTGGCGTCACCACGGCAACCCGCCATGAATCGGGCATTTATTACGTCATTTCCGATCCTGGCAGCGGCGGGCATCCGGTGTCTACCAGCAAAGTAACCGTATCCTACAAAGGCGTTTACCTCGATGGTGTGGTGTTCGACCAAACCGATCCCGGACAAACCGTTGAGTTCACCCTCGGCGGTCTCATCGAAGGCTGGCAAATCGCCATCCCGTTGTTGGAAAAAGGCGGCGAAGGCAGGTTTTGGATTCCTTCCGAACTTTGCTACGGCAGCAATCCGCCACAAGGCGTCCGCAAAGACGCGGTAATGGTGTTCGATATAGAGCTGGTGGATTTTAATTAGTCGGTTAGTCGGTTAGTCGGTTAGTCGGTTAGTCAAAAAATAGGTGTCTCGCTGACGCTCGACATGACACTTTTCGGGACAAATTGTAGGAGGGGGCGTGCCGGAGGCACGCCCCCTCCTTGCCAAAAACCGCGTGTCATGTCGACCGAAGGGAGACACCTTTTTTTTCGACCAACGGACCAACCGACCAACCGACTAACCGACTAAAGTTTGCATCATCGCCTCAATTTCCTCCACTTCGATGGGGATGTTGGCGAAGAGGTCGATCGGGCCGTCGTCGGTGATGAGGATGTCGTTTTCGAGGCGGATGCCGAGGTTTTCTTCCGGAATATAGATGCCCGGTTCGCAGGTGAAAATCATGCCTGCACGGAACGGTTCGTAGCGCAGGCAGAGGTCGTGCACATCGAGGCCCAGGTGGTGGCTGGTGCCGTGCATGAAATATTTTTTGTAAGCGGGTTTGTCCTTGGTTTGGTTGGCTACATCCCCGCGGCTGATGAGGCCGAGGCCCAGCAGTTCGCTTTCCATCATTTTCCCTACTTCTTTGTTGAGTTCATCGATGGTGTTGCCCGGCACGAGCAAGGCTTTGGCTTCTTTCATGACGCGCAATACGGCGTTGTACACGGCTTTTTGCCTTTCCGTAAAGGTGCCGCTCACCGGGATGGAACGAGTGAGGTCGGCGGCATAGTTGGCGTATTCACAACCGAAATCCATGAGCAACACATCGCCGTCCTGGCACTGTTTGTTGTTTTCGGTGTAGTGCAACACGCAGGCGTTTTTGCCCGTAGCGATGATGGGTTCGTAGGCGTGGCCCGTGCAGCGTTGGCGGATGAATTCGTGGATGATTTCAGCCTCTACTTCGTGTTCCCAAACGCCGGGTTTTACGAATTCGCACACCCGGCGAAAAGCGTCGCCGGTGATGTTGACGGCGTGTTGAATGGCCTCGATTTCGTGCTGACTTTTGATCATTTGCAGCTTTTTCATGATGGGCTGCGCACGCAGGTAGGTATGTGCAGGGTATTTAAACTTCAACTGACGGGCGTAGCGGAATTCACGCGTTTCCACGTCGGTGATGAACTTGTCGTTTTCATTCAGGTTGATGTAAATGTTTTCAGCGAGCAGGAAAAGTTCGTGCAGGATGACCTCCGCTTCGTCGAGGAACAGCACTTTTTCAATGCCTGAAGTTGTACGCGCCTCTTCTTTGGTGTATTTGTGGCCCTCCCACACGGCGATGTGCTCGTTGGTACGTTTGATGAGCAAAAGTTCCTTGAAGCCTTCTTTCGGACAATCGGGGAACAACAAAAGCAACGTTTCTTCCTGGTCGATACCGCACATGTAGTACAAACCTGCACTTTGGCGGAAAGGGTAAAACTGGTCGCCCGAACGCGGCATCATGTCGTTGGAATTAAAAACGGCAATGCTGTTCGCTTTCATTTCACGCACGAAACGTTTGCGGTTTATCTGGAAAAGTTCGGGACTGAGTGGCTGGTATTTCATGAGAAACAGGCGATTTAAAGGTTGGGCTGTTTGAACGGCCAAAGTGGGAAGTTTTGACGGGATTACAAAAACTTAACGCGTTAAAGTCGGGGAATAGTTGGTTGGTCGGTAGTCGGTTGGTCGGTTGGTCGGTTGGCCGTTGGTCGGTTGGTCAAAAAAAACAGGTGTCTCCCTGCGGTCGACATGACACGCGGTTGTTGGGAAGGAGGGAAGGGGCGGGCCTGCGGCCGCCCCTTCCCTCAATATTTCAAGGGAAGTGTCATGTCGACCGCAGGGAGACACCTGTTTTTTTTGACCAACCGACCAACCGACCAACCAACCAACCGACTATTTTGTATTTTTGGCCCGGCCAAACGGCCAACCAACACCACATTATCTTTTCACCTTTCGTATAGCTAAAATTATGACATTCCCTGACAACTGCAAATACACCGAAGACCACGAATGGGTACGCGTCGACAGTGGCAACATCGCCTATGTGGGCATCACCGATTTTGCCCAAAGCGAACTGGGTGACCTGGTGTATGTTGAAGTGGAAACGGTAGGCAACACCATCGATGAGCATGGCGTATTCGGCACCGTGGAAGCCGTTAAAACCACCTCCGACCTTTTTATGCCCCTGCGCGCCAAAGTACTCGAGTTCAATCCCGACCTCGACGATGCCCACGGCGGCAACCCTTCGCTTATCAACGAAGATCCTTACGGCAAAGGCTGGATCGTTAAAGTTGAAATTCAGGATGCAGGCGACCTCGCCGGACTTATGAATGCTGAAGCGTATAAAAGCTTTGTTGGTAAGTAACCGCTCAACAGCTTTAATGACGAAATACGATATACGAAATTTGAAATTTGAATTTGGGAAATACGCCTGGCTACATTGGATGCCGGGCGTACTCCCCAAATTCTAATTTCAAATTTCAAATTTCGTATTTCGTCATTCAATTTTTTTTCACTCAAGATCCCTGAAGTCTAGGTCTCTCAATTTCGGTGCTTTCCACGCCGTAATGGCCACCACCAAAAGTGTCATGACGCCGCCGAACAAAACGGATGGCACGGTTCCCATCAATTTGGCCGCCAGGCCGCTTTCAAAGGCGCCCAGTTCGTTGGAAGAGGTGATGAAAATCGAACTCACCGACGATACCCTGCCTTTCATGTTTTCGGGCGTGAGGTGTTGCAGCAACGACTGCCTGATGTACACGCTCACCTGATCAAATATCCCAGCGAGGAACAAAAGGAGGAAAGAAAGCCAAAAAACCGTAGACAACCCAAAACCGATGATGCAAAAGCCAAATCCGGCCACGCAACCCAGCATGAGCCGGCCCGCATGTTTGCCTACCGGACGGTGGGCGATGACAAATGCCATCGAAATGGCGCCCAAAGACATGGCAGCGCGCAATGCACCCAGACCTTCCGGACCTACTTTCAAAATATCCTTGGCGTAAACAGGTAAAAGCGCCACGGCGCCGCCAAACAAAACGGCGAACAAATCGAGCGCAATGGCCCCAAGGATGATTTTGTTGCTGAAGACAAAATGCAATCCCTCACGAATACGAACGATGGCAGGTTCCATACGTTCCGACGGTGGTACGGGTTTTGGTGTGATTTGCACCACAAAAAGCAAGGCCAATACCAACAAAATACTCATCGTGCCAAATGCCGCATCGACGCCGGCAAAACCGTAAAGCAATCCACCGACACCCAATCCGGTGATGCTGGCCACCTCCCAAACGCTGCTGTTCCACGCAATGGCGTTGGGCAGTTCCTGGCGGTCCACAAGTTGGGGCAATAAGGCAAAGTTGGCCGGACTAAACATGCCGCGCGCCACGCCTGTGAAAAAAATGACCGTATAAATGCCCGCTATCAGCGTGGCCTGCGGCAAACTTTCGCGGTTCCAAACCAATGTTAGCAAGGCTATGGCGCACACCAAAAGCAGGGAAATACAGCCGACGATCAGTGAGCGGCGGTTGTATTTGTCGGCAATGTGCCCCGCCCACAAACTGATGCTGATGGCCGGCACCGCTTCGGCCAGCCCGATGAGGCCCAGCATGAGCGGGTCGCCCGTGAGGTCGTACATAAAGTACCCCACCGATACCGACATGATCTGGATGGCAAGCGTCGTTGACATCCGCATGGCGAGGAAGAAGCGGTAGTCGGGTTGGCGGAGGGCGGCGTATGCGTTCGGGTTGCTCATATTATGATGTGCCGCAAAGCAACAAAACCAAATCCATGATTTACAGGTTTGAATGTGGAAAAATTACATTACATTGTGACAATTGGAGTATAAAACAAAGCAAACAAACAAAACAAACAAAACAAACAAAACAAACAAAATGAACTTAAAACAACAGATTGAACATTTAGCCTCGGATCAGGAAGGACCATGTGTAACCATTACACTGAATACCCACCGGACCCACCCCGACAATGTGAAGGACGGCACTGTGCTTAAAAACCTTTGCCACGAGGCTGAAAAAACAGTGCTTGAAACACATACCAAACGCGATGTAACCAACCTGCTCACCGCCTTGCAAAACCTGCCAGGCGAAGTGGATGTAAACCAGAACCTCGATAGCCTGTGCATTTTTGTTTCCAACAACACCCATGAGGTTGTTCGTTCCATGTGGCCTGTGGCTGCCGATGCCGTATCGGTAAGCAACCAGTTCGCCCTTCGGCATTTGATACTCGAACTCAACCGTACACAAAACTACCTTATACTGTTGCTTTCCCGTTCCGGGGTGCATCTTTACCAGGCTGAAAATGATGCCATTACGGGTGAAGTTAACAACGATGATTTCCCTTTCAAAGAATCGCAACACATCATTACCGATAAGTACAAGATCAGCGACGCCAAACAAGGCGACAACATGGTGCGGGAGTATTTCAACAAGGTGGACAAAGCAGTGCAACGTGCAGCCAAAGAACAAGGCCTGAAGGTCGTTGTTGTTGCTACCGATGAAAATTTCCAAATGCTGGGTGAAGTGACCGACAACGCCTCCACTTACCTGGGTTCCAGTGCGGTAAACTACAACGACACGGCGCCACACACGCTTGCCCGCCAGGGTTGGGAGTTGGTGAAAGAAGGTCAGGTCCAACACCGCACCGATGCCATTGCCGAATTGCAACAGGCCGTAAGTGACGGGCTTGTGCTCACCGACCCCACCGAAATTTACAAAGCCGCTCTTGAAGGACGGGGCGATTTACTCATCACCCGCGAAGGCTTTCAAAACCGCGCCGTGTTTAACGAAGACAGTCTTGATTTGTTTGACGCCGATGCAGAGGATGTGCCTGGCGATGCATTCGACTTTACCAGTGCCGCTGCCTGGGAAGTTATTTCGAAAGGCGGCAGAGCGCTGTTTACCGATAACGACGATCTCCTGGAATTTGGCGACATGGCCCTTAAAGTCCGCTACATCTGATTTTTTAACTTCGTGTAAAAGAATACACGCGCCAATTAGCACCTTTGCATTCGGAAACATCGATTGTTCAACCCGAATGCAAAGCTTGTTATGAATTTACTCGAAGGAAAAATTGCCCTCATCACCGGAGGCTCGCGCGGCATCGGTGAAGCACTGGTGCGCGGCTTTGCCGCCCAGGGCGCACGCGTAGCCTTTACCTACGTTTCGGCCGGATCGGCCGCCCGCGCACAAGCACTCGCCACCGAACTCGGCGAGAACGTACGCGCCTACCAGAGCGACGCCGGCGACTACGCCCAGGCAGAAGCTCTGGTAAGCGACGTCGTGAAAGATTTTGGCGGACTCAACATCCTCATCAACAACGCCGGCATCACCCGCGATACGCTCATGCTGCGCATGACCGAACAACAGTGGGACGAGGTGATCCAAACCAACCTCAAATCTGTCTTTAACCTCACCAAACACGGGCTCAAACCCATGCTCCGTGGCGGCGGTTCCATCATCAACATGAGCTCTGTGGTGGGTGTGTTCGGACAGGCCGGACAAGCAAACTACGCGGCCTCCAAAGCCGGCATCATCGGTTTTTCCAAATCCATCGCCAAAGAATACGGCTCGCGCGGCATCCGATGCAACGCGGTGGCACCCGGCTTCATCGCCACGGAAATGACCGACGCACTCGATGAAAAAACAAAGGAAGGCTACCTCAGCGCCATCCCCATGAAACGTTTCGGCACAGGCGACGACGTGGCCAATGCCTGCATCTACCTCGCTTCCGACATGGGTGCGTACGTGAGTGGACAGGTTATCTCGGTTTGTGGAGCTTTGAATTGCTAATTAGCGGGTAGCAGGCAGCAGGCAGCTTTGAATGACGAGATACGAAATTTGAAATTTGATTTTTGAATTTAAAGGGCCCTCACTCCGCCATTTTTGTCTGAATCAGGATTCTCAGGATTTTAGGATTTACATGATTTTGGTCTGTGCTGAAGTGGTGGTTTTCACTTTATTCGGAGCAAAATCATGTAAATCCTAAAATCCTGAGAATCCTGATTCAGACAAAAATGGCGGAGTGAGGGCCTTTTTAAACTCAAAAATCGTATTTCGTATCTCGTCATTCAAACCTGCCCGCTGCCTACTGCCCGCTGCCCGCTTTTATAAACGAAACCACCGCCTGCACGTACCTCGGCCCTCCCGTTTGCCAAAGTCCGTTGTGACCGGCGCCGGTGATGGTGTACCATTGTTTTTCTTCTGAAGCGAGGTTGTTGTAATTGATTTGTCCGAACGCAAGTGGGATGCGCTCGTCGCGGTCGCCGTGCGACATAAATACCGGCTGTTCGATTTCTTTGGCCGCTTCGCAGGGCATAACAGCAAACGGGTCGAAGCAGGCGATTTCGCCTGAGCGTTCGAGCACCTCGTGGGCCATCCATTCACTTCGGATGCCGAACCAGTTTTCGCCGTATTGTTCCACTACTTTTTCCAGACTGTAAAACGTGCTTTCGATGACACCGAATTGCAGGCGCGGGTCGTGGGCCAGGGATTGCAAAGCAATGGCTCCGCCGAGCGAGTGGCCCATCACGCCGATGCGCATGGTAGAATCGCGGGCAAGCAGGGAATCAACAATTTGGGACACGTCGTATTTTTCTTTGGCGCCGAACGTACAAAAATCGCCGCCGCTGTCGCCGTGGGCGCGCAGGTCGAACAAAACTGTGTTGATGCCCCGCTGCGACAATTTTTCTGCCGTCGGCAAAAAGAACTCCTTGCAACTGCTGATGCCGTGCAAAACAATCACGGTGGTATTGACGCTCGAATCGGGGTTGGCCGCCACAAACCAGCCCTGCAACGTAATGCTGTCGGAGGTATGGATTACAAGCGGATCGACAGTAAGTCCATATTCGACCGGATCAGCGCCGCGCGGGATTTTCCAGGAGGCGTTTTCCGGTGTTTGACGGTACGGTTTGATGGCCGTGAAGGGGAGGACGTTTTCAAGGGCGAACCAGCCGCCGCCGATGGCGAGGACGGAAAGTACAAAGCTGAAAATCAGCAGACGTTTGTATACGCGTTTCATTCCCTTTAAACGTCGGAGATGTAGAAACGTTGCAGAAATCCGTGTAAATCCGTGTTGCTTGCATCTGTGTCATCTGTGTACCATTGCATCACGTAGAGCGATGGTACACAGATGACACAGATGCAAGCAACACAGATTTAAAACGGCAAATCAACATCCTCCACATCATCCCGCCAATCGAAGTCCTCGTAGTCCGACGGGTCGTCGTGGCTTTCGTCGGGAGGCATGCCGCCGTTCCAGTGCGGACGGTAGAAGTACAGCCAGGTGAGCATGTCTTCTTCGGTCATGAATTTATCGTAACGTTCCTGGTCGTCTTCTTCCATCCAGGGCAGGTAAGGCATTTTGTCGCCCTGCAGCCATTGGTTGAGTTCTTCCGAGGGCGACATGGGTTTGTCGGGCTCCATGCCAGGTGGTTGCCAGTTTTCAATTTCCCGCTGCTGGGCTTCGTTGATGGCACATTTGCAGGATCCTTCTTCGCCGAACGGACAGCCCTGGGATTCGCGGTCGGCACAAAAATCGATGCTGGCGCCGAGGTCTACGTGGTAAGCCACGTCGCTGCGGTCCATCCAGGCCACCATGACGGTGTAGCGTTTGCGAGCACGCAGTCCGTTCGGACAATGCCAGTGCACCCTCCACGCCTGCCACAGGCCTTCGAGGGCGGTGAGCAGGTCCTTGACGTGGTTGTTTTTCAGCCTTTCCACGGGGGGGAACATCTCGGCAGGCACACCCGTATGGTCGCCCAGCTTCAGGAGTCGGGTGTAATGGGCGCGGTCGTTGCTGCCGTCTTCGTCGTCGAAAGGATGTTGAAGAAAGCTGTACGAGCTCGACGCCGGCGCATGGCGCGTTGCCGTTTCGATGTCGGCAAGCAATTGGTTAACGTAGCGCTGCATCACAGTTTTGCCGGGTGGGCTTAAGTCCGACGTTCAAAGTTGTTTAAATCCTTTTGTATTTCCCACCATGACCACACATTTTTTTTAAATACATTTTTACGGTCATGTGAGTTCTTCCTTACAATATCAGGCTTATTTCGCAAATTTACCCCATGATACGCCATATTTTTTTGTTGTTTTGCTTCATTGTTTTTTTGTCGGCCTGTTACCGGTTCAAACCGCGCACCGCCTTCGATCCGGCACAATCACCACCCGCGCCCGATTATTCAACCCTCGGATCCTGGGCGGCGCATCCGGACAAAAAGGATCCAGCCGACCAGGTGCCATGTTCATTCCTGTCCAACAACCAGGATTCGGCGCTCGTCGACGTGTTTTTTTTGCACCCTACAACACTCACCGGTTACCACCGCGACGACCGCTGCTGGAACGGCGACATTTCCAACGAACGACTGAACATCAAAACAGATTCGGCGCCCATTCTTTTCCAAGGTTCTATTTTTAACGGCGTGGGCCGTGTTTACGCACCTTTTTACCGACAAGCGCACCTCGATGCCTTCTTCTGCGACGACAAAACCTCCGCTGCCAGCGCCTTGCATCTGGCCAATGCCGATGCTTTGGCGGCGTTCGATTATTATTTGAAACATTGGAACAAAGGCAGGCCTTTCATTTTGGCCGGGCACAGTCAGGGCGGGTTGCACACACTCGCCATCCTGCGCGATCGCATCGAAAACACACCGCTCGAACAACAACTCGTGGTGGCTTATGTGGTGGGTTGGCCGGTAAAACCCACGGATTTGAAAAAGATACAGCCCTGCGAAACCCCCGACCAACTCGACTGCTACTGCACCTGGCGTACCTGGGAACGCAAAAAAGGAAAGAAAAAAGCCGAAGATAAAGACGTCGTGTGTACCAATCCGCTGACGTGGAGCACCCAGCCAGGTGTATACGCCCCCAAAGCGCTCAACAGAGGCGGCGTGGTGCGTCCATTTTGTGCCATTTATCCCGGCATCACCGATGCAGAAGTGTACAACGGTTTGCTGCTGGCTTCCAGACCGAAATTTCAGGGCAGTATTTTGTTTTTGAAAAAAAATTACCACGTCGGCGACCTTAACCTCTACTACATGAACGTGCGCGAAAATGCGGAATTGCGCGCCCAAACGTATTTGAAACGCCGATGATGGCTTACCTCTCGTACCTGATTACCCGCGGTTTTATGGCCGTGTTCGGATGGCTTCCGTTTCCGGTTTTGTATGCGTTTTCAGACCTGCTCGCCGCTGTTTTTATCCGTTTTGGGTACCGCAACAAGGTAGTTATGAGCAACCTGAGGCGTTGTTTCCCGGACATGCCGGAAGATGAACTCAACCGCATCGCCAAAGCTTCGTACCGCAATTTGTGCGACGTGACGCTCGAATCGGTAAAAGGTGTCACCATGTCGCGCAGTGCCATCCAGAAACGGTTCGTATACCCCAGTTACGGTTTGCCCAACCGGTTGTTAAAAAACGGTCAACCCATTTTGCTAGTGGGCGGGCACTACAACAACTGGGAATGGGGTGTTTTAACCATTGCAGAAAAATTCGACGGCACGTCTTTCGGGGTGTACAAGCCGTTGTCGAACAAACATGTAAACAACTGGTACACCGGTTCGCGCAACCGCGACCCCAAAATGATCCTCACGCCCATGCGCGAAACGTTCGCCGCGGTTAAAGCCAACCTTCACGAACCGGCGGTGTTTATTTTGGTGGCCGACCAGTCGCCCAGCAACCGCGAAACCGCCCAGTGGGTCAACTTTTTCGGTCAACCTACGGCCTGTGCCCCTGGTCCCGACGTGATCGCGCGCACAAATAACATGCCGACACTGATGTACCATACACGTCGCATCCGTCGCGGGCATTACGAAATGGATTTTTCCCTGCTGCACGAAAATCCAGCCGAGCTGCCCCCGGGCGGCATTACCGAACTGTTTATGAACCGCCTTGAGGCAGACATCAAAAAGGATCCCGGAAACTGGCTTTGGAGCCACAAACGCTGGAAAATTCCGGCACCCGTCGCCGCCGTATGAACGTTTACCAACTCAACGAACTCAACAACTTCATCCGCAGGGTGGTGGCGCTCAATTTTGCCCAACCCCTCTGGATCGAAGCCGAAATAGCCCAGGCCAGCCGTTCGCGAGGGCACCTGTACCTCGATTTGGTGCAAAAAGGCGATAACAACGAATCCCTGGCCCAGGCGCAGGGTGTGCTTTGGGAAAACGATTACCGGAAGTTGCGCATCAATCACGGCCTCGCGCTCGATCAGGTTTTGCGCGAAGGCGTGGCCCTGAAAATGCAGGTGCGGGTGGAGTTTCACGAACGTTACGGACTCAAGTTGCACCTCGTCGACATCGATCCGGCTTACACGCTCGGCCAACTGGCCCTGCAACGCCGCCAAACCCTGGCAACCCTGGAAAAAGAAGGTTTGCTCGCCCTCAACCGTCAAAAACCGTTGCCACATGTGTTGCAACGCATCGCGGTGGTGAGTTCCGAAGGCGCCGCGGGGCTGCAGGATTTTCGCGAACATTTGGCCCAAAACGCGTTCGGTTACCAGTTTCATGTGCAGTTTTTCCAAAGTTCCGTACAGGGACGCAACGCGGAAACGGAGCTCATCGCAGCCTTGCAAACGGTTGCCTTAAGGCATGACAAATTTGATGCTGTGGTGTTGGTGCGTGGCGGCGGCGCCCGTCTCGACCTGGCTGCTTTCGACGCCCTCGAACTCGGCCGGAAAGTAGCCGCCATGCCGCTTCCCGTGCTCGTGGGCATCGGTCACGACGTGGACGAAACGGTGCTCGACCTCGTGGCCCACCAATCGCTGAAAACGCCCACCGCTGTGGCCGATTTCCTGGTGCAGCACAACCTGTTTTTTGAAAATGAAATTTTGCGCAGCGCCGAAACCCTGCAACGTTACGGCATGCATTTTTTAAACGTGGCCAACCTGGATCTGGAACGGCAGGAACAAAACCTGCGCTGGGGCGTGCGGGAAAAAATGCAAACCGCTGCGCAAAACATCCACAGGGCACAACAAATGATTCCTGTTTTGACGGCCCAAATTTTTCAAAACCAAACATCCAACCTCGATCGTTTCGAATCTTTGTGTGCCGCCTTACACCCCGACGCGGTATTGAAACGCGGTTTCAGCATCACGAGGTTTGAAGGGAAAATCGTCACCAATCCAAATCAGGTTCCCGAAGGTAGTGCTGTTCAGGTACAATTGAAAGAAGGCGAATTGAGGCTCAAAAACACGCGGAACCTTTTTACGGAATAGCAGTTAGCAGGCAGCAGTTAGCGGGCAGCAGGCAGCAGGCAAAAAAATGAGTTCAGTGGCCTTTCGGCCATTGAACTCATTTTTTTGCTGCCTGCTGCCTGCTGCCTGCTATTTTCTATTCCGCGAGCTATTCGGCACCGGGTACTTGCGCTTGTATTCCTGCGCTTTTGGGATCAGTTTTTTCAAGGTTTGGCTGCGTTTGCTGGGGTCCGGGTGGGTGCTCATGAACTCGGGTGGACTGGCGCCGCCGGCCCTGCTCATGCGTTGCCAGAATGGTGCTGCTTCGGCTGGGTTGTAGCCGGCCATGGTCATGAGGTACAGGCCGATTTCGTCGGCTTCCGATTCGTGTTTGCGGCTGAAAGGCATCAAAACACCGTATTGAGCGCCGATGCCGGCGGCCGTCATGAGCAATTGGCGTGTTTGGGAAGATTTTTGCGACAAAGCGATGTCGAGCGACGACATGCCGAGTTGGGCGACCATGCCCTGGCTCATACGTTCGTTGCCGTGGTCGGCGAGGGCGTGCGCGATTTCGTGGCCCATCACCACCGCCAGGGCGTCTTCGTTTTGGGTAACGGGCAAGATGCCTGTGTACACCACCACTTTGCCGCCAGGCATACACCAGGCGTTTACGTCTTTACTTTCCACGACGTTGAATTCCCAATTGAAATTTTTCAATTCGGCTGCCTTACCAGTTTTCCGGTAATACACGATGACCGCTTCTTTCAGATCGTTGCCGATGCGGCGTACCATTTCAACTTCTTTGCCCGTGGTGAGGGTTTGGTTGGCGGCCAAAAATTTGCGGTATTCGTCGTTGCTCAGGGAATTGATCTCATTGGAAGGAATGAGCGTGAGCGATTTACGTCCGGTAAATGCCGTTTTGGAACAGGCAAACGCTACCGTTACGACGGTTAGAATTAATAAACTTTTTTTCCACATATCAGATAGTTTGTTGGTTTGTTTCTTCTATAACGTTAAAATGTGCCAAACGGATACACCATTTGGGCTGCATTAAAAAAACCGTAACACTGGTTTACCAGCCCTGCCTTGTTTCTCGGCCCACAAAGGCATTGGCTTCATCAAAATTGGTGATGCGCATGGCGGCGGCGTCCCACTCGAGGCGTAGACGGCCGGGGTAGTCCCAGGGCTGCCAGGAATCGGGCTTTTTGCCTTTTCCCAACTTTTTAATGTCGAAACAACGCACGGCCAGGTTGCCGATGAGGATGGCTTCGGTGAGCGGCACGGCGTATTCGAACGGCGAACTGGCCTTGCCTTCCCCTTTGCAGGCGTTCACCCAAACCATCTGGTGGTTGTCCTTGTAGCGCGGCAGAAATTTTTTGGGTTTGTCAAAATCCTTCATGCTTTTGGTCGGAAGCAACGTGGCGTTTTCGCCGTACATGTCGCACAACATTTTGCCTTTGGAGCCTTCAAAAAGCACGCCGCCGTCCCAGGAACCGAAACGTTCGTCGGAGCCCAACTCGGCGGGGCGCATGGGCCGTATGCCGCCGTCGTACCACCACAGTTCGCAGGCGGGCATGCCCTCGCGCGCGGGAAATTCCATTCGCACCATGGAGGATGGCGGACAACTGTCGGCGTACAGGGCTTCCTGGAACTCGTCGCTCCATACCGTGGTGGCACTCGCCTCAATGGCCGTGGGGTAGGTGAGTTTGAGGGCGCGGTAGGCTGGGTCGATGAGGTGACAGCCCATGTCGCCGAGGGCGCCCGTGCCAAAATCCCACCAGCCGCGCCAGCGGAAAGGCAGGTAACGTTCGGAGTAGGCGCGTTGTGGTGCCGGACCGAGCCAGAGGTTCCAGTCGAGTCCTTCGGGCACCGTTTCCTGGGCAGGCGTGGGAAGCCCCTGGGGCCAGACAGGCCTGTTGGTCCACACGTGTACACGCGTCACGTCGCCGATGGCGCCCGACTGTATCCATTCGGCCACTTCGGCGTTGCAGTCCATGGAGGCGCCCTGGTTGCCCATTTGGGTCACCACACCGGCTTTTTTCGCGGCGGCGAGCAATTGGCGCGCTTCTGCGATGTTGTGGGTGAGCGGTTTTTCAGTGTACACGTGTTTTTGGGCTTCCAGGGCGAGCAGGGTAGCGGGCGCATGGGTATGGTCGGGCGTGGTCACCATCACGGCGTCTATGGTGCTGGCAATTGGATCGTCGAACATGCGCCGGAAATCGCGGAAACGGGCAGCTTTGGGAAACGCTTCGAAAGCGTCTTTGGCCCGGCGGTCGTCGACGTCGCAAAGTGCCACGATGTTGGTGTGTTTTTTCACATTGCTGATGTGGCCGCCGGCTTTGCCGCCACATCCGATGAGGGCGATGTTGAGTTTGTCGCTGGGCGCCGTAAAACCTTTTCCTCCCAACACGTGGCGCGGCACGATGGTAAATCCGGCGGCGGCGAGGGAGGTGTTTTTGAGAAAATGGCGGCGGGAAATGGGCTTGGACATGGTGGTGTGGTTTGGAAGGGGAAGGTAGGAATTGAATGACGAGATACGAAATTTGAGATTTGATTTTAGAATTTAAGGGCGCACACTCCGCCTTTTTGTCTGAATCCTGATTTAGTCAAAATGGCGGAGTGGGCATCTTGAATAAATTTAATGTTATGTTTCCTGACAAAAGATTGGATTTTTCATAGCCCCTTTGTACTTTCGTTTCGTACCAAGAGAAAAGCGGTTTAATCCCCCAATTACCTATTTGCGCCCGTTTGCGCAATGGGCTTGCCATGATTTTTTTCATCTTTTAAACCGATTTTTTATGCTTTTCAAAATTTTATTTCAAGGACTCAAGGGGGGGAGCAAATATGCTTCGTAAAGGCCTGCTAATTTTTTTGGGATTCCTTCCCTGGCTGACAGAAGCTCAAACCTCCTTCAATTGTTTTCCATTAACCGATTGTGACGATGTGCGGTTGCTGATCATCCGTGAAACACCTCCACAGGGTTCATGTCCGACAGTCGGTTATGGGAGCTGTTCTCAGGCAGACGCTTTTCACCAGGTGGTTTACCGGGTATACCTGAGGTATGTTCGCCCTGGTAACACACCTACTTCAGACTTGACATTCAATTTGGATTACGAACGATTGACTGCCGGTATCCGTTTGATTAATGCCTCCAACGATGGATTCAGTTATATAGACCAATCGGCCACCCGGGCCTGTTATGCCGATGGCGTAGGAAGTTCATGGAGCCAAACAGGCGAAGTCCTTTTCGATGTGGATACCCGAAACCAGGTAGCCATTAATTTTCAAAACGACAGCCAGTCCGCTTGTGGAGGTGCAGGCACGATCGCTTTTTCACCTACTGCACCAAGTGGTGCACCTGCTTGTCCGTTTGGGGAAGTATGTACTTATGCAGAATTGTTTCCGGTGATCGTGCAGGCATATGCAGGAGAAACCATCAGCCTTGGTTGTGTTACACTTCAGTATGAGGATTTTGGAGAAACAATCGCTTGTCTACCCGGTACTTGCGCAGTGAACAATGCAAACGGCGTAACTACCTATACAATTCCGACTCCGTCTGCACCTGCAGGTGAAAATTTAAACCTGAAACTTGATTTTGGCACGCCTACTGTAAACAATGATGGGGAATATGAAGTAGATGTAGTTTTGAAAAAAGCTCCAGGAACTTTCGGAACTTCGACAGTGTCTTACCATGAATTTATGGTCAAGTTGACTTCAGACGTGGCGCTACCGACACCAACTTCCAGTGATGCCACTCGAACCGTGGAGATTCGGAAAATCAACGGCGTGTATGAATATTATCTTTACCACGTGGTCAAATCGACTTTCAATTTGTCGCCTGGAGGTTCAACAACTGTGGTAACACTGACCATAGGGCCACCGATGCCAATCAATCAAATTTGGGAAGCTACCCTGGAATTTGTTGAAACATCCGATTCGCGCATAAGATCATCATCGGAATGTTCAACGTTGGAACAAGGTGACGAGGTCAAAATCGACAATCCAGTTGGTGAGGTGCCATGTGGAGCGTTGGTTATACCTTCGGCGGTTTTTCGAGTGGAAGGCGTAGGCGGAGCCGGCCAAACTTGTGATCCTCCGGGCGCACGGCTGGGGTTTGAAATTACAGGATCCCCTTACAACATTACGTTTGACTATTTCGAATGTCAAATTGCTTTTCAAACAACCGACAACCTTACTGTTTCCGACGTAACATTCCCCTTGGGAATGCCGTGTAACAATTCCAACCCATGTACACCGACCGCTTGTTGGTCGACGGTTTCGGGTTTTCCAAATACCATCAACATTCGAATGTGCGATGATAATGGGCCGTTGGATTTTAGTGAAGAAACCTTTATTGAAGTAGAGTTTGAAGGGGTAGGATGCATTAACGGCGCGGATATTGAAATTATACGTATTCAAAGGGATATTACCGATGATCCATGCGTACCTGAGTTGGATTTGACCGACCAGGGATTTCCGGTGTGTACTCCCCAATTGCAGGGGGTGATTGCTGCACATTTTGCACCAAATGAGGGGATTGACAACGTCCTTATGGAGCTCACAGCTACCGATCTTACTTCAACCTGTCAAACGCAGTCAACTTGTTTGAGTTTTGAAGAAACAACCGAAGGGGATGGAGTATTTTCATTTTGCCCATGCGACGACTGCGCGACATATTTGCTTAATCCTATTTCGGATGGCACTGATTATTTGAATGGGGTAACTACGTTTGATTTAGTTCAAATTAATAAGCATGTTTTAAATATAATTACTCTTGGAACATATCAAATTTTTGCTGGAGATGTAAATGCGTCAAAAAGTGTAACTCAATATGATATTGCAGAAATCAGAAAACTATTGCTGGGTATTTACACGGTTTTCCCAATCAGTCCTTCCTGGAGGTTTGTACCACAATCACATGTTTTTGTAGATCCAGACAATCCATGGTATGGGGGAGTTATGCCACCAAGTAGTATTGAATATCCAGATGTCAATGGATATGACTTTTTCGCTATTAAAATTGGAGATGTCAATGATAGTGCGCTACCTGAGGAAAATAAGGGCGAAGCTTCAGCAACTTATTTTTCGTGGCCTGAAACAGCACGAAAAAGAAATCAAATGATTACGATACCCATACGGTATGAAGGCTCAGAACTTTTAGAGGCCTACCAGGCTGGATTTAAGTTTGATCCAAATGTTTTTGAATTCGTAGGTGTTTCACAAGGTGATTTGCCGGGTATAGATCCAGGTTCATTTGGTTTAGAACGGGTTAAAGATGGCGAAATCCGGACACTTTGGTTTGTTCCGGATTATTCCAATCCACAGCCTTACCTGAAGCCAGGTACGGTATTGTTTTATTTGACTTTTAAAACGCTCAATGAGGCGACGGAATACGGATTGCCGTTGGTATTTGACGACAATGTACTTCCGAGTCTGGCCTGGTCTCCTGACAGTAAAGTGTATAAGGTTGTAAAATCGGAACCTGCACCCGAGAGGGTGTTGGTTGAAGAAACGCGGACCACCAAGGTTGTATGTTCACCCAATCCGACCACTGGCGCTGTAAAATTTTCCCTTTCGAACCAGGTAAAACAAACCGCAAGGTTGGTTTTAATGGATCCATTCGGTAACGTTTTGTGGATGCAAACCATTGCATTGGATGCCAGTCAACAAACCATTGCAGTGGATGTCTTAATGCATAAACCTGCCGGAGTATATGTATGGAAACTGTGGTCGCCTGATGGTGAAATGCAGACAGGACATATTGTAAAACAGTAACTCTATTTTATTGCGTCGTACCAGTGACTTCCATTGGTACGACGCCTTTTATTGTTATATTCTAAATCCTTCATCCCATGCTTCGTTACAAAATACTATTATTCCTATGCCTCTGGAGCGTAATGGCGAATTCCCAAACCCGGTATTACGTTTCTACTAATGCTTTGGGCGTTAACAACGGCACATCCTGGCAAGATGCTTTTACCGACTTACAAACAGCCTTGTCAACTGCGCAACCGGGCGACAGCCTTTGGGTGGCCGAAGGAACCTTCAAACCAACTGCAACGGCCGAGCGTGATACTTCATTTGCCATTCCTTCGGGCGTACGCATTTACGGCGGCTTTGCAGGTATTGAATCTATGCTAGCCCAACGCGACTGGCAGGCGCACCCGACGGTTTTGAGCGGCGACATCGGAGAGCCGGGCGATAGTACAGACAACAGTTACAACGTCATGTACATGCATTTTCCGGACAGCAACACAGTCCTCGATGGGTTTTTCATACGGCATGGAAATGCCGATTTCGACGGTCTTGCCTCCGCCCGCGACCGGCGCTTATGCGGCGGTGGACTTTTCATTGAAGGAAAAAATTGGGAAGCTTATCCTGAGATTCGGAATTGCGTTTTTGAATTCAACACCGCACGCAATTTCGGCGGTGGATTGGCTGTGAATGGAGAAGGCATGGGCTCGATTGCTCCGCGCATTCGCCAGTGCCGGTTTGAAAACAACCGATGTGTGGCCAACGGCGGCGGATTGGCTTGGCTGGGTGCATCCTGGGTAGAGAGGGGAATTGATGTTGACTCCTGTTTGTTTGATTCCAATTGGGCAAACAGGGGAGGTGGCTTGTATTTAGTGGACGCAGACCGAAGCGATAGGATTGATGTAAAAGGAAGTAATTTTATCGAAAACAGCGCTGCTACCAACGCTGGTGGTCTTTATGCAAGTATTGGGTCATCAGGTGGGAGATCCCTTGGATTTTATGATTGTAAATTTATTGAGAACAAAACATTTATCACAGTTCCTGCTTTTCGGATTCTGTCAAATGGTTTGTTGTTAATTGATACCATTATTTTGCATGAAATAATATATGATAATAATGCCAATTTGTCGCTTTCATCACCTGACAATGCTTGCCTTTCAATAGACGCATTTGGCTCAACAAATTCATTGGTTAGTATAAATTCTTGTGCTTTCGTAAATCACTATATTACCAATAACAATAACACAGGAATTGTGTTTCTGGCATTAGACAATGGTGTGGTTGACTTTTATTTTAATGCCGTTGATAACAATATTTGCGATGGCAAAGCAATAATATTCAATGGGGCATTGACTAATATAATTAACAATAAATTTAGTAATAACATTACCAACGATCTTTTGCAAGGTGTTGTGCAAATTGCAGGCCAAAACTTGAATATTTCCAATGTTGAATATTTAAACAATACAACCGCGTTTTTAATTAATTTTCAAAGCGATTCTCTAAAAATCAATAATTCATGCATTGACGATTTATATAATCCTACCATTAGAATAGAAGCAAATAAACTTGATATTGTAAATTCAGTAATATTACCTGATCATGATCAATTAATTTTGAATTCCCCCACCACCATTTCCCACTCCTACCTCCCCGGCCTCGATTGCTCCACCCTGCCTTCCAATGTCACCTGCGGTCCAGGCATCATTACTTCCGGCGATCCGATGTTTGTCAACCCCGACTCCAACGACTACCGCCTCCAGCCCTGCTCGCCCCTGCGCGACGCAGGTACCAACGCCGCCGTGCCGCCGTACCTGCTCACCGACCTCGACGGCAGGCCCCGCATTCTTGGCGGCACGGTAGACATTGGCGCTTATGAAATGCCCGACTTCGCCGCCACCGTTACACCTGCCGTCACAGGCGCCTGCACCGATGCAACCAACGGCTCGGTCGCTTTTGAAACCGAAGGTGGCTGTCCACCCTTCACCTACCTTTGGCAACCCGGCAATGGCGGCGGCACGTCTGCTACGGGCCTTGCGCCGGGTACGTACGTCTTCACCGTCACCGATGCCGGCGGGCGCATCTTCCTCGATACGGTGGCGGTGCCCGAGCTGCCAGCACCCGAAATCCGCGCCGACAGCATGCCCATCTCCTGCTACGGGCAGTCCGACGCCTTGCTCGCCGTGGCGCCTTTCAGTGGCCCCGAGCCGTTCACGTTTTTGTGGACCGGCGGCGTCACCGACTCCATCTTCGGTCCCGTAGGTCCGGGCGCATGGACCGTCACCGCCACCGACGCCAACGGCTGCTTCACAACTTATACGTATTACCTCACCGCACCCGACAGCCTGCAGTTTTCGGCTGTAGTGCAAGACGCATCCGGTCCGGTCGTGCCCGACGGCAGCGTAACCGTCACCGCCGTTTTGGGCGGCACCGGTCCGTTCGGCTACTTGTGGTCCGACGGCAGCAATGGTCCCGTGCTCGGCAATGTACTTCCCGGCTCCTACACCGTCACGATCACCGATACGCGCGGCTGTACGGCGGTATCCACGTACGAGGTGTCGTTTACCATCGGCACCAAAACACCTGGTAATCAAATCGCGTTTTCCCTTTTCCCCAATCCGGCGGAACATACCGTGTGGCTGGAACTTGGCGGCTCGGGATCGTATCTTTTGGAAATGTACGATGCTTCGGGAAGGCGTGTTTTGCAACGCAATGTGGCGAGTGGTCGGCAGCAGGTTTCGCTCGAAGGGTTTTCTTCGGGAACTTATGTTGCGGTGGTGAAAAATGGTAAGGGGGAAGCTTTGGGGAGTGGGAAGCTTTTAGTTAAATAGAAGGCAGAAGACAGAAGGCAGTTTGAATGACGAGATTTGTCATCCCAGCGAAGCGTGGGAACTGAAATTGGATTTTAGAATTTGGGGCCCTCACTCCGCCATGTTGTCTGAATCAGGATTCTCAGGACTTGTCCCGAGGAACGAGGGATCTAGATTTTCAGGATTTTAAATTACAGGATGGTGATACGGTAGAAGCGGTTTACAGCGCTTAATTCAGACCAATATCTTGTAATTTAAAATCATGAAAATCTAGATCCCTCGTTCCTCGGGACAAGTCCTGGGAATCCTGATTCAGACAAATGGCGGAGTGTGTATGCTGATTTAGACATTTAATCTAAAAATCCTGTCATTCTGTACATCCTGATTTATCTTGTCTACCCAATCCAACGTCAAGCGTAAATACCCTTATCCATGCCAGAACAAACACTTTCCAGAAGGCATTTTTTCCGCGATTTGGCCGCCAAAGGCCTGCCCGCACTCGCCAACCGACCAGCCGGGTCCCTGCGGGATGACAAGTCCTTACAGGATGACAAGCGCGACCATCCCGCCTTAGCTCCCACGCTTCGCTGGGATGACAAACCGGCTGTTGTCGGCGACCTGACGCCTTACAACGGGCCGTGGACGCCGGAACTCGCCAATCACCTGCTCCGGCGCCTAACTTTTGGCGCCCGGAAAACGGAGGCTGACCAGATCCTGGCCCTCGGAAGTGCCGATGCCGCCGTGGATTTTATGCTTACGCCGCCAGCGTCGCTGCCCGATCCGCCGGTGAACAACTACAACGGTCCGGACTTTACCGATCCCACCATTCCACCAGGGGAAACCTGGGTGAACGTCCCGTACGATTTTACCGGTGAGGCCGAAGGTTACCGAATCGAAAGCTGGCGTGGATGGTGGCTCCGGCACATGATTCAGGAACCGGCCAACATCCGTGAAAAAATGACCCTGTTTTGGCACAACCATTTTGCCATTCAGGCATCCATTGTGTTTGTAGGACGGGCCATGTACCAGCACAACCAGCTGTTGCGCGCCGATGCATTGGGCAATTTTAAAACCCTGGTAAAGGACGTGACACTTGATGCGTCGATGCTGTTTTACCTCAACGGCTACCTCAACGACAAAGACGCACCCGATGAAAACTACGCCCGCGAACTGCAGGAATTGTTTACCATCGGCAAGGACTCGCCGGATCAATACACCGAGGACGACGTGGTGGCCGCCGCACGTGTGCTCACCGGCTGGCGCATCAATGTGGTGGATCTGACCAGTTTTTTCGATCCCACGGCGCACGATACCACCGACAAGCAGTTTTCCAATTTTTACAACAACACCACCATTCAGGGCAATGTTAACGGCGAAGTGGAACTCGATGCTCTGCTCGACATGCTTTTTGCCAAAAACCAAACCGCAGAGTACATCTGCCGCAAACTGTACCGCTTCTTCGTGTATTATGTCATCGACGATGCGGTGGAAACCGACGTGATCCAGCCGCTGGCACAAATCATGCGCGACAACAACTACGAGATGGAGCCGGTTTTGTCCACACTATTCAAAAGTGAACACTTTTTTGAAGCCTACAACATGGGCGGCTACATCAAATCGCCCGTGGACCAGGTGGTCGGCGTGATGCGCAATTTCAATCTCGACGTTCCTGCTTCTACCTTGTACGACGAATGGCTCATGCTTTTGTACCTCAACTACCTGGGCAACGCCATGCAAATGATGCCCGGCGAACCGCCCAACGTGGCCGGATGGCCCGCCTGGCGCCAGGCACCCCAATACTACCGCAACTGGATCACAGCCGATACCATCCGCAACCGCAACGTGTACAGCGATATTTTGTCTTTGTACGCTTTGCAAACCGACAACGACGACCTTACCATCGACCACATCGCTTTCGCAGAGCAGTTCGCCAATCCGGAGGATCCCAACCTGTTGATCGACGACACGCTTCGCCTGCTGTTGCCCCAGCCGCTGTCGGCCATCAAAAAAGGATTGTTGAAAGGTATTTTGCTTTCCGGGCAAGCCACCGACGCTTACTGGACCTCCGCCTGGATCGCGTACCAAAACAATCCCACCGATCAAATGGCCATGGAAACCGTCCGTTTCCGCCTCTCGATCCTGCACAAATACATCATGAGTTTGCCGGAATATCAACTGATTTAATGGTTTTCCCAGCAAAGCGTGGGACCCAAAATCCTGAAAATCAACAAAAATCAATCATGGGAATCCTAAAATCCTGCGAATCCTGATCGATCATGAAAAGAAGAAAATTCCTCCAATATGCCGGTCTTGCAGCCGGCGCCGCAACTTTCCCGCTCAACGGATTTTCCATCAATCCGTTGCCACGTTTGCCTTTTTTGCAAGCCCTGGCTGCCAGCGGCAACCCGTACGAGCGCGTGTTGGTACTTGTCCAGCTCATCGGCGGCAACGACGGTTTGAACACGTTTATACCGCTCGACCAATACGACAAACTTGCTGGCGCGCGACCTGACCTGCTCATTCCTGAAAACCAGGTCCTAAGCATCGACGGTACCCTGGCCAACGGACTGCACCCCAGCATGGCCCACCTGCGCAACATGTACAACGACGGTCTCGTGTCGGTGGTGCAAAGTGTGGGATACCCGAACCAGGATTACAGCCACTTCCGGTCTACGGACATCTGGATGTCGGCCTCCGACAGCGAGGAGTTCCTCGAAACCGGCTGGCTCGGTCGTTACCTGATGTCGGAATACCCTGGTTACCCTACGGGTTATCCCAATCCCGACATGCCCGACCCGCTGGCCATCCAGATTGGTTCGATCATTTCGCTGGCGCTTATGGGCGACCCCAATCCGATGGGTTTTGCCATCAGCGATCCGGATGCTTTCTACCAGTTCATTTCCGATTTTCCCGAGCCGGCGCCCAACACGCCTTACGGCAACGAACTTGAATACATACGCCTTGTAACCAACCAGGCCGAAACATACTACGACGCCATCAAAGGCGCCGCCGATGTGGGACAAAACTTGTCTGCCATGTACCCGGCTCCAGGCGCCAACCGTTTGGCAGACCAACTCAAAATCGTGGCCCAGCTCATCAGCGGCGGCCTCAAAACACCCGTGTACATCGTTACGCTCGACGGTTTTGATACCCACAGCGAACAAATTGACATGACGATGGGGCCCACAGTCGGCAACCACGCCGAACTGCTCCGACTGCTGTCCGAAGCCGTGGGCGCATTCCAGGACGACCTCAAACTGATCGGTGCAGACGACCGCGTAGCGGGCATGACCTTCTCCGAATTCGGTCGCACCATCGCCGAAAATGCCAGTTTTGGTACCGACCACGGCGCGGGCGCGCCAGTGTTTGTTTTTGGAAAAAAAGTCATCCCGGGCATCATCGGTACCAATCCGGACATCCCGCAAATAACAAACGGTTCGGAAGATGTGCCCATGCAGCACGATTTCCGTTCGGTGTACGCCAGCGCTTTACAGGACTGGTTCGGCATTGAAAACCCGGAAAGTATCCTGTCCGAAACCTACCCCATCTTGCCCATCTTCGAGGCGCCTGTGAGCGGCGTGCACAATACCCGGGGTATCGATCCGTTTGCATTGGGTAACTTCCCCAATCCGTTCCAGGGCGCAACCACCATCCGGTTCACCATGCCTGAAAGCGCCCAGGCCCGCATCGTGTTGTACGATCCATCCGGAAGGCTTGTCGACACCGTCGCCGACCGCTACTTTGCCGCCGGCGAAAACCAGGTGAGCTACCGAAACAACAGTTTGCCCGCAGGTCAATACGTTTACAGACTTGAAGTTGGAACCAAGTGGGCGGCGGGGATGATGCTTGTTAAATAGCAGGCAGCAGGCAGCAGGCAGCAGGCAGCAGGCAGCAGGCAGTCCGGTAACGCGGCGTTTATGCCGATGGAAAAAAACAGGTAACGCGGCGTTCACGCCACACGTACAAAGGCGTTTATGCCTATTATAAAATGTAAAGTAATTGGCGGAAACGCCACTTTTAATAAAGCCGAGCTACCGGATTTTTTATTTTATCGGCGTAAACGCCTCTGTACGTGGGGTTGTGCAAAAAGGTATATTAAACTTTGGTGACCATCAATTCAACCGCTAATGCGGTTAAATTGTTGGTCAATAATGCTTGATACCCTTTTTGCACAACCGCGTTACCGGACTGCCACTTTCCACTTTCAGCTTTCTACTTTCAGCTAATTATGCATATCGCCATCATTTCCGCCAGCGTACGCACCGGCCGCAAAAGCCACCGCGTCGCCCTTTTTTTCCAAAAATACCTTGTCGAAAACAATTTGGCTACAACCGAATTGCTGGACTTAAAAGCATACCAATTTCCTGTTTTTGACGAAAGATTGAAGTTTCAAAAAGATCCGTCGCCCGAATTGCTCGATTTTACTGCAAAAATCAAAGCTGCCGACGGGGTGATCATCGTAACCCCGGAATACAACGGCGGTTATCCGGCGGCATTGAAAAACGTGACGGACGTGCTTTACGACGAATGGCGGCGCAAACCCGTGGCCATTTCCACCGTTTCCGACGGTCCGTTTGGCGGTATGCAGGTCATCACGTCTTTGCAGTTTTCCTTGTGGAAAATAAGGGCATGGACGGTACCCGCCCTTTTCCCTGTACCCAAAATAAGCGAAACCTTCAACGAAGAAGGTGTGCCCGCCGATCCGGAAGGTGTGAACAAACGCGCCAAGGGGTTTGTGGATGAGCTTTTGTGGTGCATGGAGGCGAAAAAAAAGATGGGGTAAAATGGTCTTGCGATGATGTTCGTCATTGCGGGCGAGTTCGTGCACTATTCAAAAAACATTACAGCTTTCGTGGTGTTACCTTTTGGACATTACACCAAATTTGGCGGTGCAGCATTGCATTGCCGGTTTGTTTTTTTTACATTATGTTCTTTTTGTGCAATTAAAAATTTATAGTATGACAAATTTGAGAAACAAAGTAGCCATTGTTACGGGTGCAGCGTCCGGTATCGGCCGCGAAGTAGCTTTGAAATATGCAGAAGCCGGCGCCCAGGTGGTGGTATCGGATATCGATGAAGCCGGAGGAAACGATACGGTGGTGTTGATCAAAAAAGCAGGTGGAGAAGCCATCTTCGTCCAAGCGGATGTGTCCTCGGCAGCCGACAACGAACGCCTCGTCAACGAAACCCTCATAACCTATGGCGCCCTGCACATTGCCTGCAACAATGCGGGCATCGGTGGACCACAAGGGCCCGTGGGCGAATATCCCATTGACGGATGGGACAAGGTGATTGGCATCAACCTGTCGGGTGTGTTTTACGGCATGCGGTACCAAATTCCGGCCATGCTTAAATCGGGTGGTGGCGCTGTGGTCAACATCGCGTCCATCCTCGGCCAGGCCGGCACGCCCGGCTCTTCAGCCTACGTGGCCGCCAAACACGGTGTGGTAGGACTCACCAAAAGCGCTGCCCTCGAATACAGTGCACAAGGCATACGTGTCAATTCCGTGGGTCCCGGCTACATCAAAACGCCCCTGCTGACCAAAAACCTGACCGACGATGTCATCCAGTCCCTCGTAGCACTGCACCCCATTGGCCGTTTGGGCGAAGCTTCCGAAGTCGCCGAACTTGTTTTTTGGCTGAGCAGCGACAACGCTTCGTTCGTCACCGGCGCGTATTATGCCGTTGATGGAGGATACCTCGCTCAGTAGAGGGATTTGATTGACGATTGACGACGTACGAAATTTGAAATTTGAATTTAAGGGCCCTCACTCCGCC
>JADLBE010000204.1 GCA_020847915.1 Saprospiraceae bacterium | reverse complement strand
GCGGGCGGGCGGTTTTTTTCGGTGCGGTTTTTTTCAAAAACATGCATTGCCCCGATTTTTAGGCAAATCTCATGTTTTTTCAACAAGGGCTAATTGGCTCAAAATGAATCAGTTGTTGAGCGGATTTCGGGGGCTTCAGCCCCTTTCTCACCATACCAATCGTCTTGTCATCCCAGCGAAGCGTGGGATCTAAACCATTATCTGGAGCTCATTAGGACTAGATAATACATTGATCCTTTGGATTGTGCAAATAGACAGCGGGTATGCAGGATAAGGGAACAGATCCCCCGCTTCGCTGGGATGACAATTAATCAAACTCAGAGCTTCTCCGGTTTTTTGAATTCACGTTTGAACCATCCTTTCCGTTCCGCTTTGGTTTTGCCGCAACCGCCGATGCAGGCAAATGGGGGGGTGAACAACATGACGCCAAACTCAAAACCCGCGCCGTTGTTGTCCGTAAATTCCTGGCCGTAGGTAATGGCGATAACCGCGTGCGGGCTGGGCTCCCAACGCAAACCGAGTTTGTATTCCGGTATGCTTGCCGCCTGGCCGGTATTGCCAAAAACTTCTCCAACGATGGATACTTCGGGATGAAATGGGTACCAGGCCAAACGTGTGGCATAGGTTAAACCTGAAGCCGTTTTTTCCTGTTCACCGTAATCAAAGGTCAAACTGGCGCCCGGCATAAGGTCCCATTGCAAAGTGTTGTTAAACAACGGAATGGTTATCGGAAAATTGAACCAATAGGTCTTGAAGGCATCTTCCAGCTTGTCCTCGCCCGAAAGGTATCCAGGGAACAAACCCGTACCAAATTTAAATGCTGCCCCACCTGTTTTTGCTTTGTTTTCATAAAACATGTACTTGACAAAATAGGAGGTGGAGTAGCCGTCATCAGTCGCAGCTTTTCCATCGTTGTTGTAGGTGTAGGCAGCAATGGTAAACTCCCAACGGGGAAAAAGCGAGAATCCTGACATCAACATGGAGTTTCGTTGGCCAAACGTCGGAATGATTGTTACCATACCGTGGGGTTTCGAAAGGTAGCTGTCCGAACTGAACTGCTGGCCCAGGATTTGGCTTGTCGAGCAGAACAACAAACCCAGAATGAACGCCCATTTGATTTTTGATAAATGGTTGAAATGCAATCGATTCACGTGTTTCATTGGATAGGGTTTTATAAAATATGTACAAAATTATAATCTTCCAATTTTGGCTATAATGTGCCATGTTATGCCTAACAATGATTTCTCCCCTACGACTTCGGAAAGCGTGTAAATGTAATTATTGGTTGTGTTGTTTTTTTGCCTTCGGCAAAATTTACAAGGCTTGCTGCCTACCTTTGCATCAAAAGCAAGGTACCCACCAACATGTCCGACATCGTTTTTTCCCTCATTGAAGATGAGCTCGCCCGCCAACGCCGTGGCCTTGAGCTGATCGCTTCCGAAAATTTCACTTCCCAGGCCGTCATTACCGCCATGGGTTCGTGCCTCACCAACAAATACGCCGAAGGTTACCCCGGCCGCCGGTATTACGGTGGTTGCGAAGTGGTGGACCAAATCGAGCAGCTCGCCATCGACCGTCTCAAAGAACTGTTCGGTGCGGCCTGGGCCAACGTGCAGCCTCACTCGGGCGCACAAGCCAATGCAGCCGTTTTCCTGGCCTGTTTGCAACCGGGTGATAAAATTCTGGGTTTCGACCTGGCCCACGGAGGTCACCTGAGCCACGGCTCACCGGTGAACTACTCGGGCAAGGTGTACAAACCCGTTTTTTACGGTGTGGAGGAAGCTACAGGTCGGATTGACATGGATAAAGTGCACGAAATCGCCGTGCGCGAACGTCCAAAACTCATCATTTGCGGTGCTTCAGCGTATGCGCGCGACTGGGACTACGCCCGTTTCCGCGCCATTGCCGACGAAGTGGGCGCCCTTTTGCTTGCCGACATCGCGCACCCTGCCGGCCTCATTGCCGCCGGTTTGCTCAACAACCCCGTGCCGCATTGCCACATCATCACCAGCACCACGCACAAAACACTGCGCGGTCCGCGCGGCGGCATCATCCTTATGGGCAAAGACTTTGACAACCCGTGGGGCCGCACCACAAAAAAAGGCACGGCCATTCAGATGTCGGCCATACTCGACAGCGGTGTTTTCCCCGGCATGCAGGGTGGTCCGCTCGAACACGTGATCGCCGCCAAGGCTGTAGCCTTCGGTGAGGCGCTTTTGCCTTCCTTCAAATCCTATGGTGAACAGGTGATCCGCAACGCCCAGGCCATGGCTGCAGAGTTTATGTCGCGCGGCTACAACCTCGTTTCTGGCGGCACCGATAACCACCTGATGCTCATCGACCTGCGCACCAAAAACGTAACCGGCAAACAAGCCGACCATGCCCTTGGCGAAGCCGACATCACGGTGAACAAAAACATGATTCCTTTCGATCCGCAGCCGCCCATGACCACCTCGGGCATCCGTGTTGGCTCTGCCGCCATCACCACCCGCGGGCTTAAAGAAGACGACTGCCGCCAGGTGGTGCAATGGATCGATGAGGTGATTACACACCACGACGATGCAGCCACACACGCCAAAGTGAAAGGCGCCGTGAATGCGATGATGGCGAAGTTTCCGCTTTACTAGCCGTTAGCCGTTAGCCGTTAGCCGTTAGCCGTTAGCCGTTAGCCGTTAGCCGTTAGCCGTTAGCCAAAAAAACATGGATCATCCCAAATTTCATTGGTGTGATCCATGTTTTTTGGGGCTATTTTTTTGAATAAATACCTCTAAATCAAATTTTTATGGATACATTTTGACTCAACCCATTCTTGTCTGTTCTGTCTCTTTAGAGGCAGGGGAGCACCGCATACTAATCATATACACTTGATTTAAAAGTGGGTGGATTGCTTCCTTTTCAATTGTCCTCCGCATTATCATCATTAAGGATCATGGGGCATTCCCAGCCATCGTAGTCGCCGTTGAATTGTTCCGCCAGCGCTAACAATAGAGAGGAATAGGAATCAATATCACCTACATCAACATTTTCTGTTTTTGCTACGACCAATTTGTAAGCGTATTCCCCATAATTCTGGTCAAATCCAGAATCAATGGTTGTAAAATTTTGAACGTTAACTGCTCGTTCGAAAGCACCCCGGTCTTCTTCATTTTTAAAGTAAATCCAATGATTTACTTCTCTGGGTACATTTAATTTGTCACCCCTTTCTTCCAATATTTCCAAAACCCTTCTGTTGGACATCATTTGAAAATCTTCGGGGGAATAACAACACTTCATTAACGTTCAAAATACAAAGAGCCTTGCCGGTGTACCGGCAAGGCTCTTCACTTTCAGCTTTCCACTTTCAGCCAACAGCTAGTCAATCACCGTCACCTTCAGCATGTTTGTCCGGTGTTTGCGTTTGAGGGGCATGGAGCCGGTGTTGATGACGATGTCGCCTTCATGCACGATACCGGATTGTTTCAGGATGTCGTTGCAGTCCTGGATGGTATCGTCGGTGGTGGTGAATTTATCGTAGTAGAAGCAACGTACGCCCCAGAGCAGGTTCATGGTGCGCAGGTTTTGCTTGTGGTCGCTGAAGATAAAAATCTTCGCGTTGGGCCTGTAGCTGCTCACTTTGTAGGCGGTGTATCCGGAGGCTGTCATGCCCACGATGCCTTTGGCGCCGATGGTTTCCGCCACGTGGGCTGCGTTAAAACACACCACGTCGGAGTGGAAAGTGCGTGACTTTTCGACCGGTTTGGGGCGTTTGGTTTCGATTTGCGGCCAGTAGTATTTTTCCGCTTCGGCGATGATTTTCGACATGGCCTGTACCACGAGGGCCGGGTGGTTGCCCACGGAGGTTTCGGCGCTGAGCATCACGGCATCGGTACCATCGAGTACGGCATTGGCTACGTCGGTAATTTCGGCGCGGGTAGGCGACGGGGCCGTGATCATGCTGTCCATCATTTGGGTAGCCACGATAACCGGGCGTGCGTACTGCATGCTCATCAGTACGATTTGTTTTTGTGTGATGGGCAGTTGCTCGAGGGGCATTTCCACACCGAGGTCGCCGCGGGCCACCATGATGCCGTTGGCGGCCTTGATGATTTCACGGAGGTTTTTGATGGCCTCCGGTTTTTCAATTTTGGCCATAATCCGCGCCGGGTGCTTCACCTCTTCCATCCGTTCGCGCAGTTCGTAGATGTCTTCGGCACGGCGTACGAAGGAAAGGGCGACCCAGTTGACGGGTTGGGTGAGGATAAAATCGAGGTCCTCGATGTCTTTTTCGGTAAGGCATGGCAGCTTCACATTGGTATCGGGCAGGTTAACGCCTTTGTTGCTGCTGAGGATGCCGCCGTGGATGGTGCGGAGTTTTACGGTATCGCGTTTGTTGGTTTCGGCGACTTCAAAAACGAGTTTGCCGTCGTCCATCAGGATACGTTCGCCCACTTCACAATCTTCGGCGAAGGATTCGTACGACATGTAAATTTTCTCGCGGGTACCGAGCACCTCCTCGTTGACGAGGGTAATGATGTCGCCTGTCTGCAGAGGCAAAGCGTTGTTTTCGATTTTACCGACGCGCAATTTGGGACCCTGAAGGTCGGCAAGTGTACCTACGTGGTAGCCGTATTTTTCGTTGATGTATTGGATGTGCTCGATCACTTTCAGGTGGTCGGCGTGTTCGCCGTGGCTAAAATTGAGGCGAAAAACATCGACACCGGCGTGTACGAGCTCAAGTAATTTCTCATAAGAGCTGCAGGCAGGGCCTACAGTGGCAACGATTTTGGTGTTTTGCATGCCTTTTTTTTGCATGTCAGGATTTTTTTTGTCCGACGGAAGGGCAGATTCCACAGTATTCATGCTTGGTTGTGCTAATTTAGTGTAAAACTTACAACAAGCATCAAATGTATTGCTAAACTGCGGTAAAGCCAAGCGAAGTTGTAATAAAAGTCGCAAAAAAGGACATTTTGTCTTACAAGTTGCGCCTTTTCAAGCCCCGTATCTGCCTGTCTTAGTGTAAAGTTTACAAATACTAATTGTACGTGCGGGGAAGGTACGGTAAATTTTCAGGGACAAAAATTTTTTTAAAATGGCTTATAAGCGTTTCTTTGCACCTCGAAAAATTGATTTTTTTCACTTAAAGATCAGAAAAACATGGCAACTGTAGCCGAACGTGTTAAGAAAATCATTGTTGACAAACTGGGCGTTGACGAAAATGAAGTTACGCCCGAAGCCAACTTTATCCAGGATCTCGGAGCCGACTCGCTCGACACCGTTGAGCTCATCATGGAATTTGAAAAAGAGTTTGACGTTTCGATCCCCGACGAGCAAGCTGAAAAAATCACCACTGTAGGTGAGGCCGTCGGCTACCTTGAAGGACAGATCAACGTGTAACATCAGGCAACTACACCTGCTTGAAATTCCATTAACTGACTGTGATTGCATGAGTCATCCCAAACTGTTTGGGATGACTCATGCTGTTTAAACTCCTGCATGCAGGACTGGCGGTGCCGTAAAAACAGCGCTCCAAAATCCGCAGATGGATTTCAGAACGAACCTTGTACATTTGTGCTGCGGTGCGCGTGCTGTCCGCTTGCCCTGAACGCAATCCATTTTAACCATTGCACTACCTTGTATGAAAAGAGTCGTAGTAACTGGTCTTGGCGCCATCACCCCCATTGGTAATTCCCTTGAGGCGTTCCTCCAGGGCCTTCAGGAAGGCCGGAGCGGCGCAAACCTGATTACCCTTTTCGACGCATCGCTGTTCAAAACACGTTTTGCCTGTGAAGTTAAAGGATTTAACCCTGAAGACTACCTCGACAAACGTGAAGTACGCCGCATCGACCGCTTTTCGCAATTTGCCATCGCAGCCAGCGCAGAGGCCATCCGTGATTCAGGCCTCGACCTCGAAACCGTTAACAAAGACCGCGTAGGTGTGATTTGTGCTTCCGGGATCGGCGGCCTCACCACCCTTGAAAAAGAAGTGGAAGATCAGGTTTTGGGCAACGGCATACCCAAACACAACCCCTTTCTCATTCCCAAGATGATTTCCGACATTTCCGCCGGCCTCATCTCCATCCAATACGGCTTCCGCGGCATCAACTACTGCACCGTGTCGGCTTGCGCCTCCTCGTCGCACGCCATCATGAATGCCTTCGATTACATCCGACTGGGCAAAGCCGACATCATCGTGACCGTCGGTTCCGAAGCCACCATCACCAAAACTGCCGTGGGCGGCTTCAATTCCATGAAAGCCCTCAGCGAAAACAACGATGAGTTCAGCACCGCTTCGCGCCCGTTCGACAAAAACCGCGACGGTTTTGTGCTGGGTGAAGGTGCAGGTAGCCTTATCATCGAGGATTACGACCATGCCGTTAAACGTGGCGCTACCATCTACGCCGAAATTGTAGGCGCAGCCGCCACCGCCGACGCATACCACATCACAGCGCCCCACCCCGATGGTCTGGGTGTGATCAATGTGATGAACCTGGCCATGCAGGATGCCGGTTTGAACCCCGGCGACATCGATTACGTAAACGTGCACGGCACCTCCACCCCACTTGGTGATGTGGCCGAATTGAAAGCCATCCAGCATGTCTTTGGCGACCACAGCCACAAACTCAACATTTCTTCGACCAAAAGCATGACCGGGCACCTGCTGGGCGCTGCCGGCGCCGTAGAAGCCATCGCCAGCCTGCTGGCCATACGCCACGATTTTATTCCCCCCACCATCAACCACGTTACCGACGATCCGGAAATCGACCCGAAACTTAACCTAACTTTAAACGAAGCTCAACACCGCCGCATCGATACGGCCATGAGCAATACTTTTGGTTTCGGCGGACACAATGCCACTGTCATATTCAAACGTGTTTGAGTACGCCTTCATAAATATTTAGATACCGTGCTGTTTCTACAACGTTTTTACAATTATTGGTTCCACCCTGAAAAAGAAATGGTCAGGCGCCTGCGCTCGTTGCTCGGTTTTACACCTGCGCACCTGCCACTGTTTAAACTGGCGTTTTTCCACAAAAGCACATTTACCAGCCGCGACTACGCCATCTCCAACAACGAACGCCTCGAATTTTTGGGCGATGCCGTACTCAGCACCATTGTAGCAGAATACCTGTTTAAAAAATACCCCAACAGCGACGAAGGGTTCCTCACCAAAATGCGCTCCAAAATTGTCAAACGCAATTCGCTCGACGAAATCGCCGACAAAATGGGGCTCGACCTTTTCCTCGCCAATTACAACCAAACCCGGCTCTCCAAATCGATGCTCGGCAATGCCCTCGAAGCCCTCGTTGGCGCCATTTACATCGAAATGGGCTACAACCGCACCAAATACTACGTCATCCAACGTGTTTTGAGGCGCTACCTTGACATCCACGAACTCGAGAGCTACGACGACAATTTTAAAAGTCAGCTCCTGGAATGGTGCCAAAAAAACGGCCGCTCCATCGAATACAAAGTGCTTACCAAATACAAAAGTGAAAAACGCGACAAGTTTAAAGTCGCTGTGTATGTCGATGGCCGCAAACTGGGTACCGCCGACGATTTTAACAAAAAAAGCGCCGAACAACTCGCCAGCGAACGCGCCATGTCTGCCCTTGGTATCCTGGGCGACGGCGCCGGTACGGGCCAGCCGCTGATGCACGACGGCGATGGGGACGATAACGGCGGCTACCAAGCCTGACGAGCACCATGCCGGCCGATCGCGCGCAAACCTTTGCCCACCCGGCTTTTTTTGACGAGCTCTCCCAGCAGTCGTCTTTTGTATTTGCACGCCTGCAAGGCGCCTCACACGGCGTTCTGATGCATGCCGACGGCAGACAGCTTTATTGTACCTGCCCCTTTTTTCCAAAACCCTGCTGGCACGCCCGTGCCCTCGAATTGCTTTATTCCCAACAACCAGAAATTTTCAACACAACGGAAGGCGACCTGCCGCCATGGGTACACGCCCTCCTGTCCGGCAAACCCGCCTCTACCCTACCCAATAAGGCTCCGTCACGAGAAGCTGCACAGGAACAACGCCGCCACGAACGCCTCGACCGCGCCGAACGTGGTATGGAAGATCTGGAGGTTTGGATCAACGACACCCTAAGGCGCGGACTGGCCACCATCGTGTACGAAAATCCGGGCGCAATCGAACTGATCGCTTCCCGCATGGCCGATGCCTCGCTTACGGGCATCAGCCGAAGTCTGCGACTGCTTGCAGCCCTGCCACCCGGCAATCCGACATGGACTGAATCCGCCACGAAATGTATTGCCGATCTTTGTCTGGCACTACATGCTTTCCGACGCCGCGAACACCTAAATGAAGCGCAAGCCACTGATTTGCAAACATTTCTGGGCATTGCCACACCCAAAGAAAAAGTAATGCAAACAGGAGAACGTATCGACGATGCCTGGGCTGTGGTGGGCAAAACCGAAGAAACTTTGGAAAAACAATTGAGCGTACGCAGAACCTGGCTGCTCGGAGGCCGCACGCTGCGACAAGCTGTTTTGATAGACTACGCCTTTGGAGGCGTGTACGAGCCAACTCCGGAAGTAGGCAGCATCGTGCAGGCGCCCCTGGCTTTTTATCCCTCAGCGTACCCTTTGAGGGCATTGCCTGCACAGGAATTTAAAATTTTGCCCAAAAAAGTGGAAAAATTGCCTGGTTTTGTAAGTATTCAGTCTTTTGCAAAGGCTTATGCGGAAGCGCTCGGGCAAAATCCCTGGTTGTCGCATTTTCCGGCTACGTTTCCCGTATTGTCTTTTGCCGCAGGCAAAAACGGAAAATTTTTCGTGTACGACGAAGCCGGCGATGCCTTGCCACTTCGTTGCACGGAAGACGAAGGCTGGCGTTTTATGGCGCAAACAGGCGGCAAACCAGCGTGTTTGGCATCCGTTTGGGATGGCCAAACATTGAAGTGCCTGCTGGTAGTTTAAAGTTTAAAGTTTGAAGTTTAAAGTTTAAAGATGGTAACCCCTGGCATCGCAACAACAGGAACCCAAGGGCACTTTAAACTTTAAACTTTAAACTCCCTTCACCAGGCGGTTGTTCTCGTCGGGAAAAACGGCGATGGGACGGAAGGTTTTGGCTTCTTCCGGGGTAAGCCAGGCGTAGGAAATGATGATGACCACATCGCCTACCTGTACCATACGCGCTGCGGCGCCGTTGAGGCAAATGACGCCGGTACCGCGTTCGCCGCGGATGGCGTATGTCTCGAGGCGGGCGCCGTTGTTGTTGTTAACGATCTGCAGCTTTTCGCCTTCCATGATGTTGGCGGCTTCCATCAACGCTTCGTCGATGGTGATGCTGCCGATGTAGTTCAGGTCGGCCTGCGTGACGCGCACGCGGTGTATTTTACTTTTGAAAACTTCTATGAGCATGGTTGTGCGTTCTCCTTCGCAGGTTGAGACGTATAAAACAGCAGAACGTCAATTTCGTTTGCAAATGTAGTACAAAGGTTTGATTGAATGAACCGTAGGTTTACCGGCAGGCACCGCCAAATCCTTGTGATTATTTTTTGCAGCGTTTTATGCAATAAACTACAACACCTGCATCTTTATGGTTGATGCCCTTTCAAACCAAATTTTCTTCGCAAATCGAACTGCTAACAACTTTATGAAAACGATCCTTCCCTTTTTGCTGCTCGCGGGCAGCCTCTCCGCCCAGGTGATGGGCAATTACGGCGCACAGCAGCAGACGTATTCCAATGTCAATTTTAACGCACAGTACCGTGGCGTGCCCAAAGCCGCACACTTTGTGGCGGATAATGCACTGGAAATCAGCATCAACGCCTTGTCGAACCAAAAAGCCGATGCTTACACGGCTATTTTTAACCTTGTACAGTTGGGTCGCACGGCCGACGAGACCAACAACCTGATGAACACCCGCCTCGACGGTTTTTTGAACGACTTAAAAAACATGGGGATACCGGCCACGGATATTTACATTGACATGGTGAATTTCCTGCCCAAGTACGAGTACGACGTGAGTAAAAAATTGTTTTCCAAAAAAACATTTACGGAGATACCCAAAGGATTTGAACTGCAAAAAAACGTGCACATCCGGTACACAAACCCGTCACTGCTCGACCGCATCGTAACGGCTGCGGCCAAACAGGAAATTTACGACATCGTGAAAGTGGACTATTTTGTGACCGACCAGCAAAAGGTGTACACCGAGCTGCGCGCCGCCGCTTTTGATTATTTGAAAGAAACCAAAAAGCAATACCTCGCCCTTGGCCTTACCCTCGATTCGGCGTACATCATCTCGGCCGAAAACGCCTGGGTGGCCTACCCCATCAACCGCTACGAAAGTTACCAGGCCTTCAGCACCCAAAGCCTGGATCCCGGCGATAAAAACAACTCGGTAATCAACGCCGCCGATAAACCCACGTCGCGTTTTTACAATGCCGTGCCGGCAAACGATTACGATTTGGTGATCAATCCGGAAATTCTGGAGCCTGCCGTGCAGTTTTCGTACAACCTCGTGGTGCGGTTTACCCTGCCCGAAAGAAAACCGCAGATTCAGGTGAAAAACCAAAAGGAATTTGTTTTGGTGACACCTACCGGGGAGGTTAAGACGCTCAAAGTGGAGTGACACCAATTTACCACATTAGGCACATTAGAATACTAAGGCACATTAGAATTGATCTCTAATGTGCCTTAGTATTCTAATGTGCCTAATGTGGTAAATTGCTCTTAGTTAAATTTTTACAAATTTAAAATTTTCTATTTTATTCCCGTTTACCACTTGAACAAAGTACAAACCTGCCGGCAAATCGGAAACAGGAATGGTCAGCTCCTGAGCGCCTTTGTTCAATGAGAAAACTTGTACAATACGGCCCTGGGCATTCATAACCCAAACGGTTTGGTCTTCCGTGGAGGTTGTGGCTGAGGCAAGTCGGACCTCATCGGTGGCGAGGGTTGGGGAAAGTTGCCAGGGCGATGCAGGTTCGGCAGTAACGGTTCCAACAATGGTACTGTAAACTATGGAAACACCGTTTGGCCGGTAAAGCACCTTGTAGTTGGGAGGTGCAACCACGTTGTCGAACACACCGATGAAAGCGCCTGTGGTGAAAATCACGTCGATGGTATCACTGAGGATGAAGCCAGGTGGTGTTTCGATTTGGAGGGTACCGCTTGCATTCACATCGCCGAACACCACTAGGCGGTCGAACTGACCCAGGATGTCGCCTTCAACATCGATGGTAACGCCGGCCCCGGTATCGAAGTTTTCGGCGATGGTGAGCGTACCAACGGTGCATCCCGGCGCGGTGAGTCCGAAATTGTTAAGGCTGCCGAAAGAAATCCCGCCTTTGCCTTCCAATCTGCCTGAATTATGATTGGTCATTGGCACATTGACCGTAAGTGAACCCGATGCATCTCCGCAAAGCGACACAGAACCATAGTTCTGAAAAGAACCGTTTCCGACAACAACCGCGGGTTGGCCGTTGGCAATCGCCCAAACACCGGTATTTATACAATCGTTGTCGGAGAAAAAGGCGCCGTTTTGCGTTGTTTCGCCTTCGTTGAAAAACGATGCTCCTGCTCTGCTCTCAAGTTGTCCGGTACGGATCAAAGCTGTAGCATCTGCAAAAACATGCACCGGGACGTGGATGGTGCCGCCCCTCCAGTCGAGATGTCCGGTAACGGTCAAGCTACCCTGGCCGATCACCGCCGCATCTTGTACTCGCAGGGTATCGGCCGGATTAAACGGTTCGAACACATTCAACACGGTATGATCTACGTCGAACACGTTCAGATCGGTGGAGGCGACGGAGCCAAACGCCGTGGAGGTATCGCCCCGGAGGCGCAAGACCCCTCCAGACAGGATACCTTCGTAAAAGTGCATTCCGTCTTCAAGACTGAGAACGGCATTTTCCGCCACGTCAATCGTGCCACTGTTAACCAGGTGGGTGTGCATTGACACCGAGGAAGCGTACAGGATGCCCGTGTTCACGAAAAGACTGTCGATGTGTGTGGAGTCGTTGAGGATGGTGTGGCCGGTGGCTTCCATAAGCCATAGGCCTTCATTCACAAAGCGGCGTTTAAGGTTGCGCAGGTGGCCGTTTTTCCACACCACCTTGCCGCGGTTGGTAATGCGGCCTATGGCAAGTGTATCGCCGGCAAGAGGATCAAAAATCAGTTGGCCGTCGGGGTTTATGATCTGGTGGCCCAAAAGACGGCCTTTTTTCATCAAAATGGTACCATTGACGCGCCCTTCCACCACCGACACCTGGGCTGCATTGAGCACAATTGCGCCGTCGACAGCGAACACGTTGTTGAACACGTGAAAGGCGCCCGGTCCGGCGTAGTCGGAGTCGTCAACCCGGCCCTGTGCGCCCGCGGCCAGGGAGAAATTGATAAAGCAGTAGCCAGGATACGAACTGTAGAAGGAGTCGAGGACCGTGAGTTTGCCCGATCCCAACAGGTCGAAGTACGAGCGGATGCGCAGGGTACCCACCTCGAAGGCATCGTGAAACATCAGGGCGCTGTTCGTGCCGGGGAGAATGTTTATCACAGCGGTATCCGAAGGTCCGGGCACGCCGTTGGGCGTCCAGGTGGCGGGGTCGTCCCATGGGCTGACGAAAATGCCGCCGTTAAAAGTGTAGGTGGTTTGTGCGGAGGTAGTCAGGCTGGCTAGCAGAATTACGATTAAAAATGGAAGATATTTCAATTTCATGGACATCGGACTGGTTTATACAAAGGTAATGCGCTGTCAGGCAAGATTACATTGAAACCAATTATTATCAAAAAATGAGCTTACGGACCTATTGATTATATCAGTTCATCGTAAAATTCAAACAAATATTTTTCATCATACGAAACTTCAAATTTTTCCAACAATTCCAAATATTCCTCCCGGAATGTTTTTGTTTTAAGGTCAAATCGCAAAAAACCCGTACTTTTGCGCCCTTCAAAAGCAAGCACAACCCATGCGCATCAAAATCGCCGACCTTTTCCGTACCGAACCCATCAACACCGAAGTGACGGTGAAAGGCTGGGTACGCGCTTTCCGCAACAACCAGTTCATCGCTTTGTCCGACGGCTCCTGCCCGCAACAGCTGCAGGTGGTGGTTGATTTTGAAAATACAGATCCGGCCATCCTCGAACGCATCAAATACGGCGCCGCGATCGGCGCGCGTGGCATGTTGCTCGAATCGCAGGGCAAAGGTCAGCGCGTGGAAGTAAAAGCCAGCGAAATCACCATTTACGGCGACTGCAACCCGGAAGTATTCCCGCTGCAACCCAAAAAACAATCGCTGGAGTTTTTGCGTGAAAACGCCCACCTGCGTTTCCGTACCAACACGTTCGGAGCGCTTTTCCGCCTGCGCCACGCCCTGGCGTTTGCGATCCACAAGTTTTTCAACGACCGCGGTTTTGTGTACCTGCACACACCGGTCATCACCGCTTCGGATGCCGAAGGTGCAGGGGAAATGTTTCGCGTAACCACCCTGCCGTTCGAAGGTACGCCGCGCAATGAGCAGGGCGAAGTTGATTTTTCGCAGGATTTTTTCGGCCGCGCCACCAACCTGACCGTTTCCGGACAACTTGAAGCCGAGCTTGGCGCCATGGCCCTGGGTGAAGTGTACACGTTCGGACCCACGTTCCGCGCCGAAAACTCCAACACCACGCGCCACTTGGCCGAATTCTGGATGATCGAGCCCGAAGTAGCTTTCAACGATTTGCACGACAACATGGACCTCGCCGAGGAAATGTTGAAATACGTGATCAGCTACGCCCTCGAACACTGCGCCGACGATCTGAAAATTTTGGAAGACCGTTTGCTCGAAGAAGAAAAAAGCAAACCGCAGGACCAGCGTTCCGAAATGGCGCTCACCGAAAAACTGCGCTTCGTTACCGACAACGCTTTTGAACGCCTCACGTACACCGAGGCCATCAATATTTTGAAAAATTCGAACCCCAACAAAAAGGGTAAGTTCCAGTATTCTGTGGAAGGTTGGGGCACCGACCTCCAGAGCGAACACGAGCGTTACCTGGTGGAAAAGCATTTCAAAAAGCCCGTCATCCTCACCAATTACCCGGCAGCCATCAAGGCGTTTTACATGCGCCAGGACGAGCCGCAGGAAGGCGTTCCCGGTCCGACGGTGTCGGCGATGGACATCCTTTTTCCCGGCATCGGCGAAATTGTGGGCGGTTCGCAAAGGGAGGAACGCCTGAGCCGTTTGGAGCAGCGCATGACCGAAATGCACATCCCCCACGAAGAACTGTACTGGTATTTGGACACACGCCGATTCGGCACTTGTCCGCACGCCGGCTTCGGTCTCGGATTCGAACGTCTGGTGCTTTTTGTGAGCGGCATGACCAACATCCGCGACGTGATTGCGTTTCCACGCTTCCCGGGCAATGCCGACTTTTGATCAGGGATCAGGATTTTCAGGATTAAAAGATTAACAGGATTTAAAGATGGCAGGATTGATTTTGGGATGGCAGAATTTTGATTAAGCGTTGGGTTTGCCCGGATTTACAGTCAAAACGGACTTCCCCCGCGACTGACAGTGAAGTATTTTTCAACAATCTTTCGTGGATAACGTGACTTTTGACGCGTTTCGACGTATAAATAGTCGTTTTAGGGCACTGCCGTTGATTTATTTTGAACACCCCCTTGCGCGGATTGTTAACACAATCTTAAATTGCAACGTTTTGTAGAACCAAAGTAGTCATTTGGTACCGTTGCATTTAATCCTGCGTCTGAGTTTTAATCCCCCATGAGTGTACATAAGTTAACTGTGCAGCGTAGTTTAACTCTTACTTGCGAATGAGCGATTTACACACCAACCTGACACTCCAATCCAACCCTGAAAACGTCTCGAAAGTTGAAAATTTTGTACATGATGTAGCTCAACGATACAACCTTTCAGCCGATACCCACGGCAACATACTTATCAGTCTGACCGAAGCAGTCACAAATGCCATTTTGCATGGCAACGGTTGCGACTGTTCCAAATCGGTCTCCATTTCTTTGCGCCGCCAGAAAGATGCGCTTTCCATCCGCGTATCCGACGAAGGCCCCGGATTCAATCCAACTGAAGTTCCCGATCCTACTTGTTCCGAGCTCATAGAGCAATGCGGAGGAAGGGGTCTGTATCTGATACGCCATCTGAGCGATGAATGTCGTTTCATGCGCGGTGGAAGTACGGTGGAAATGCGCTTTAAACTTTGCTGATGCAATTTCCGGACTTACCCTACGAGGAGCCTGAAACACCTGTAACCTTTGACTTTGAAGACGTCGCCTTCGATCTGCCCGATCCGGAGGCGATTGCCATTTGGCTTTCGGGTATCGCCGCGGCCGAAGGCAAAACGCTGCGCGAAATTGGTTACATCTTTTGCTCCGACGAATACCTGCGCGGTGTAAACGTGGAATACCTCCAGCACGATTATTACACCGACATCATCACTTTCCCCTACCACGAAGAAGGCGACAAGGTCATCGAAGGTGATATGTACATCAGCACCGAGCGGGTTACCGAAAATGCAGATGCTCAGGGCGTAACCTTCATGCACGAACTGCAGCGCGTCATGGCCCACGGTGTTTTACACATGATCGGCTACGGCGACAAATCGGACGATGAAGTGCGCATCATGCGCGAAAAAGAGGACTTTTACCTCGCACAACGACCCATTAAGCCCTAACCTGTACGGGTGCCCCTTGCGGGTACCCTTCTCACCAGTCAAAACATGATTGCATCCCTTCCTTCGGAAATGGAGCCCTTCCGCGACAAACTGCTCCAAACCCAACTCCCCTGCCTCAAGGCAACCTCACAAAAGGAACATACCACAACACCCCTGCAAAGCAAGGTCGGAGGCATGCCTTATTTGCCCAAAAACGTGCAATGGCCGACGAACCCCAACGGAGAACCTTTGTATTTCCTCGCCCAGATCAATTTTGCCGAACTGCCTCGCCTGGAACCGTTTCCGGAGAAAGGCATTTTGCAGTTTTTTATTTTTAACGACGAACACTACGGGATCAATTTTGAAGACGGCGAGGAACAGGAAAATTTCCGGGTAATGTTTTATCCCGATCCCGTTTCCGACACATCAGCGTTGCAAAACAAACCCGTTTTGCCGGAGGCGGACGAGGACCTTCTGCCCCACCACCCCGACGAATCGTATCCGCTAACTTTTGAAGCCTCGGTGGCTTATGCTCCTGCAACCGATTACCGGTTCGGAGAAATTTTCGGCCAGGACTTCTTCCAGCAGTTCGGCCCACGGGAATGGGATGTTATTGATGTTCTTGGCAAATCGGTGAATGCCCAGGGCCACCGCGTGGGTGGTTATGCGTATTTTACCCAGGACGACCCCCGCGATGCCAACGACCCCATGATCCTGCTTTTCCAGCTCGACTCCGATGAACGTATGGACCTCATGTGGGGCGACATGGGTGTGGGCAACTTTTTTATCCGGGAAAAGGATCTTAAAGCAAGGGATTTCAGCAAGGTGCTTTACAATTGGGATAACCTTTAGCCCTCATTTAACCACATTAGGCACATGAGATCACTAAGGCACATTAGAAAATATCGCTAATGTGCCTTAGTATTCTCATGTGCCTAATGTGGTTACCTGCTCTACGTGCGAAATGATCTCCGTGCCCAAAGGATGTAAAATGCCGCGAATACCAAGCTCTGAAGCAGCTTTCACATTCACTTCCAAATCATCAAAAAACAACGTCTGCTCCGGTTTGAGTTCGGCATCGGCGAGCACGTATTCGTAAATTTCGCGGTCGGGCTTGCGAAGACGGATCAGGTGGGAATAGTACACGCCATCGAAAAACGTGGATTCAAAATCGGTGACACCGTGTTTGCGCAGCATGTAATCCGCAATCCAGTGTTCGTGCATTTCGTTGATGTTGGAAAGCAGGAAGACCTTGTAGTTTTGCCTCAGGTTGATCAGCATGTCCAGGCGTTCGCGCGGCATGTCGAGGAAAATGGAGTTCCACACTTCTGTAACGGCTTCGGCGCTTAGGGCCGGCGAGGCGCTGTAACGCAGGGCATCGATGAATTCTTCAGAAGTTAAACCGCCCGTTTCGTAAAGTTCAAAAACCCGGTCGCGGGCCAGTTTCTCCTGGGCTGCCGGGTATTGGTCGCCCAAAAGCCGTTGAAACCCACGGGGGATGCGCGGCAAATCGAGGTCGAAAAGGACATTGCCGAAATCAAAAATCAGGTTGCGGACTTCCATAGCGTTGAACGGTATCTGGCAAAATTAAATTTCAAAACGGGGCATTCTTAGCGCAAAATACGGTCATTGATTGTACCTTTGCGGCGCTCTAACAAAATAAAATCAAAAAAAGTATGGCGCGTGTAGAACTTGTGATGCCCAAAATGGGCGAAAGCATCATGGAAGCAACGATCCTGAAATGGCGCAAAAAGCCAGGTGATCGCGTTGAACTTGATGAACCTGTACTCGACATCGCTACGGACAAGGTAGACAGCGAAGTGCCCTCCCCGGTAGCAGGCGTTGTTGTAGAAATCCTGTTTCCTGAAAACGAAACGGTCGCCATCAACAAAGCCATCGCCATCATCGAAACCGAAGCCGGCAGCGCCCAACCCGCCGCTTCTCCCGCGGTAGCGCAGTCGACACCTGTAGCCGCCGCTCCATTAGCGCAAGCGCAACCAAGCGCGACCTCCGGCGAACAACAGGCAACAGGCAACGACCAACGTTTCTACTCCCCACTCGTACGCACCATCGCCAAAGAGGAAAACATTTCCAATGCCGAACTGGACGCGCTTCGCGGCACCGGTATGGAAGGACGTGTAACCAAAAAGGACATCCTCGAATACGTGGCCAACCGCGGCAAACAACCGGCTGTTGCTACACCAGTTGCCCCTTCGGCTCCTCCTGCCCCCGCACCATCCGCACCCGCCGTCAGCATTAGCGGCAACGTGGAAATCGTGGAAATGGACCGCATGCGCAAACTCATCGCCGACCACATGGTGATGAGCAAACATACCAGTCCACACGTCACCTCTTTTGTGGAGGTCGACATGACCAACGTCGTGCTTTGGCGCAACCGGATCAAAGACAGTTTCAAAAAACAATACGGCGAAAACATCACCTTCACACCCATCTTCATCGAGGCAGTAGCACGCGCCATCCGCGATTTCCCGATGATCAACTCTTCGGTGGACGGCTCGCGCATTTTGGTGAAAAAAGACATCAACATCGGAATGGCCGCCGCCATGCCTTCGGGTAACCTCATCGTGCCGGTGATCAAAAATGCCGACTACCTGAACCTGGCCGGTTTGGCAAAAACGGTGAACGACCTGGCCACCCGCGCACGCTCCAGCCAGCTCAAGCCCGATGAAGTACAGGGCGGCACCTTTACCCTCACCAATGTGGGCACCTTCGGCAACGTGATGGGAACACCCATCATCAACCAGCCACAGGTAGCCATCATGGCCACAGGCGCCATCAAGAAAAAACCGGCCGTGCTCGAAACCGAACAAGGCGACGTGATCGCCATCCGTCACATGATGTTCCTATCGATGAGCTACGATCACCGCATCGTGGACGGCAGCCTCGGCGGTTCGTTCATCCGCCGTGTGGCCGATTACCTTGAAGCATTTGATACCAACAGGGCCATCTAAAATCATGCATACACTTCCGGAATTGCTCGACCGCATCGCGCAGTACGCTGCCGAACAATCCTTTCCGGACCAGCCCAGCATGCTGTACGAGCCTTGCGACTACATTCTGACCCTTGGTGGCAAACGGCTCAGGCCCGCTACCCTGCTCATGGGTTACGAGCTTTTTCGCGACAGCGACGACTTGTCCGATGCCCTGCCTGCTGCCTGGGCGGTGGAATTGTTCCACAATTTCACGCTTATGCACGACGACATCATGGACGCCGCGCCCCTGCGCCGCGGTCAGCCCACTGTGCATACCCGCTGGAACACCACCACCGGCATCCTCAGCGGCGACGTGATGCTCATTTACGCCTACCAGTTTTTGAGCCGCGCCGCTACCCCCGATGTGGTGCCGGGTTTGCTCAAAACCTTCAACCGTGTGGCCATCGGCGTGTGTGAAGGCCAGCAACTGGACGTTGATTTTGAAACACGAGACGATGTTTCGATCCCGGAATACCTGCGTATGATTGAGCTGAAAACTGCAGTTTTGCTCGGTGGCGCCCTTGAAATGGGTGCTTTGTGCGCCCGAGCCCGCCATTCCGACGCCAACCACCTCTACCACTTCGGGAGGTTGGCAGGTACGGCGTTTCAGATTCAGGACGACCTGCTCGACACGTACGGTGATCCCGCCAAATTTGGAAAACAAGTGGGCGGCGATATTTTGCAAAACAAAAAAACGCTGCTGGTGCTCAAAACCCTTGAGGTGGCTTCGGAAGCCGATCGCACCGAATTGAACCGCCTGATGCAAACGGGCAGCGACCATGCAGACACCAAAATTGCCGCTGTGCGTAACCTTTTCAACCGCAACGACATTCCCGCACACATCGAAGCTGCCAAACAGCAGTACCAGGAAGAAGCTTTCCGCCACCTCGACGCCGTTCAGGTGCCCGAGGAGCGCAAAACGGTGCTGAGAAGTACCATGGAAGCGCTTTTGGAACGGGAATTTTAGTTTGTTTCACACAGATGTCCACAGATTTAAGGAACAGATTTTCACAGAATATTCCTTAAAAAAATCTGTGCGAGACCCCTCTAAGTCTGTCGTCATCTGCTGAGCAACATACCCACACGCGCCAGTGCCGTTTTTATTCCAAACACAATCCCGGCAGGTTTAAATACCTCTCCCTTCAATTGGGCTTTGTGCCAGTGCACGCTGTTGACGGTCCAACGCACCGCAAAATCGTAGTAACGGCGTGGATAGGTGCGTTTGAACTCGATGTCGCGGTCGGAGGTTACGTTCCAATCCAGTTCAGCAACGTTGCTCACCGACTGCACCTCCTCAAAAAGTCCGGTGCCTTTGATTGGGTATGCCACCGTGATGGTGAACAGGTCGGGGTTGGCTGCTTTGAGGTGTGCCACCGTTTGGCGGATGTCGTTTTCTGTTTCGCCCGGATAACCAAGCATGATGAACGTACCGGCTTGTATACCTGCTTCGCGAACCGTCCGGATCATGCGTTGCACCTGCTGTACGTCCACCCGGCGATCCATGGCATCGATCACCGTTTGGGAGCCACTTTCGGCGCCTATCCAAACACGGAAACAGCCACTTTCACGCAGCAGATGCACCACTTCGGCGTTCATGCGGTCGGCGCGGGTGATGCATTCAAAAGCGACGGTTATGTTGCGGTTTTTAAGCACGTCGTGAAACTCCTTCAGCCATTTGTGGGAAACCGTAAAAACATCGTCGACGAACCAGATGAGGTCGAAACCGTACTGTTTTTGCAACATTTCGATTTCATCGGCCACGTTTTCCGGACTGCGGCGACGGTAACTTTGTCCGTACACGGCAGTGCTGCACCAGCGGCAGGTGTAGGGGCAGCCACGTTGGGTGCTGATGCTGACGGCACTTTGTCCGTGTGCTTTTTTCCAGGCCTGGAGGTAAAGAGTTAAGTCAATGTTGTGGCGGGCGGGAAACGGCAAATCATCAAGTTCGCGCAATTTGGTCCGGGGTGTATTGCGTTGTATACTGCCATTTGCCAGACGGTACACCACACCGGAAATCCAGGAAAAATCGGGATGTTCGTTTCGTGCCTCAAGCGCTACTTCCAGTGCGGTTTGTTCGCCTTCACCCACGGCGATGAGGTGGGCGCCGGCGTCGAGGTATGCTTCTGCGTTGTGTGTGACATCGGGGCCGCCGAGCAACAACAAACAATGCCGGAGATCTTCGTGGTTGCGCACGAACTGCATAAGTTCGATGACCTGTGTTTTGGTCATCAGGTTGGTGTAGAGGGCAAGCACCCGTGGCCGGCATTCGAGCAGGCGTGTACGTTGTTTATCGGAGGTGGAAAATGTGCTGTCGATCACTTCGTGGTCCACGCCGTGTTTTTCAAACCACGCGGACAGGTACAATAAACCCAGCGGCGGATAGGGGCGCATGATCTGCAACTCCCGCGGATCATCGGCCAAAAAATAACCATGGCTGAACACCACATGGGTTGAGCCGTTGGGGTAGTTTGTTAACATACAACAAAGTTACTCCAATACGTTACCATCAGCATTGTTGGGCACGATAAAAAGAAGTAATATTGCCCACGTACGACGTGAACATGGAAAACACCGATCACCACAAACAGCATGAACTGGAAGCCGAGAACAGGCGCCTTCGCGAGCGCCTCGACGCTTTGGAAGTTCGGTTGGGCAAAAACAAAAAGATCAAAGCCAACCTGTACAGGCTTGCGGTAAGCACCCTGACAGGCAAACCGCTGTACAACAGTGTGTCGCAACTCATCGACGAGTTGTACGACGCCAGGCTGGAACGCACTACCCTGAAAAATGCCCTGTACGCCACCCTCCACCGCCTCACACGTGTAGGTACCATTACCCTGTTGCTGGCCATGGCGCCTTTAAGTCTGGCCGTCCTGCAAACGTATTACCTGAAAAAAAACAACGAAAAGTTCGACATCCAAAACAAACGTATCGAACAACAAACGTACCTGCAGGAAGCCGAGCGCCGGAGTTCCTTTGTGTTTTTATTCGACAACGTACTCAACCGCATCGACGATGAGCTGAAGCAAAATCCGGTAAAACGCAAACTTTCCCCACAACTCATCGGACGCATCGTCGCACTCAGCAAAGCCCTGCTGCCTTACCGATTTTTGGAAGGCGACAGCATCACCGCCAAAATGACCAGTCCGGAACGCGGGCAACTCCTGCTCAGTTTGGTCGCGAGCAAACTCCATCCGGATACGTACGAGGAAATATACCTCCTGGCTGATTTTTCCTACGCCACCCTCGAAAAAGTGAGTCTCGACGGCGCTTATTTGCGCAACATCAACCTTTCGAACGTTAAGTTTCAGTATGTATCACTCTCCGGGGCAAATCTTACCAATGCCAACCTTGAGGGCGCCGAACTGAGCCACGTCAGGGCTTCCCTGATGGGCAGCGACACCAGGGGAGCTTCGTTCAATTTTGCCAATTTCCACAAAGCACGCATCGAAAACAGCGATTTCAGCAGCTGCACCTTCGAGTTTTCCAACTTCGATGATGCTGTGCTGAAGCAGGTCGTTTTCCGTCAGGCACTTTTCAACGAATGCAAATTTCAATTGCTGCAAGGCGATTCCCTGGATTTTCGCCAGGCAACCGCTTTTAAAACCAGGTTTAGTCTGCCACAAAACCACGACCCCGTCCTGATCAACGTCCTGACCGAAGGCATGCACCTCGACACGTCGACCTTCCGATACCTCAATACCCTTCCCATCAGAAAGATTCCCATGCTGGATACCACCGAACGCGAAATCCGTAACCAACGCGATACGTTTTTCATCGAAGGCGAAAAAGAGCCCATCATCATGGAAGAAAGTGTGGAGTTGTTCAGGGTGAAACAATAAAAAGTCGGTTGGTCGGTTGGTCGGTTGGTCAGTTGGTCGGTTGGTAAAAAAAAGGTGTCTCCCTTCGGTCCTAATGAACCGGATGTAAATGAGGTGTCTCGCTGACGCTCGACATGACACTTTTCAAGTTATATTGGGGGAGGGAGTGGGGGGGGGGGGGGG
>JADLBE010000203.1 GCA_020847915.1 Saprospiraceae bacterium | reverse complement strand
GGCGTGTTGAAAATGCGCTGGCGTGGCTGGTGAAACACCTAACCATTCCCCAGTTTCTCCCTGATTTTGTTGCCCACATTGCGCAAACGTAAGCCTAAAAGCACGAAAAACACGCCGAATATGGCGGCATAGAGTCCTATCCACCATACGATGGATATGGCGCCTGCAGTTGGGTTGATGAGCATCAAAACTCCTAGGGCAATGGAAACGAGACCGGCCAGTCCGAGCATCCATTCGTTTTCAATCTCTTTGCGCAATTTGATGGCGGCGAAAAACTCAAAAGTGCCGCTCAGGAGGCACCAAAGGGCGATGAACATCACCATGGTTGCAGCGCCAATGTCGGGACGAAGCAGCGCCAACAGGCCCAAAACAACACCGAGCCCGCCTTCCAGAAATACCGACCACCATTCGTCGTCTTCCCCACGCATCTGCCAGCCCAAAACAAGCGCCAGCAGTCCGTCGGCCAGAAAGAAGGCGCCCAGCATAACCACCATGGCGGTGAAGGTGACCTCAGGTCGCGTGAATGCAAAAAAGGCAAAAAGCAGCGCTACTAGGCCGCGAAGGATCAGCATCCACCAGAATCGGGACATCGTTTTCAGCATGGTTCTCGGTTTTGTTTCATGCCAAGGTAAAAACTTATTTGCCAATTACGTCTCTGGCGTACAACAATCGCTGCTGCCAGTATTTTGAAGTGGTAATGTTTTCCTCAATGACGCCCCTGCTGGTTGTGCTGTGGATGCAGTACACGTTTTTACCGTCGCGCCTGCTCACCATGGCCACGTGTGAAACGTCGCGGCCGTTTTCTGCAAAAAAAACAAGATCTCCTGGTTGCACCTTGCTGAGGGAGACTTCATTTCCCAAAACAGCCTGACCCCTGGATGCCGGGGTGATGGGAAAACCGAATCCTTTGTAAACAAAACTGGTGAAGCCGGAACAGTCGAAGCCGGTTTTGGGATTGGTTCCTGCGTATTTGTAAGGTGTTCCGATGTATTTTCGCGCATAATCGGCCATTTCCCTGCGTTTTTTCGAAACAGTTCCACTCGATGCCGGTGGTGTGGTTGTTGGTTTTGACGGCGAGGTGGGCGCCGGCTTGTCCGACGAAGATTTGTAATAAGAGACGGTGCCTTTTTTCGAACAGGATGCCGCCAGAAACAAAAAAAACAGCAAGGATAAAAATTGGAGCAAACGCATAGCAAACAAGATTAATATTTTATTTCACTTCGGTTCCACACTTCTCCGGAATAACCACGCTTTACCGTGATATCCGCATTCCCCATTCCCCATTCAAAAAAAGCCACCCCGTTTTAACGGAATGGCTCATGTATTAACTTTTTTTCATACCGGTAAGGTATGATGCGAAAACGCATTGTATTTTCTTTAACAATTACAATTGGGAGTCTGCAAACAAAGGCGCCTGATCGCTGATGACATCGCGGGCAAACAGGATGCGCGGTTTCCAGTACCTGGAAGTACTGATGTTTTCCACAACGATGCCACGCGAGCAAGTGCTGTGTACGCAGATGATGCCTTCGGCGGTGTTTTCAACCACCAAAGCAACGTGCTGGATGTAACCTTTGCCGCCGAAAAACACCAGGTCGCCTGGCAATACGTCGTTAAGGGAAATCCGTTTGCCCTGACGCGACTGCGTGCTCGAGCTGGAGGATACGTTGATGTTGAATTCTTTCAGGATGTAACGGGTAAAACCCGAGCAGTCGAAACCTGTTTTAGGGCTCTGTCCTGCGTATCGGTAGCGGAGTCCGGTGAAAGTTTGGGCCCAACCGGTAACCTGCTCGCGGAGCTGCATGATTTCAGCGCCTACTTCACGTGCTGGATTTTTGCCGGGGCTGTAAAAGGCTGAGGAGGAAACCCAAAATAGCAGAACCAGGCTACATGTGGCAATAAATTGAACTGAACGGTTGAAACGTTTTGTTTCGAACATCATAAGTGTGTAAGTTTAGTGAAGCAAACGGCCGCCGGGCCGTCTGTAGGGGATTAATCCCTGACGGGATGACAAGAAAAAGGCGATTCTTGGGCAATTATGGACTCCGAAATGGCTTGCGTGCGGCGGATATGTTCATGGAGAGGATTATGAAACCGGAGTCGATTTGGGATAATTTCCCTGCAAGCCGACGGCAAAGGTAGCAATTGCTTTCAAAAAACAATGCGTTTAAAACAAAAAATGGAACAAAGTCACAGGTTCAATACAAAATCATCGGCATCGGCGAGAAAGGGCAACTCGCGACGGTATTTATGTAAAAAATCCAAGGAAAGTTCTGTGGTAAAGACGCCTTTTTGGTCTTTCGGCGATAAAATTTCTTGTCCGGAACAATCCAGAAGCACCGAATCCCCGCCGTATTCGTAGCCGTTTCCATCGGTGCCGATGATGTTCACGCCTGCTGTAAATGCTTGATTTTCAATGGATCGCGCTGGAAGTAAGCTTCGCCAATGGTGCGCTCTGCGCGAGGGCCAGTTGGCCAGAAAAAAAATAAGGTCATACGGCTCCTTTTGCTGCCTGCTCCACACCGGAAACCGTAAATCGTAACAAATCATGGGACAAATGCGCCATCCCCGCCATTCAAAAACCAGACGTTGCGTACCCGCCGCATAGTGCTCGTGTTCACCGGCAAGTGCAAAGCGGTGCCGTTTGTCGTAATGCAGTGTTGTGCCGTCGGGGAAAGCCACGAGCAGGCGGTTGTAATAGCTGCCGGCCTCTTTGCAAATGAACGAACCACAAACAGCAGCATCCAGTTGCCGGGCATGGTTCAACATCCAGCGTACGGTTTCACCGTCCATCGTTTCGGACAACGTTTCCGGACGCATGCTGAATCCTGTGGTGAACATTTCGGGCAGCAAAACCAGGTCGGTGGCTCCGGCAAGCGGTGCGAGCAAGGCATCGAAACGTTCCCGGTTGGCGACAGGGTTCTCCCAGATGAGGTCGGTTTGTACAAGCGTAGTGCGCATGGTGCTAAGGTCGTGTGTTTGTAGGTATCTTTGCCACCCTTAACCGAACAAATTTCACCATGGATATTACCCAGCAAGGCTACGTCAAATACGAGGTTTCACCCGCCGGCGTGGCACGTATCGTTTTTTTTCACCCCAACCACAACAGTTTGCCCAGCAAACTGCTTCAGAGCCTCGCCGACGCGTTCGAACGTGCTTCAAGCGATCCGGCGGCTCGCATCGTGCTGCTGGCCAGTGAAGGCCACAAAACCTTTTGTGCAGGCGCCAGTTTCGACGAACTTTCCGCCATCAACGATTTTGAAACCGGCCACCGCTTTTTTTCCGGCTTCGGGAACGTGATCAATGCCATGCGCACATGTTCCAAAATCATCTTGGGACGTATCAACGGCAAAGCTGTGGGCGGCGGCGTAGGACTTTTAGCAGCCACCGACTACTGTCTGGCCAGCAAATACGCCTCCGTGCGCCTCAGCGAACTTGCCGTGGGTTTCGGCCCCTTTGTCATCGGTCCAGCCGTGGAACGCAAAGTAGGCCCGGCAGCTTTCAGCCAAATGGCGCTGAACCCCGACGAATGGCAAACGGCCGAATGGGCCAAAGCCAAAGGTCTTTTCCAGGAAGCTTTTGAAAGTGAAGAACAACTCGACGCCTACATCGAACATTTCAGTGCAAAACTCTGCGGTTACCACACCGAGGCGCTCGCCGAACTCAAATCCATCTTTTGGAAAGGTACGGAGCACTGGGATACGCTCCTGAGCGAACGCGCCGCCATCAGCGGCCGACTGGCGCTGTCGGATTTTACGAAAAATGCGATTAAAGCTTTTAAAAGCAGTTAGCAGTTAGCAGTTAGCAGGCAGCAGGCAGCAGGCAGTGCGCATGCGTTTTACATTTACAAGTGGCCGAAAGTAGTGAGTCCTATAGAAACTATCAAATTCAATAAATAAAAATGAGTCATCCCTGAAAGGGATGACCCATTGTATTTTTTTTAGCTGCCTGCTGCCTGCTGCCTGCTGCCTGCTGCCTGCTGCCTGCTGCCTGCTGCCTGCTATGACAGCATTTCCACAAACGCATCAAACAAATACCGTGCGTCGTGTGGGCCGGGACTGGCTTCGGGGTGGTATTGTACGCTGAAGGCAGGTTTGTTTTTCAGGCGGATGCCTTCCACCGTATTGTCGTTGAGGTTGATGTGGGTAGCTTCAACGAGGGAAGGGGAATCGTACACGGCTTGTTCGAGAACGCCGAATCCGTGGTTTTGACTGGTAATTTCACTTTGGCCGGTGATGAGGTTTTTTACCGGGTGGTTGATGCCGCGGTGGCCGTGGTGGAGTTTGTAGGTGGGCAACCCGACCGCGCGTGCGAGCAGTTGTTGTCCCAGACAAATACCAAACAGTGGCTTTTCTTCGGCCAGCATTTTGCGGATGTTGTCCACGGCGTAGTCCATGGGTGCCGGGTCGCCAGGACCGTTGGACAGGAAGTAACCGTCGGGATTCCAGGCTTTTACCGTCTCGAAGGGTGTTTGGGCTGGAAATACACGAAGGAAACATTTGCGTTGATCGAAACAGCGCAGGATGTTCTTTTTCACCCCGTAGTCCATTACGGCAATGCGGTAGGGCGCTTCGGGATCACCGATTTCGTAAGGTTCGGAGCAGGTGACGCGGCTGGAAAGCTCGAGGCCGTCCATGCTGGGTGTGTTTTTAAGGATGCCAATGAGTTGGTCGACATCGTCGATCTCCGACGAAATGATGCAGTTCATGGCGCCGCGTTGGCGGATGTGCTGTACGATGGCGCGGGTATCCACACCTTCTATGGCCACGAGGTTTTGTTGTTCGAAGTAGTCCTGAATGCTCAGATCGGCATTGGCACGGCTGTACGGAACATTAAAATTACGGCAAATGAAGCCGGCAATTTTGATGCCGTTGCTTTCAACTTCGGAGTTTTTGATGCCGTAGTTGCCGATGTGCACGTTGGTGGCTACAAGGATTTGTCCGAAGTAAGAAGGGTCGGTAAAAATTTCCTGATAGCCGGTCATGCCGGTGTTGAAACAAATTTCGCCGGTGGTAGTGCCGATTTTGCCGGCGGCAGTACCGTGGAATACGGTACCGTCTTCGAGAAGGAGAATGGCTTTGCCCATGTGTTTGTGGAATATGCGACCTGCACTGCCGCTGGTTTTCGGGCGGCAAAGGTCGGATTTAGCCGGGACTTTTTGGCGCAGCCAACCGTTTTTATTTGCCGTAGGCTAAAAATCATTTTCATCAAATGTTAAGTTTTTTCCTTCCAGGTAAACTTAACATTAAATAATTGTTAAGTTTTGGACCTTTGTGCCAGTCAGGTTCCTAACCTTGCCATGACGACCGAGGAGTCGTCTGTTTTTTAAAAACACATTTTATGAAGAAGAAAATTGCCAAGATGCTCCAATCGGAGCAGTGGAAAACCAATGCCCGTTTCAAAGCTTTGTACAAAGAAATCCAGGCCGCCGAGGCGCGTGTAGAAGATGCCATCAAGGCCAAGGAAGCTGCCAAAGCAGCTTACCGTGAAGTTTTGCCTTCCGGCGACCAGGTTGTGCTTATGGAAAAGTTGACGGCCTTCCGTCAGGCCAAACTGATGCGCGAATTTGAAGAAGCCGCCCTCACCCTGGCACAGTTCCGTTTGTACCAGTGGGCTGAGCAACAAAAAGAAAAAGCCAAAGCAGCTGCCAAAAAGAAAAAGCCGGTGATTGAAAAAGCGGTTGCCAAGGTTGCCTAATTTTGGCCCATGGCCGACCAGGATGCTCTGCGCCGCATGCTCGATGAAGCCTTGCGGCGTTTCAATACCCCCGACTTTATTCCACACGATCCGATCCGTATACCGCACCGCTTTACGCAGCTGCAGGACCGCGAGATCATGGCCTTTTGGACGGCCACACTCGCCTGGGGCAACCGAAAAAGCATCATCAACAGTGCTGAAAAGTTGGTTCAATTGATGGACGGCGCGCCTTACGACTTCATTTTAAACCATGAAGAAAAGGACCGCCAACGTTTCCTGGAGTTTAAACACCGAACCTTTCAGGCCACCGACACCCTGTACTTCCTGGAGTTTTTTCAAAACCACTACCGGCAGCATCACTCGCTGGAAGATGCTTTTGTAAGCCACCTGAAACCCGGCGAAGTGCATGTGGAAAACGCCATCGCAGGGTTTCACCAAACGTTTTTCGACCATCCTTATGCACCCGGGCGTACACGCAAACACGTGGCCACACCCGACAGGGGCAGTACCTGCAAACGTATCAACATGTTCCTGCGCTGGATGGTACGCCGCGATGAAGCCGGGGTCGATTTTGGCGACTGGCAACGGTTACGGCCGTCACAATTGCTGATACCACTTGATGTTCATGTGGAAAAAGTAGCGCGCAAACTGGGCCTGCTGACACGTACCCAGGTCGATTGGAAGGCTGTACTTGAACTCACGGAAAACCTCCGCGCCTTTGATCCGGAAGACCCGGTGAAATACGATTTTGCTTTATTCGGAATGGGAGTACTGAAGTCGTAAGTCGTAAGTCGGGCTATAGCTTGGGATTGGAATAAAAAAATGCCCAATTGTTTGGAATTCAAACGATTGGGCATTTTTTTATTGAAATACTAAGCCGAATGCTGACTTACGACTTACGACTTACGACTTACGACTTTTTAAAACGAGCCTCCGAGGTCTTTGTTCGTTTTTACTTCACCTGCATCGTCAACGATGGCGAGTACCACACGGCGGTTGTGTTTGCGGTTTTCTGCGATGTCGTTGCCGTCGAAATCTTCGTTGGCAGCAACAGGATCAGCTTCGCCGAATACTTTGATGTACATGCGATCGGCACGGATACCCTTGTTGATCAGGTAATTGCGTGCAGCACGGGCACGCGTGGTGGCAAGGTTAACGTTGGACTGGGCGCTGCCCACGGCATCGGTATAACCAAGCAGTTTCAGCTTCATGGTAGGATGCTCGCGCAGGGTCTGGGCCACGACGTCGAGCTCGGCTTTGGATTCGGCGGAGAGGTTGGAGCGGCCGAAATCAAAATAAATGTTGCGAAGGGTGGAACTGCGGGCTTTGTCCTGAACAAACACCGCACCGTCGGTACGGAAATAAGGACAATTGGCGCCGCACAGGATGCGCTGTTCTTCAAGGTCGATGATGGCGGCGAACGGAAAGCCTTTGCTGATCAGTTGTTTCTGAATTTGTTCGGCTTGTTCGCGTGTTTGGTAGGAACCGTAAAAATAACGGTGCATACCCATTTGGTCGACCGTTGTAACCACGCCTTCCACACCACGCGATTTGAAGTACGACGAAGAAACGGAATCTGCAAAAGCGGCAACCTGTACGCGGAAATCCTGCGCCATCAGGGGAGTGAATGCAAGCAGGGACGAACAAATGCAAGTCAGAACGAGATGTCTCAACTTCATGGGTGTGTAAGGAGGATGATTAAGTGAATATCGGTTCGGATCAAAGTACAAAAGTACGTTTTTCGCCGCGCAACTGCAAATTTTCCGGGTAGGTTAACATGTGCTGTTGGTTGCTCCTGAAAACTAACCGGGTCATTGAGACGCTGTTTGTTTACTTTTGTAACACAAAACAGACTTTTATTATTCATGTTGCGGCACTTATTTTGTCTATTGGCGGTGTTTTTCGGCACGGCTTTCCAACAACAATCGCCTGGTATCGACCCACGTGACGCAACCCTTTTTGCATCCAAAGTTGCAATTGCCGCAGCCGAAACATCCCTGGCCGCCCGAACCCTTGCCGTTGCCGAATCGTTTCTCGGCGCCCCTTATGTTTCCGGTACCCTCGACGTAAATACCTCCGAAAAACTCGTCGTCAACCTACGTCAACTCGATTGCTGGACGTTGGTGGAAAACAGCCTTGCCATCGCCCTGACTTCTCAGGAGACGCCTCCGGGTTTAACATCCTACGAAAATTACCTTCGTCAACTTCGCTATTGGGGCGGCACGATCAACGGGTACGGCTCGCGCATACATTATTTTACCGGCTGGACCTTGCAGGCTGAAAAGCTGGGCTACGTCACCGACATCACCGAGCAACTGGGCGGCAGACGTTACGATAAACACATCGCCTACATGTCTGCAAGGCCCCACAAATACCCGGCATTGAACAACCCAAAAAACTTACAGGACATTCAAAACGCCGAAACACGCATCAACCGTCACGCCTGGCATTACATACCTGAAAACCGTATCGAAATGGTGGAGGACAAACTGAAACCGGGCGACATCATCCTGCTCACCTCCGCCAAACGCGACCTGGATATCGCGCACCAGGGCTTTGCCGTCGTGCGCAACGGCCGCATCCATTTGTTGCACGCCTCCTCCCTCAGCAAACGAGTGATGGTTTCGTCCCAACCGCTGGGGGCATACGTACGGAGCCAGGTGGGACAAACGGGAATTATGGTGCTGCGGGTAGTCGGTTAGTCAGTTAGTCGGTTGGTCGGTTGGTCTGTTGGTCGGGATTTATTGACGAGATACCAGATACGATTTTTGAAATTTGAATTTAAGCCCTCACTCCGCTTTTTTGTCTGAATCAGGATTCCCAGGATTTGAAGATTTTCAGGATTTTAAATTGCATGATTGGATTAAAGTAGATTACAGGATTTGAGCTGAAATGATCCTAAAATTCCGAAAAATCCAATCCTGCAATTTAAATCCTGGAAATCTTCAAATCCTGGGAATCCTGATTCAGACAAAATGGGCGGAGTGAGGGCCCTTTAAATTCAAAAATCAAATTTCAAATTTCGTATCTCGTAATTCAAAGCCTACACCCTGCTAATCTTCGCCCCAATAGCATTCAACCTCGTATCAATGTGCTGGTAGCCTCGGTCGATCTGGTGCACGTTGTGGATGATGCTTTTGCCTTTGGCAGATAGTGCGGCGATGAGCAGGGCTTGTCCGGCGCGGATGTCGGGTGAGGTCATTTCGATGCCGCGAAGTTGTGAGCGGCGGTCGAGTCCGATGACCGTAGCGCGGTGCGGGTCGCAAAGGATGATTTGTGCGCCCATGTCGATGAGTTTGTCGACAAAAAACAAGCGACTTTCGAACATTTTTTGGTGGATCAATACGCTTCCTCGGGCCTGGGTGGCGGTTACGAGCATGATCGACATGAGGTCGGGCGTAAAGCCGGGCCATGGAGCATCGTAGATGGTCATGATCGAACCGTCGATGAACGTCTGGATTTCGTAGTGTTCCTGGGCGGGTATGTGCAGGTCGTCGCCAACCACGTCGATTTGGATGCCGAGGCGTTCGAAGGTGTGTGGTATGATGCCGAGGTGTTGAACGCCGACGTTTTTGATGGTGATGTCGGAGGCGGTCATGGCGGCGAGACCGATGAAGCTGCCTACTTCGATCATGTCGGGCAAACAGCGGTGTTCGGTGCCGCCGAGTTGTTCAACACCTTCGATGTGCAGGAGGTTGGAGCCCAAACCTTCGATGCGGGCGCCCATACGCACGAGCATTTGGCAAAGTTGCTGTACGTACGGTTCGCAGGCGGCGTTGTAGAGGGTGGTTTTACCCTTGGAAAGCACAGCGGCCATCAACACGTTGGCGGTACCGGTGACAGAAATTTCGTCCATGTGCAGGTACGTGCCCTTCAGACCTCCGTCGGGTTTTTGCACATAATAAATGTCTTTTTCGTCGTCGTATTTGAACTCGGCGCCAAGTTTTTGGAAACCCAGAAAGTGGGTATCAAGGCGTCGGCGACCGATTTTATCACCGCCGGGTTTGGGCAGGGTAGCGCGGCCGAAACGGGCGAGCAGCGGACCGATGAGCATGACCGAACCGCGCAGGCGTTGGGCGTCGCGCAGGAAATTTTCGGAACGCAAATAACTCACGTCGATGGTACCGGCGCAGAAACGGTAGGTGTCGGGCGCCGTTTTTTCGGCCGTTACACCCAGTCCGCGCAGCAGTTCGATGAGTTTGTTGACATCGAGGATGTCGGGGATGTTGGAGATGGTCACCACATCGTCGGTGAGCAACACGGCGCTGATCACCTGCAGCGCTTCGTTTTTAGCGCCCTGCGGTGTCAGTTCGCCTTTCAGCGGATGCCCGCCTATAACTTCAAAAGTATCGGATACCATGTTTTGGTTGTGGTTTTTCGGATTTATGTGGTTGGGCGGGGCGAAAGTAAGCAATTGCAGGTATTCGACCACGACTACCTCATTTCCAATGTAGAAGGTACCTAAAAATAAAGGAGCAGCCATTCGAATGTGACGGAATACAATCCCAGGAATCCAGCTCCAATGTGAAAATTTGGGGGAAGTCCGGCAAATCATGGTTAACTTTGCGGCTTCGCGGGACCGGGACAAAATCCGGTTTGCGGCGAACACAACCTATGTCGGTAAAAGTTCAACACCTTGTAAAAACATACGATACCCAACGCGCCGTCGACGACGTAAGTTTCGAAGCGCATGCGGGAGAAGTGCTTGGTTTTTTGGGCCCCAACGGCGCCGGAAAAACCACCACGATGAAAATCATCACCGGTTACCTGCCCCAATCGGCCGGTACCGTACAGGTATGTGGCTACGACGTAGCGTCGCAATCCATCGAATCGCGCGCATGCGTGGGTTACCTGCCCGAGCACAATCCGCTGTATCGGGATATGTATGTGCTTGAGTACCTTCATTTTGCAGCAGGTTTGCACGGTGTGAAAAACGCCGTCAAACGCGCCGATGAGATGGTTGAACGCACCGGTTTGCAAAGCCACAGACACAAACAAATCAGCGAATTGTCGAAAGGTTACCGGCAGCGTGTAGGCCTCGCCCAGGCCATGCTGCACGATCCGCAGGTACTCATCCTCGACGAGCCGACTTCCGGTCTCGATCCCAACCAGATTGTTGAAATCCGCCAGCTTATCCGCGATTTGGGCAAGGAAAAAACGGTGATTCTTTCCACCCACATTCTGGGCGAAGTGGAAGCCGTGTGCGACCGCGCAGTCATCATCAACAAAGGCAAACTGGTTGCAGATTCGCCAATTGAAGCGCTTAAACAACAGTTCAGCGGACAAAACCTGATCACGGTGGAGTTTGCGCAGGATGTGTCTGAAAAACAACTTGCCGGCATCCGCCACGTACAATCGGTGAAAAAACTCGCCAACCGCCGCTGGCAACTGGTATCGGCCGTTCAAAACGACGTGCGTTCCGACGTGTTTGCTTTTGCCGTTGCCAACCAACTCACCCTGCTGGAACTGCACAAAGAAGTATTCAGCGTAGAGGACGTATTCCAACAGCTCACCCGTTAACTTTTGTCATCCCGTAAGGGACCTTTGTCATTCCGTTAGGAAACCATGCCAATCACAGCCTTACTCAAAATACTACTCGTCGTCGCAGCTTTTTCCGCCCTGCTGTTGGTACCCCGCTTTTTTCGCTCGGGCGTTTCGGCCATTTACAGGAAAGAAATCAACGCATTTTTCGCCTCCTTCATCGGCTATGTGGTGATCGGCGTTTTTCTGGTCATCATGGGCCTCGTGATGTGGGTTTTCCCCGATTACAGCGTGCTCGACAGCAACTACGCCAGTTTGGAAACGCTTTTTTCCATGGCGCCCATGATTTTTATGTTCCTCATACCTGCGGTAACCATGCGCACGTTCGCCGAGGAAAAACAAAGCGGTACGATTGAATTGCTGGTAACCCGGCCGGTTTCAGACTGGCAAATCGTGGCGGGCAAGTACCTTGCTTGTTTGGCGTTGGTGGTGTTTGCTTTGTTGCCCACGGTGTTGTATTACATCACGGTGTACATCCTCGGTCAGCCCCAGGGCAACCTCGATTCGGGTGGCATTTTGGGTTCCTACATCGGTTTGTTGTTCCTGGCCGGTAGTTTTTCCGCCATTGGCGTGTTTGCTTCCTCGCTCACCAACAACCAGATCGTGGCTTTCGTTTTGGCGACTTTCCTGTGTTTTGTGGTGTACCTTTCTTTCGATTTTTTGAGCGCTTTGCCCATTTTTTACGGCAAAACCGACGACATCGTACAGTCGTTCGGCATACAGTACCACTACAATTCCATCAGCCGCGGCGTCATCGATTCGCGCGACGTGGTGTATTTCCTGTCGGTGATCGTGTTGTTTTTGGCGGCTACGGTTTTGTCGTTGGGCAGGCGCCGTTGGTAAAAAATAGCTGAAAGCTGAAAGTGGAAAGTAAATATTGGTTCAAGTAACTTTCAGCTTTCCACTTTCAGCTTTCAGCTATAGATCCCCCAGCTGCGGTCTTACCAAAATTTCCTCCACCACGGCCGAATCGGACAAGTCGTAAGCGCCCCACACCAGTTTGGCGATGTCGGTTGCCTGCATGAGGCGTGATTCGGGCAGATCGACGCCTGCCCACGAGTCGGACCAGGTGGCGCCGGGCAGGACGGCGGTTACTTTTACCCCTTTGGATTTCATTTCTTCGCGCAACACTTTGGTGAAACCCAGCATGGCAAATTTGGCGATGGTGTACGATCCGCCGTTGGGGTAGGCGATGATGCTGGCGATGCTGCACATGTTGAAAATGTGGCCATGGTTGTAAGGCGTCATTTGAGGCAGCAGGGCGCGGGTAAGATAATAAGCGCTGTAGAGGTTGGTTTCGATCATGGTTTCGAGTGTGCCCGAGGCTTCGTCTTCCACGGCGCCGGGAAGGAAAAGTCCGGCATTGTTGATCAAAACATCCACTTTGGAGCGTTTGCTGCGCACAAAATCGGCGAAATGAAACACGTCGTGCTTTTTGCTTAAATCGGCGGCAAACGTAAAAAGTTCTACGTTGGGGAAATGTTCGTTGAAGTGCTCGCGCATGTCGTCTAGGTCGGACTGTGTACGTGCACAGGCACACACATCGAATCCCTGGATTGCAAACGTTTCGGCGAAGGCGCGGCCCAAACCTTTGGTGCCGCCGGTAACTACTATAAATTTGTTCATCAGTTCGATATTGTTTTTCAGCCTTCGGCAAAAGTACGTTACTTTGAGGCTGTATTTTGGGCGTGTCTCAACAATCACAACGCATGAATTCATTTTCCCGTTTCAATTACCTGTACCATTTCGGACGCTACCTGGGCATGATGCGCCAGTCGATAAGCCGGCCCGAAAAATTCAGCATGTACTGGAAGGAAACCATGCGGCAACTCAACGACATCGGTGTGGGTTCGCTCATCATTGTTTGTCTGATCGCCATTTTTATCGGCGCCGTATCGGCTGTACAGTTTGCTTACCAGCTCGACGGGCAACTTGTTCCGCGCTACTACATCGGCTACATCGTTCGCGACCTTGCCATCATCGAACTGGCGCCTACCATCACCTGTTTGGTTTTGGCCGGCAAGGTAGGCTCCAATATGGCTGCTGAAATAGGCGGCATGCGGCAAAAAGAACACATCGACGCCATGGAAGTGATGGGGGTTAATACGGCGGCCTACCTCATCATGCCGAAAACCATTGCCGCCATTTTTGTGATTCCTTTGCTGGTAACCTTCGCCGCGTTTGTTGCCATTTTGGGTGGTTACCTCGCAAGCGTACCTACCGACCTGATCACCGACGACGAATTTGTGCGCGGTTTGCGTGTGTATTTCAACGAACGCAACGTCACGCTCATGTACATCAAATCGCTTGTTTTCGCCTACATCCTTACCACGGTCTCCTGTTACCAGGGTTTTTATGTTACCGGTGGAAGCATCGAGCTCGGTCAGGCCAGCACAAGGGCAGTGGTTTTCAGCGATATTTTGATCCTGCTTGCTGATTACCTGATCGCTGTTATGTTAACCTAGAAAGTTCGGAGTTTGGAGTTCGGAGTTCGGAGTGGCTCCGAACTCCAAACTCCAAACTCCGAACTCCAAACTCTTCAAGAAATGCGTGACATCATAGAGGCTGCCTGGAACGACCGCAGCCTTCTTCAATCCGAATCAACCCGCAAAACCATCCGCGAGGTGATCGCCGCCCTCGACGCCGGCGATTTGCGTGTGGCCGAACCTGGAACCGACGGCAACTGGATCACCCACGAATGGGTGAAAAAAGCCGTGATCCTGTATTTTCCCATTCAGGAAATGCAAACCATCGAAGTTGGTCCGTTTGAATACCACGATAAAATTCCGCTTAAAACAGGCTTCGCCCAAAAAGGTGTTCGTGTGGTGCCCCAGGCGTTGGCGCGCTACGGATCGTTTATTGAAAAAGGCGCCATCCTTATGCCTTCGTACGTCAACATCGGCGCATGGGTAGGCAGTGGCAGCATGGTGGATACCTGGGCAACCGTGGGTTCATGCGCACAGATCGGCCGCAACGTACACCTGGCAGGCGGCGTAGGCATCGGCGGCGTTTTGGAACCACCTCAGGCTACACCCACCATCATCGAGGATGAATGTTTTATCGGCTCACGTTGCATCGTTGTGGAAGGTGTCCATGTGGAAAGAGAAGCCGTTTTGGGCGCCAACGTGGTACTTACTCAAAGTACACACATCATCGACGTGACCGGCTCTGAACCAAAAGTGCTGAAAGGCCGAGTGCCTGCACGTTCCGTGGTGGTTCCGGGCTCGTATACCAAACAATTCCCTGCGGGTGAATACCAGGTGAGCTGTGCGCTCATCATCGGACAAAGGAAAGAAAGCACCGACAAAAAAGTGTCGCTGAACGATGCGCTTCGCGATTTCCAGGTTTCCGCATGAGCAAAACGATCGACATCACCACCACACAAAACGTGACCATTGAGTACGACCTTGCGCCCCTGCGGGAGCGTGCTTTGGCGTGGGTGCTCGATTTGGTGCTGGTGATCATTTTGTATTTTATGTTTTTCCAGTTTATGCGCTTCCTGCTGGGCGATGGCATGTTTGAAAACATGGGCTGGACGATGATCATCGTGTTGTTCCCTTTTTTGTTGTTTTTTTTCTACAACATCCTTTTTGAAATTTTAAAAAGCGGACAAACACCCGGAAAAACCGCCATGAGCATCAAGGTGGTGCGTCTGGACGGCAAAGACCCGGAATGGAGCGACGTTTTGCTTCGTTCGGTTCTACACCTTGTGGATTCTTTGTTCTCCTTTGCCGTTATTGGTTCGTTGCTGATCAAAACAACGCCCAAAAGCCAACGACTGGGCGACATGGCGGCCAACACCACCGTCATCAAAATACAAGGGCTTCGTTCGCAGTTCCGGCTCGACGACATCCTCAACATTTCCACCATCAGCAATTACCAGCCGGTGTATCCACAGGTGCGCAACCTTGGCGAAAAGGACATGATTTACATCAAAACCGTTTTGCTCCGTTTCCAGCGTTACCCCAACCAGGCCCATCACGAGGTGGTGGAAGATTTGGTTTCACACCTCATGCCGTTGCTGGATGTTGAACAAAGACCGAGGGATCGGGTAGAGTTTTTGAGGACACTTTTAAGGGATTATATCGTGTTGACGAGGTAAATTTGAAACGTTGCTTTTACCCATCCTGCAAAAAGGCGTGCCGGCTAGCCGGCACGCCTTTTTGCAGGATGGGTAAAAGCAACGTTGTTGTTTAGGGAAAAGCGTTAAATCCGGGTTCCAACACACTATAAACGCTTATTGTTGCCAATATTGAGGTATCGTACAACCCAACTAAAAATTTTCAAATGAAAAAATTCATTCCTCTCGTTTTGCTGGCTTGTCTGGCCCTGGCTGCAACACCTGCCCGTAAAAAATTTAAGCTGCCGAAAGCTTACGTATACATACCATCGGGTACCCTAACGGAAAATGGTGAAAAAAAGTCCATTCAGGGTTTTTACATGCAGCGTTCGGAGGTAACCAATCTACACTACCGCGAATTTTTATCCTGGTTGAAACATTACGGTAAGCCCGAAGATCTGGCCAAAGCACAGATAAAGCCTGAAGGTTGGAGATTGAATGGCGGTTACAACGAACCTTTTGTTGAATATTACCATACTCATCCGGCGTACGATAATTACCCGGTAGTGAACGTTTCCTACGAATCTGCACAACTGTATTGCACATGGCTCACAGGAATCCTGCAGGATCAACATCCTGATTGGAAAATTGAGGCACGCCTGCCTACGGAAGCCGAATGGAATTATGCTGCACGGGCAGGCAAGGAGGGCGTCCCATATCCGCTCGGCCACAACCTGCGCGATGCCAAAGGCAATATCCTGTACACTTACCGCAACATTGGCGATGAATCAATCTCGCGTGATCCGGGAACGGGTGAAATCAAGATGGTTGAAACCAAACCTGGCGGCACTTTTTACGGTCCGGCCGAAGCCGCAGCGAGCAAGCCCAACGACTTTGGCTTGTACAACACCTCGGGCAACGTGGCTGAAATGTTGCTCGAACCCGGCAAACACAAAGGTGGTTGTTTCAACAGCACAGGTTACGACATCCGCATTGACGCACCCGATGAATTTGCAGGTGTAACGGAAGCATCGCCGTTCGTAGGATTCCGGGTATTGATTGTGGTTCGCTCTTAACCTTCAACCGTCGCGATTACCATAACCAAGAAGGGTGTTGCCGGCTAGCCGGCAACACCCTTCTTGGTTATGGTAATCGCGACGGTTGAAGGTTAAGAGCGAACCACAATCAATACCCGGAATCCTACGAACGGCGATGCTTCCGTTACACCTGCAAATTCATCGGGTGCGTCAATGCGGATGTCGTAACCTGTGCTGTTGAAACAACCACCTTTGTGTTTGCCGGGTTCGAGCAACATTTCAGCCACGTTGCCCGAGGTGTTGTACAAGCCAAAGTCGTTGGGCTTGCTCGCTGCGGCTTCGGCCGGACCGTAAAAAGTGCCGCCAGGTTTGGTTTCAACCATCTTGATTTCACCCGTTCCCGGATCACGCGAGATTGATTCATCGCCAATGTTGCGGTAAGTGTACAGGATATTGCCTTTGGCATCGCGCAGGTTGTGGCCGAGCGGATATGGGACGCCCTCCTTGCCTGCCCGTGCAGCATAATTCCATTCGGCTTCCGTAGGCAGGCGTGCCTCAATTTTCCAATCAGGATGTTGATCCTGCAGGATTCCTGTGAGCCATGTGCAATACAGTTGTGCAGATTCGTAGGAAACGTTCACTACCGGGTAATTATCGTACGCCGGATGAGTATGGTAATATTCAACAAAAGGTTCGTTGTAACCGCCATTCAATCTCCAACCTTCAGGCTTTATCTGTGCTTTGGCCAGATCTTCGGGCTTACCGTAATGTTTCAACCAGGATAAAAATTCGCGGTAGTGTAGATTGGTTACCTCCGAACGCTGCATGTAAAAACCCTGAATGGACTTTTTTTCACCATTTTCCGTTAGGGTACCCGATGGTATGTATACGTAAGCTTTCGGCAGCTTAAATTTTTTACGGGCAGGTGTTGCAGCCAGGGCCAGACAAGCCAGCAAAACGAGAGGAATGAATTTTTTCATTTGAAAATTTTTAGTTGGGTTGTACGATACCTCAATATTGGCAACAATAAGCGTTTATAGTGTGTTGGAACCCGGATTTAACGCTTTTCCCTAAACAACAACGTTGCTTTTACCCATCCTGCAAAAAGGCGTGCCGGCTAGCCGGCACGCCTTTTTGCAGGATGGGTAAAAGCAACGTTTCAAATTTACCTCGTCAACACGATATAATCCCTTAAAAGTGTCCTCAAAAACTCTACCCGATCCCTCGGTCTTTGTTCAACATCCAGCAACGGCATGAGGTGTGAAACCAAATCTTCCACCACCTCGTGATGGGCCTGGTTGGGGTAACGCTGGAAACGGAGCAAAACGGTTTTGATGTAAATCATGTCCTTTTCGCCAAGGTTGCGCACCTGTGGATACACCGGCTGGTAATTGCTGATGGTGGAAATGTTGAGGATGTCGTCGAGCCGGAACTGCGAACGAAGCCCTTGTATTTTGATGACGGTGGTGTTGGCCGCCATGTCGCCCAGTCGTTGGCTTTTGGGCGTTGTTTTGATCAGCAACGAACCAATAACGGCAAAGGAGAACAAAGAATCCACAAGGTGTAGAACCGAACGAAGCAAAACGTCGCTCCATTCCGGGTCTTTGCCGTCCAGACGCACCACCTTGATGCTCATGGCGGTTTTTCCGGGTGTTTGTCCGCTTTTTAAAATTTCAAAAAGGATGTTGTAGAAAAAAAACAACAAAAAAGGGAACAACACGATGATCATCGTCCAGCCCATGTTTTCAAACATGCCATCGCCCAGCAGGAAGCGCATAAACTGGAAAAACATAAAATACAAAATGATCACCAGCACCAAATCGAGCACCCACGCCAAAGCACGCTCCCGCAGGGGCGCAAGGTCGTACTCAATGGTCACGTTTTGTGTGGTGGTGATGTCGATCGTTTTGCTCATGCGGAAACCTGGAAATCGCGAAGCGCATCGTTCAGCGACACTTTTTTGTCGGTGCTTTCTTTCCTTTGTCCGATGATGAGCGCACAGCTCACCTGGTATTCACCCGCAGGGAATTGTTTGGTATACGAGCCCGGAACCACCACGGAACGTGCAGGCACTCGGCCTTTCAGCACTTTTGGTTCAGAGCCGGTCACGTCGATGATGTGTGTACTTTGAGTAAGTACCACGTTGGCGCCCAAAACGGCTTCTCTTTCCACATGGACACCTTCCACAACGATGCAACGTGAGCCGATAAAACATTCATCCTCGATGATGGTGGGTGTAGCCTGAGGTGGTTCCAAAACGCCGCCGATGCCTACGCCGCCTGCCAGGTGTACGTTGCGGCCGATCTGTGCGCATGAACCCACGGTTGCCCAGGTATCCACCATGCTGCCACTGCCTACCCATGCGCCGATGTTGACGTACGAAGGCATAAGGATGGCGCCTTTTTCAATAAACGATCCGTAGCGCGCCAACGCCTGGGGCACCACACGAACACCTTTTTGGGCGAAGCCTGTTTTAAGCGGAATTTTATCGTGGTATTCAAACGGACCAACTTCGATGGTTTGCATTTCCTGAATGGGAAAATACAGGATCACGGCTTTTTTCACCCATTCGTGGGTGATCCAGTTGCCGTCGGTTCCAGGTTCGGCCACACGCAAATCGCCGGCGTCGAGGGCGGCGATCACCTCGCGGATGGTTTTGCGGGTTGATTCGGATTGAAGAAGGCTGCGGTCGTTCCAGGCAGCCTCTATGATGTCACGCATTTCTTGAAGAGTTTGGAGTTCGGAGTTTGGAGTTTGGAGTTCGGAGCCACTCCGAACTCCGAACTCCAAACTCCGAACTTTCTAGGTTAACATAACAGCGATCAGGTAATCAGCAAGCAGGATCAAAATATCGCTGAAAACCACTGCCCTTGTGCTGGCCTGACCGAGCTCGATGCTTCCACCGGTAACATAAAAACCCTGGTAACAGGAGACCGTGGTAAGGATGTAGGCGAAAACAAGCGATTTGATGTACATGAGCGTGACGTTGCGTTCGTTGAAATACACACGCAAACCGCGCACAAATTCGTCGTCGGTGATCAGGTCGGTAGGTACGCTTGCGAGGTAACCACCCAAAATGGCAACAAACGCGGCGAAGGTTACCAGCAAAGGAATCACAAAAATGGCGGCAATGGTTTTCGGCATGATGAGGTAGGCCGCCGTATTAACCCCCATCACTTCCATGGCGTCGATGTGTTCTTTTTGCCGCATGCCGCCTATTTCAGCAGCCATATTGGAGCCTACCTTGCCGGCCAAAACCAAACAGGTGATGGTAGGCGCCAGTTCGATGATGGCAAGGTCGCGAACGATGTAGCCGATGTAGTAGCGCGGAACAAGTTGCCCGTCGAGCTGGTAAGCAAACTGTACAGCCGATACGGCGCCGATAAAAATGGCGATCAGACAAACAATGATGAGCGAACCCACACCGATGTCGTTGAGTTGCCGCATGGTTTCCTTCCAGTACATGCTGAATTTTTCGGGCCGGCTTATCGACTGGCGCATCATGCCCAGGTAGCGTCCGAAATGGTACAGGTAATTGAAACGGGAAAATGAATTCATGCGTTGTGATTGTTGAGACACGCCCAAAATACAGCCTCAAAGTAACGTACTTTTGCCGAAGGCTGAAAAACAATATCGAACTGATGAACAAATTTATAGTAGTTACCGGCGGCACCAAAGGTTTGGGCCGCGCCTTCGCCGAAACGTTTGCAATCCAGGGATTCGATGTGTGTGCCTGTGCACGTACACAGTCCGACCTAGACGACATGCGCGAGCACTTCAACGAACATTTCCCCAACGTAGAACTTTTTACGTTTGCCGCCGATTTAAGCAAAAAGCACGACGTGTTTCATTTCGCCGATTTTGTGCGCAGCAAACGCTCCAAAGTGGATGTTTTGATCAACAATGCCGGACTTTTCCTTCCCGGCGCCGTGGAAGACGAAGCCTCGGGCACACTCGAAACCATGATCGAAACCAACCTCTACAGCGCTTATTATCTTACCCGCGCCCTGCTGCCTCAAATGACGCCTTACAACCATGGCCACATTTTCAACATGTGCAGCATCGCCAGCATCATCGCCTACCCCAACGGCGGATCGTACACCATCGCCAAATTTGCCATGCTGGGTTTCACCAAAGTGTTGCGCGAAGAAATGAAATCCAAAGGGGTAAAAGTAACCGCCGTCCTGCCCGGCGCCACCTGGTCCGACTCGTGGGCAGGCGTCGATCTGCCCGAATCACGCCTCATGCAGGCAACCGACATCGCCAAACTGGTGTGGGGCGCTTACGACTTGTCCGATTCGGCCGTGGTGGAGGAAATTTTGGTAAGACCGCAGCTGGGGGATCTATAGCTGAAAGCTGAAAGTGGAAAGCTGAAAGTTACTTGAACCAATATTTACTTTCCACTTTCAGCTTTCAGCTATTTTTTACCAACGGCGCCTGCCCAACGACAAAACCGTAGCCGCCAAAAACAACACGATCACCGACAGGAAATACACCACGTCGCGCGAATCGATGACGCCGCGGCTGATGGAATTGTAGTGGTACTGTATGCCGAACGACTGTACGATGTCGTCGGTTTTGCCGTAAAAAATGGGCAAAGCGCTCAAAAAATCGAAAGAAAGGTACACCACAAAACACAGGAAAGTCGCCAAAACGAAAGCCACGATCTGGTTGTTGGTGAGCGAGGAAGCAAACACGCCAATGGCGGAAAAACTACCGGCCAGGAACAACAAACCGATGTAGGAACCCAAAATGCCACCCGAATCGAGGTTGCCCTGGGGCTGACCGAGGATGTACACCGTGATGTAATACAACACCGTGGGCAACAAAGCAAACACCACCAACGCCAAACAAGCAAGGTACTTGCCCGCCACGATTTGCCAGTCTGAAACCGGCCGGGTTACCAGCAATTCAATCGTACCGCTTTGTTTTTCCTCGGCGAACGTGCGCATGGTTACCGCAGGTATGAGGAACATAAAAATCATGGGCGCCATGGAAAAAAGCGTTTCCAAACTGGCGTAGTTGCTGTCGAGCACGCTGTAATCGGGGAAAACCCACATCACGAGGCCCATGATGACCAGAAAAACGCCGATCACCACATAGCCGATGAAGGAGGCGAAAAATGCGTTGATTTCTTTCCTGTAAATGGCCGAAACGCCCGAGCGAAAAAAGCGGGGTACCAACAGCAGGGCGGAAAAAGCTGCGACGACGAGTAGTATTTTGAGTAAGGCTGTGATTGGCATGGTTTCCTAACGGAATGACAAAGGTCCCTTACGGGATGACAAAAGTTAACGGGTGAGCTGTTGGAATACGTCCTCTACGCTGAATACTTCTTTGTGCAGTTCCAGCAGGGTGAGTTGGTTGGCAACGGCAAAAGCAAACACGTCGGAACGCACGTCGTTTTGAACGGCCGATACCAGTTGCCAGCGGCGGTTGGCGAGTTTTTTCACCGATTGTACGTGGCGGATGCCGGCAAGTTGTTTTTCAGACACATCCTGCGCAAACTCCACCGTGATCAGGTTTTGTCCGCTGAACTGTTGTTTAAGCGCTTCAATTGGCGAATCTGCAACCAGTTTGCCTTTGTTGATGATGACTGCGCGGTCGCACACGGCTTCCACTTCGCCCAGAATGTGGGTGGAAAGAATCACCGTTTTTTCCTTGCCCAAATCGCGGATAAGCTGGCGGATTTCAACAATCTGGTTGGGATCGAGACCGGAAGTCGGCTCGTCGAGGATGAGTACCTGCGGATCGTGCAGCATGGCCTGGGCGAGGCCTACACGCTGCCGGTAACCTTTCGACAATTCGCTGATTTGTTTGTGTCTGTGGCTTTGCAAACCGGTGCGTTCAACCATCTCATCGGCGCGTTTGACGGCGTTTTTCACACCGTGCAAACCTGCTGCAAAATGAAGGTACTCAAGCACATACATATCCCGATACAGCGGATTGTGCTCGGGCAGGTAACCCACGCATGCGCGCGATTCGATGGATTGCGACGCTACGTCGTAGCCACATACCTGTACGGTACCGGCCGATTGGGGCAGGTAACCGGTGATGATTTTCATCGTGGTGGTTTTTCCGGCGCCGTTGGGGCCCAAAAAACCAAGCACTTCTCCCGCATGCGCTTCGAAACTTACGTCGTCGACGGCGCGTTGGGTATCGTATGTTTTTACAAGGTGTTGAACTTTTACCGACATAGGTTGTGTTCGCCGCAAACCGGATTTTGTCCCGGTCCCGCGAAGCCGCAAAGTTAACCATGATTTGCCGGACTTCCCCCAAATTTTCACATTGGAGCTGGATTCCTGGGATTGTATTCCGTCACATTCGAATGGCTGCTCCTTTATTTTTAGGTACCTTCTACATTGGAAATGAGGTAGTCGTGGTCGAATACCTGCAATTGCTTACTTTCGCCCCGCCCAACCACATAAATCCGAAAAACCACAACCAAAACATGGTATCCGATACTTTTGAAGTTATAGGCGGGCATCCGCTGAAAGGCGAACTGACACCGCAGGGCGCTAAAAACGAAGCGCTGCAGGTGATCAGCGCCGTGTTGCTCACCGACGATGTGGTGACCATCTCCAACATCCCCGACATCCTCGATGTCAACAAACTCATCGAACTGCTGCGCGGACTGGGTGTAACGGCCGAAAAAACGGCGCCCGACACCTACCGTTTCTGCGCCGGTACCATCGACGTGAGTTATTTGCGTTCCGAAAATTTCCTGCGCGACGCCCAACGCCTGCGCGGTTCGGTCATGCTCATCGGTCCGCTGCTCGCCCGTTTCGGCCGCGCTACCCTGCCCAAACCCGGCGGTGATAAAATCGGTCGCCGACGCCTTGATACCCACTTTCTGGGTTTCCAAAAACTTGGCGCCGAGTTCAAATACGACGACGAAAAAGACATTTATTATGTGCAAAAACCCGACGGAGGTCTGAAGGGCACGTACCTGCACATGGACGAAATTTCTGTCACCGGTACCGCCAACGTGTTGATGGCCGCTGTGCTTTCCAAGGGTAAAACCACCCTCTACAACGCCGCCTGCGAACCGTACGTACAGCAACTTTGCCAAATGCTCGTGCGTATGGGCGCCCGCATCGAAGGTTTGGGCTCCAACCTCCTGCACATCGAAGGTGTTGAACAACTCGGCGGCACCGAACACCGCTGTTTGCCCGACATGATCGAAGTAGGCAGCTTCATCGGTCTCGCCGCCATGACCGCCTCCGACATCACCATCAAAAACGTCGGCGTTCAACACCTCGGCATCATACCACACACCTTCGAACGCCTCGGCATCCAAATCGACGTGGTTGGCGACGACCTGCACATACCCGCCCAGGAACACTACGAAATCCAGACGTTCATCGACGGTTCGATCATGACCATCTACGATGCTCCATGGCCCGGCTTTACGCCCGACCTCATGTCGATCATGCTCGTAACCGCCACCCAGGCCCGAGGAAGCGTATTGATCCACCAAAAAATGTTCGAAAGTCGCTTGTTTTTTGTCGACAAACTCATCGACATGGGCGCACAAATCATCCTTTGCGACCCGCACCGCGCTACGGTCATCGGACTCGACCGCCGCTCACAACTTCGCGGCATCGAAATGACCTCACCCGACATCCGCGCCGGACAAGCCCTGCTCATCGCCGCACTATCTGCCAAAGGCAAAAGCATCATCCACAACGTGCACCAGATCGACCGAGGCTACCAGCACATTGATACGAGGTTGAATGCTATTGGGGCGAAGATTAGCAGGGTGTAGGCTTTGAATTACGAGATACGAAATTTGAAATTTGATTTTTGAATTTAAAGGGCCCTCACTCCGCCCATTTTGTCTGAATCAGGATTCCCAGGATTTGAAGATTTCCAGGATTTAAATTGCAGGATTGGATTTTTCGGAATTTTAGGATCATTTCAGCTCAAATCCTGTAATCTACTTTAATCCAATCATGCAATTTAAAATCCTGAAAATCTTCAAATCCTGGGAATCCTGATTCAGACAAAAAAGCGGAGTGAGGGCTTAAATTCAAATTTCAAAAATCGTATCTGGTATCTCGTCAATAAATCCCGACCAACAGACCAACCGACCAACCGACTAACTGACTAACCGACTACCCGCAGCACCATAATTCCCGTTTGTCCCACCTGGCTCCGTACGTATGCCCCCAGCGGTTGGGACGAAACCATCACTCGTTTGCTGAGGGAGGAGGCGTGCAACAAATGGATGCGGCCGTTGCGCACGACGGCAAAGCCCTGGTGCGCGATATCCAGGTCGCGTTTGGCGGAGGTGAGCAGGATGATGTCGCCCGGTTTCAGTTTGTCCTCCACCATTTCGATACGGTTTTCAGGTATGTAATGCCAGGCGTGACGGTTGATGCGTGTTTCGGCGTTTTGAATGTCCTGTAAGTTTTTTGGGTTGTTCAATGCCGGGTATTTGTGGGGCCTTGCAGACATGTAGGCGATGTGTTTATCGTAACGTCTGCCGCCCAGTTGCTCGGTGATGTCGGTGACGTAGCCCAGCTTTTCAGCCTGCAAGGTCCAGCCGGTAAAATAATGTATGCGCGAGCCGTACCCGTTGATCGTGCCGCCCCAATAGCGAAGTTGACGAAGGTAATTTTCGTAGGATGTTAAACCCGGAGGCGTCTCCTGAGAAGTCAGGGCGATGGCAAGGCTGTTTTCCACCAACGTCCAGCAATCGAGTTGACGTAGGTTGACGACGAGTTTTTCGGAGGTATTTACGTCGAGGGTACCGGAAACATAAGGGGCGCCGAGAAACGATTCGGCAACGGCAAGGGTTCGGGCGGCCAGGGATGTTTCGGCTGCGGCAATTGCAACTTTGGATGCAAAAAGGGTTGCGTCACGTGGGTCGATACCAGGCGATTGTTGTTGGAAAGCCGTGCCGAAAAACACCGCCAATAGACAAAATAAGTGCCGCAACATGAATAATAAAAGTCTGTTTTGTGTTACAAAAGTAAACAAACAGCGTCTCAATGACCCGGTTAGTTTTCAGGAGCAACCAACAGCACATGTTAACCTACCCGGAAAATTTGCAGTTGCGCGGCGAAAAACGTACTTTTGTACTTTGATCCGAACCGATATTCACTTAATCATCCTCCTTACACACCCATGAAGTTGAGACATCTCGTTCTGACTTGCATTTGTTCGTCCCTGCTTGCATTCACTCCCCTGATGGCGCAGGATTTCCGCGTACAGGTTGCCGCTTTTGCAGATTCCGTTTCTTCGTCGTACTTCAAATCGCGTGGTGTGGAAGGCGTGGTTACAACGGTCGACCAAATGGGTATGCACCGTTATTTTTACGGTTCCTACCAAACACGCGAACAAGCCGAACAAATTCAGAAACAACTGATCAGCAAAGGCTTTCCGTTCGCCGCCATCATCGACCTTGAAGAACAGCGCATCCTGTGCGGCGCCAATTGTCCTTATTTCCGTACCGACGGTGCGGTGTTTGTTCAGGACAAAGCCCGCAGTTCCACCCTTCGCAACATTTATTTTGATTTCGGCCGCTCCAACCTCTCCGCCGAATCCAAAGCCGAGCTCGACGTCGTGGCCCAGACCCTGCGCGAGCATCCTACCATGAAGCTGAAACTGCTTGGTTATACCGATGCCGTGGGCAGCGCCCAGTCCAACGTTAACCTTGCCACCACGCGTGCCCGTGCTGCACGCAATTACCTGATCAACAAGGGTATCCGTGCCGATCGCATGTACATCAAAGTATTCGGCGAAGCTGATCCTGTTGCTGCCAACGAAGATTTCGACGGCAACGACATCGCAGAAAACCGCAAACACAACCGCCGTGTGGTACTCGCCATCGTTGACGATGCAGGTGAAGTAAAAACGAACAAAGACCTCGGAGGCTCGTTTTAAAAAGTCGTAAGTCGTAAGTCGTAAGTCGTAAGTCAGCATTCGGCTTAGTATTTCAATAAAAAAATGCCCAATCGTTTGAATTCCAAACAATTGGGCATTTTTTTATTCCAATCCCAAGCTATAGCCCGACTTACGACTTACGACTTCAGTACTCCCATTCCGAATAAAGCAAAATCGTATTTCACCGGGTCTTCCGGATCAAAGGCGCGGAGGTTTTCCGTGAGTTCAAGTACAGCCTTCCAATCGACCTGGGTACGTGTCAGCAGGCCCAGTTTGCGCGCTACTTTTTCCACATGAACATCAAGTGGTATCAGCAATTGTGACGGCCGTAACCGTTGCCAGTCGCCAAAATCGACCCCGGCTTCATCGCGGCGTACCATCCAGCGCAGGAACATGTTGATACGTTTGCAGGTACTGCCCCTGTCGGGTGTGGCCACGTGTTTGCGTGTACGCCCGGGTGCATAAGGATGGTCGAAAAACGTTTGGTGAAACCCTGCGATGGCGTTTTCCACATGCACTTCGCCGGGTTTCAGGTGGCTTACAAAAGCATCTTCCAGCGAGTGATGCTGCCGGTAGTGGTTTTGAAAAAACTCCAGGAAGTACAGGGTGTCGGTGGCCTGAAAGGTTCGGTGTTTAAACTCCAGGAAACGTTGGCGGTCCTTTTCTTCATGGTTTAAAATGAAGTCGTAAGGCGCGCCGTCCATCAATTGAACCAACTTTTCAGCACTGTTGATGATGCTTTTTCGGTTGCCCCAGGCGAGTGTGGCCGTCCAAAAGGCCATGATCTCGCGGTCCTGCAGCTGCGTAAAGCGGTGCGGTATACGGATCGGATCGTGTGGAATAAAGTCGGGGGTATTGAAACGCCGCAAGGCTTCATCGAGCATGCGGCGCAGAGCATCCTGGTCGGCCATGGGCCAAAATTAGGCAACCTTGGCAACCGCTTTTTCAATCACCGGCTTTTTCTTTTTGGCAGCTGCTTTGGCTTTTTCTTTTTGTTGCTCAGCCCACTGGTACAAACGGAACTGTGCCAGGGTGAGGGCGGCTTCTTCAAATTCGCGCATCAGTTTGGCCTGACGGAAGGCCGTCAACTTTTCCATAAGCACAACCTGGTCGCCGGAAGGCAAAACTTCACGGTAAGCTGCTTTGGCAGCTTCCTTGGCCTTGATGGCATCTTCTACACGCGCCTCGGCGGCCTGGATTTCTTTGTACAAAGCTTTGAAACGGGCATTGGTTTTCCACTGCTCCGATTGGAGCATCTTGGCAATTTTCTTCTTCATAAAATGTGTTTTTAAAAAACAGACGACTCCTCGGTCGTCATGGCAAGGTTAGGAACCTGACTGGCACAAAGGTCCAAAACTTAACAATTATTTAATGTTAAGTTTACCTGGAAGGAAAAAACTTAACATTTGATGAAAATGATTTTTAGCCTACGGCAAATAAAAACGGTTGGCTGCGCCAAAAAGTCCCGGCTAAATCCGACCTTTGCCGCCCGAAAACCAGCGGCAGTGCAGGTCGCATATTCCACAAACACATGGGCAAAGCCATTCTCCTTCTCGAAGACGGTACCGTATTCCACGGTACTGCCGCCGGCAAAATCGGCACTACCACCGGCGAAATTTGTTTCAACACCGGCATGACCGGCTATCAGGAAATTTTTACCGACCCTTCTTACTTCGGACAAATCCTTGTAGCCACCAACGTGCACATCGGCAACTACGGCATCAAAAACTCCGAAGTTGAAAGCAACGGCATCAAAATTGCCGGCTTCATTTGCCGTAATTTTAATGTTCCGTACAGCCGTGCCAATGCCGATCTGAGCATTCAGGACTACTTCGAACAACAAAACCTCGTGGCCATAGAAGGTGTGGATACCCGCGCCATCGTACAGCACATCCGCCAACGCGGCGCCATGAACTGCATCATTTCGTCGGAGATCGACGATGTCGACCAACTCATTGGCATCCTTAAAAACACACCCAGCATGGACGGCCTCGAGCTTTCCAGCCGCGTCACCTGCTCCGAACCTTACGAAATCGGTGATCCCGAAGCGCCCTACCGCATTGCCGTAATGGACTACGGGGTGAAAAAGAACATCCTGCGCTGTTTCGATCAACGCAAATGTTTCCTTCGTGTATTTCCAGCCCAAACACCCTTCGAGACGGTAAAAGCCTGGAATCCCGACGGTTACTTCCTGTCCAACGGTCCTGGCGACCCGGCACCCATGGACTACGCCGTGGACAACATCCGCAAAATGCTGGCCGAAGAAAAGCCACTGTTTGGTATTTGTCTGGGACAACAACTGCTCGCACGCGCGGTCGGGTTGCCCACCTACAAACTCCACCACGGCCACCGCGGCATCAACCACCCGGTAAAAAACCTCATCACCGGCCAAAGTGAAATTACCAGTCAAAACCACGGATTCGGCGTTCTCGAACAAGCCGTGTACGATTCCCCTTCCCTCGTTGAAGCTACCCACATCAACCTCAACGACAATACGGTGGAAGGCATCCGCCTGAAAAACAAACCTGCCTTCAGCGTACAATACCACCCCGAAGCCAGTCCCGGCCCACACGACGCACGGTATTTGTTTGATGCGTTTGTGGAAATGCTGTCATAGCAGGCAGCAGGCAGCAGGCAGCAGGCAGCAGGCAGCAGGCAGCAGGCAGCAGGCAGCTAAAAAAAATACAATGGGTCATCCCTTTCAGGGATGACTCATTTTTATTTATTGAATTTGATAGTTTCTATAGGACTCACTACTTTCGGCCACTTGTAAATGTAAAACGCATGCGCACTGCCTGCTGCCTGCTGCCTGCTAACTGCTAACTGCTAACTGCTTTTAAAAGCTTTAATCGCATTTTTCGTAAAATCCGACAGCGCCAGTCGGCCGCTGATGGCGGCGCGTTCGCTCAGGAGCGTATCCCAGTGCTCCGTACCTTTCCAAAAGATGGATTTGAGTTCGGCGAGCGCCTCGGTGTGGTAACCGCAGAGTTTTGCACTGAAATGTTCGATGTAGGCGTCGAGTTGTTCTTCACTTTCAAAAGCTTCCTGGAAAAGACCTTTGGCTTTGGCCCATTCGGCCGTTTGCCATTCGTCGGGGTTCAGCGCCATTTGGCTGAAAGCTGCCGGGCCTACTTTGCGTTCCACGGCTGGACCGATGACAAAGGGGCCGAAACCCACGGCAAGTTCGCTGAGGCGCACGGAGGCGTATTTGCTGGCCAGACAGTAGTCGGTGGCTGCTAAAAGTCCTACGCCGCCGCCCACAGCTTTGCCGTTGATACGTCCCAAGATGATTTTGGAACATGTGCGCATGGCATTGATCACGTTCCCGAAGCCGGAAAAAAAGCGGTGGCCGGTTTCAAAATCGTTGATGGCGGAAAGTTCGTCGAAACTGGCGCCTGCACAAAAGGTTTTGTGGCCTTCACTGGCCAGCAGCACGATGCGAGCCGCCGGATCGCTTGAAGCACGTTCGAACGCGTCGGCGAGGCTCTGAAGCAGTTTGCTGGGCAAACTGTTGTGGTTGGGGTGAAAAAAAACGATACGTGCCACGCCGGCGGGTGAAACCTCGTATTTGACGTAGCCTTGCTGGGTAATATCCATGGTGAAATTTGTTCGGTTAAGGGTGGCAAAGATACCTACAAACACACGACCTTAGCACCATGCGCACTACGCTTGTACAAACCGACCTCATCTGGGAGAACCCTGTCGCCAACCGGGAACGTTTCGATGCCTTGCTCGCACCGCTTGCCGGAGCCACCGACCTGGTTTTGCTGCCCGAAATGTTCACCACAGGATTCAGCATGCGTCCGGAAACGTTGTCCGAAACGATGGACGGTGAAACCGTACGCTGGATGTTGAACCATGCCCGGCAACTGGATGCTGCTGTTTGTGGTTCGTTCATTTGCAAAGAGGCCGGCAGCTATTACAACCGCCTGCTCGTGGCTTTCCCCGACGGCACAACACTGCATTACGACAAACGGCACCGCTTTGCACTTGCCGGTGAACACGAGCACTATGCGGCGGGTACGCAACGTCTGGTTTTTGAATGGCGGGGATGGCGCATTTGTCCCATGATTTGTTACGATTTACGGTTTCCGGTGTGGAGCAGGCAGCAAAAGGAGCCGTATGACCTTATTTTTTTTCTGGCCAACTGGCCCTCGCGCAGAGCGCACCATTGGCGAAGCTTACTTCCAGCGCGATCCATTGAAAATCAAGCATTTACAGCAGGCGTGAACATCATCGGCACCGATGGAAACGGCTACGAATACGGCGGGGATTCGGTGCTTCTGGATTGTTCCGGACAAGAAATTTTATCGCCGAAAGACCAAAAAGGCGTCTTTACCACAGAACTTTCCTTGGATTTTTTACATAAATACCGTCGCGAGTTGCCCTTTCTCGCCGATGCCGATGATTTTGTATTGAACCTGTGACTTTGTTCCATTTTTTGTTTTAAACGCATTGTTTTTTGAAAGCAATTGCTACCTTTGCCGTCGGCTTGCAGGGAAATTATCCCAAATCGACTCCGGTTTCATAATCCTCTCCATGAACATATCCGCCGCACGCAAGCCATTTCGGAGTCCATAATTGCCCAAGAATCGCCTTTTTCTTGTCATCCCGTCAGGGATTAATCCCCTACAGACGGCCCGGCGGCCGTTTGCTTCACTAAACTTACACACTTATGATGTTCGAAACAAAACGTTTCAACCGTTCAGTTCAATTTATTGCCACATGTAGCCTGGTTCTGCTATTTTGGGTTTCCTCCTCAGCCTTTTACAGCCCCGGCAAAAATCCAGCACGTGAAGTAGGCGCTGAAATCATGCAGCTCCGCGAGCAGGTTACCGGTTGGGCCCAAACTTTCACCGGACTCCGCTACCGATACGCAGGACAGAGCCCTAAAACAGGTTTCGACTGCTCGGGTTTTACCCGTTACATCCTGAAAGAATTCAACATCAACGTATCCTCCAGCTCGAGCACGCAGTCGCGTCAGGGCAAACGGATTTCCCTTAACGACGTATTGCCAGGCGACCTGGTGTTTTTCGGCGGCAAAGGTTACATCCAGCACGTTGCTTTGGTGGTTGAAAACACCGCCGAAGGCATCATCTGCGTACACAGCACTTGCTCGCGTGGCATCGTTGTGGAAAACATCAGTACTTCCAGGTACTGGAAACCGCGCATCCTGTTTGCCCGCGATGTCATCAGCGATCAGGCGCCTTTGTTTGCAGACTCCCAATTGTAATTGTTAAAGAAAATACAATGCGTTTTCGCATCATACCTTACCGGTATGAAAAAAAGTTAATACATGAGCCATTCCGTTAAAACGGGGTGGCTTTTTTTGAATGGGGAATGGGGAATGCGGATATCACGGTAAAGCGTGGTTATTCCGGAGAAGTGTGGAACCGAAGTGAAATAAAATATTAATCTTGTTTGCTATGCGTTTGCTCCAATTTTTATCCTTGCTGTTTTTTTTGTTTCTGGCGGCATCCTGTTCGAAAAAAGGCACCGTCTCTTATTACAAATCTTCGTCGGACAAGCCGGCGCCCACCTCGCCGTCAAAACCAACAACCACACCACCGGCATCGAGTGGAACTGTTTCGAAAAAACGCAGGGAAATGGCCGATTATGCGCGAAAATACATCGGAACACCTTACAAATACGCAGGAACCAATCCCAAAACCGGCTTCGACTGTTCCGGCTTCACCAGTTTTGTTTACAAAGGATTCGGTTTTCCCATCACCCCGGCATCCAGGGGTCAGGCTGTTTTGGGAAATGAAGTCTCCCTCAGCAAGGTGCAACCAGGAGATCTTGTTTTTTTTGCAGAAAACGGCCGCGACGTTTCACACGTGGCCATGGTGAGCAGGCGCGACGGTAAAAACGTGTACTGCATCCACAGCACAACCAGCAGGGGCGTCATTGAGGAAAACATTACCACTTCAAAATACTGGCAGCAGCGATTGTTGTACGCCAGAGACGTAATTGGCAAATAAGTTTTTACCTTGGCATGAAACAAAACCGAGAACCATGCTGAAAACGATGTCCCGATTCTGGTGGATGCTGATCCTTCGCGGCCTAGTAGCGCTGCTTTTTGCCTTTTTTGCATTCACGCGACCTGAGGTCACCTTCACCGCCATGGTGGTTATGCTGGGCGCCTTCTTTCTGGCCGACGGACTGCTGGCGCTTGTTTTGGGCTGGCAGATGCGTGGGGAAGACGACGAATGGTGGTCGGTATTTCTGGAAGGCGGGCTCGGTGTTGTTTTGGGCCTGTTGGCGCTGCTTCGTCCCGACATTGGCGCTGCAACCATGGTGATGTTCATCGCCCTTTGGTGCCTCCTGAGCGGCACTTTTGAGTTTTTCGCCGCCATCAAATTGCGCAAAGAGATTGAAAACGAATGGATGCTCGGACTGGCCGGTCTCGTTTCCATTGCCCTAGGAGTTTTGATGCTCATCAACCCAACTGCAGGCGCCATATCCATCGTATGGTGGATAGGACTCTATGCCGCCATATTCGGCGTGTTTTTCGTGCTTTTAGGCTTACGTTTGCGCAATGTGGGCAACAAAATCAGGGAGAAACTGGGGAATGGTTAGGTGTTTCACCAGCCACGCCAGCGCATTTTCAACACGCC